>PGXZ01000005.1 GCA_002839415.1 Candidatus Saccharibacteria bacterium HGW-Saccharibacteria-1 | reverse complement strand
ATAGAATAGGCCATAGCAGGCCTCCTTTCTGTAATTGAGTGATATTAACTACAGTTTACGGAGCCTGCTTTTATGTTGCAATGGTTGTGAGTTAGTACGCTAATATTGACAATTTATAAAACTTATGCTATATTCGTTACATAAATTAACGAAAATAAAAAAATAATTTAAAAATATGTCAATTAGAAATTTCAATCCCCTATCAATCGTCATGTCGGTCTTAGCCTTGTCTGGTATCTTATCTCATGGTGTACAGGCTGAAACTTTGATTGCTAAAAGCAATGCGTCCGAACATCGACAAAATTTGCTCTCTACTGGAAAGCATATACATATCGACACCGGTACTTATGGTAACAGCACGCATGATCTAAGGGCGCAGACGCCTGCTAATCGACCTCGTGATGAAGATGATAAAAATCAGACTGTTAAAAAGCGATTTGGCGGTGATGGTTTTGGTAATGATTTTTCGAGTGCAACTAATTTATAACTTCTAGCTCTTTTACTAGACGGTCTCGGTACTCTTCTTTGTGCTTAAGGTTCTGGCGAGTTTCCTCAACAAGCTTAGTTGGAGCTTTTTCAATATAGCTTTTATTTTCAAGGCGACCATTTAGGGCCTTGATATCAATGTGAACCTCGGCTAATCTTTTTTCGAGGTTATTTTGGTGTTCATAGAGGGTTTCGGCTGAAATATCAAGCCAAGCTTCTCGCCCACTTGCAGCCAGTCTTAATCCGCGAGGTTGATCGGTCAATTGAATGTCTTTTAGTTTAGCTAGCTTTTTAATTAGTTCAAGGTTGTCGGCGATCAAGCTGTCATTTTGATACAACATGACGTATTTGTCATTGCCGGGTAATTCGGCGGTAACATAGCGAGCCTCAACTACTAACTTTTTAAGTCGAGAGTATTCGGCAGCTGCAATCTCATCGTAATTGATTGGTTCTGGCCACGCAGCTTTGATGAGCAGGTCTTTGTGCCATGACATTGTTTGCCAGATCGTTTCAGTGACAAATGGCGCAAAAGGATGAGCTAATTTAAGGCAGGTGTCGAGTACCCAGGCTAGCATAGCTGGGTTATCTTGGTATTTGCATGATTCGATATACCAATCGGCAACATTATCCCAAATTGCGTGATACATGGTGTCGCCAGCTTCGGCGTAGCGATAAGTTTCTATTTGTCGGCCAGTTTTTGCGACAGCTTTATTTAATTTATCAATAATCCAGTGGTCGGCAAGGGTTGTTGGTCGAGGATTATGAGGTTTATAACTATCCCCTATTTTTGCTTCGATAAAACGAGCGATGTTCCAAAGTTTGTTACAAAAGTTTCGACCAGATAAGATTCGACCAGCGCTAAAGGCTTGGTTTTGGCCAGCACTTCGATTAGAGACGACTCCTAGTCTGAGAGCGTCAGAACCATACTCGGCGATTGTTTCGATTGGGTTGATGACGTTGCCCTTGCTTTTGCTCATTTTTTGGCCCTTTTCATCCAGAACCATACCGTTTAGATAAACGTGTTTAAATGGAACGCGATCTGTAATATATAGCCCCAGCATGATCATACGAGCCACCCAGCGGTCAAGTAGGTCGCTACCTGTGCCCATGACGCTGTTGGGATAAAATCGGCTTAGAGGGCCATCTTCGATGGCTTCGGTGGTAATAAATGGCCATTGACTACTGCTAAACCAGGTGTCAAAGGTATCTTCTTCGCGTTTGTAGGTTTTGCCGTCGACGGTTATGACTTTTTCATCGACTTGGTCGTTGTAAATCCAGTCATTGGAGTCGTCAAGATTTTGGAAGGCTGGAATTGGAATCCCCCATGGGATTTGGCGTGATATGTTCCAGTCATGTAGGTTGTCTAGGTATTGGATTAGGATATTCTTACGACTTTTTGGAGTAAAAGTAATACCGTCGTTTAGTAGTGCCTGTTTTGCGCGTTCAGCTAGTGGCTTGACCTTGATAAACCACTGTTCTTTTACTAGCGGTTGAATTGGTAGGCCGCTTTTGTAGTCATAGCCAACAGTGTGCTCAATTGTCGTCTCGCCTCTTAGTAATTCTTGGGCCTCTAGGGCTGCTAGAGTGCGCTTGCGTGCAGTGTCTACATCTAGGCCAAAAAATTGCTGTGGTACGTTCATCATTGTGCCATCGAAATCAATTACTTGAATACGTGGCAAATTATGTCGTTTGCCCATTTCGAAATCGTTTGGATCATGGGCGGGTGTAATCTTGACTGCGCCTGTGCCAAAATTCATATCAACATAATCATCAGCAATGATCGGTATTTCTTTTTCTGTTAGAGGTAGCATAACCCGCGTACCTATCATATCTTTGTAGCGTTCGTCATCTGGATGTACGGCAATTGCGGTGTCGCCGAAGAGGGTTTCGGGGCGTGTTGTCGAGACGATAATTTCACCAATCTTATCGAGCATTGGATATGCAATTTGCCACAGTGTCCCCTTCTCTAACTTGTGATCTACTTCAATATCGGCGTAGCTGGTACGGTATTTAGTACTGTAATTAACCATGCGCTCACCTCTGTAAATAAGGCCATCATCCCACATTTTTTTGAAGGTATTATTAACGGTGTCGATAACTTTCTTATCAAGAGTAAAGACGAGATTATCCCAACTAGCACTTAGACCTAGGGCGCGTAGCTGGAGTTCCATGTTGCCGCGTTGTTGGTCGACAAAGTTCCAAACCTGGCTGTATAGCTGTTCGCGCGAGAAATCAAAGCGGTTTTTACCCTCTTTTTCCAAGATTTTGTCATAAACTACCCATGTTTCAAATCCAGCGTGGTCGGCACCTGGAATATAGATCGTGTCCCTACCCTTCATACGGTGATAACGAATAGATATATCTTGCAAATTAAAGGCAAGGGCATGTCCAACGTGCAAATTGCCGTTGGCGTTTGGTGGTGGCATGACAATACTGTAAGGTTCGCCGACACCTGTTGGATTGAAAGCGCCGCTCTCCTCCCACATGGCATAAATATTAGGCTCGTATTGGTTTGGTTCGTAGGCTTTTGGTAGTTTCATGTTAATTAAATAAGAACTTTCAATTTAAATGTTTCACGTGAAATTAGCACACAAGAATAACAGTGATTTTCCTGTGAAAACCCCTTATGTTTGCTCCTTTTTCCACGTGTTTGTTTTCAATAATTATTATATCACAATCTTGTTTTAAGGATACGTTGTATAATAGGTTGTATGACTAGGTTAATGCAGTGCCAGAATAAGACAGAGTGGGACGATTATATATTAGATAACGGTGGACATCCATTGCAGCTTTGGGGTTGGGGAGATCTAAAGGCGTCTCATGGTTGGTCGGCTTGTCGGTTGTTTTTTTACAATGATAACGATGATCTAACTGGTGCTATTCAGGTTTTAATTAAAAAACTGCCTTGGCCTTTGAAATCTTTGGCGTACGTGCCGCGTGGGCCAGTGGTAGCGATTGAAAATAGAGATGATTTACTGGCTGGATTAAAGGGGTGTGTCAAAAAAACTTTTCACAGTGTGGCGATTACTATCGAGCCGGATGAAGAGAAATTTAGAACTAAAACTGATTGGAATACCTCTGATAATCATATTTTGCCGGCGCGAACTATAATTCTTGACCTCAATAAATCAGAATCTGATTTGTTGAGTGTGATGGCTAAGAAAACTAGGCAATATATCCGCAAATCAGCAGCCGAAAATATTAAGATCAATATGATTAGAGATGTTACCGAGCTGGAAAAATGTTTGGATGTTTATGATCAAACGGCGCAGCGAGCAGGGTTTGATTTGCACGATAGGCAATACTATCGTGATGTTTTTGATAAGTTGGGCGATTTTTCGCCGGTTTTTGCGGCCTATGTTGATAATCAGCCGGTTGCGTTTTTATGGCTGGCGATTAGTGCCGATACGGCTTATGAGCTTTATGGCGGTATGAATGAGTTGGGGCAGCAGCTAAGGGCGAATTACATGCTGAAATGGTATGCGATTCGTAAGTGTAAAGAGTGGGGTTTAATTCGTTATGACTTTGGCGGATTGTTGGATGGTGGTATTACGACATTCAAAAAGGGTTGGACAGATCAAGAAACTGAGCTAGCTGGGACTTTTGATTGTCAACTATCTGTCTTTTATGGATTGTGGACAAAAGGTTTGCCTATGGCTAAAAAGGTTATACGTAAATCAAAGTCGGTTTTTCGTAAAAAATAATTTACCAATTAGTTTTGGTCATTGATAAACTAGGTATTACCTCGAGTTCAAATGGACTGGTTGGTTGTTTTTTCTGGGCGTAGTAGTATCCAAGTGTGGCGACCATAGCGGCGTTATCGGTGCATAAATTCATAGGTGCATATTCGATAGGCAAGGGGATTTGCTGGGACAGAATTCGGCGAAGCTCTTGATTAGCGGCGACACCACCTGCAATTACGACTGAATTTGGACTGTAATCATAAAATGCCTTTTTAGTTTTGTCAACAAGGGTTTCGATAGCTATTCGTTGGAAGCTAGCGGCAAAATCATGTCTTTGTACGTCGTTTAGGCGCTCTGCAAGGCCTGATGATGGGAAAGTAAAGTCAACGCCCACTTCGCGTTGGACGGCTCTTAGAACGGCTGTTTTAAGGCCAGAAAAACTAAAGTCGTATTTACCTGATAGCTTGGCTTTTGGCAAATGATAAGCTGTTGGATTGCCGTGCATAGCTGCGCTAGCTATTGAAGGGCCGCCAGGGTAGGGGAGTCCAATAATTTTAGCGACTTTGTCGAAAGCTTCACCAACGGCGTCATCTTGGGTTTGGCCAAGTAATTCGTAGTCGCCATGGTCGCGGAACAGGACTAATTGGCAATGACCACCACTGACGATTAGCGCTAGGATTGGAAATTTGGGCTGAGACTTATTTAGAAAGTTGGCGTAGACATGGGCCTCGACGTGATGAATGGGGTAGAGGGGTTTGTTTTTTAAAACCGCTAATGTGCGTGCGGCCAAAGTGCCGACTAGTAGTGATCCGATTAGGCCTGGTGCGTAGGTTACGGCAATGGCATCGATGTCGTCCCAGGTTGCGTTGGCCTCAGTTAAAGCTTGGTTTATAACAGGATTTATGACCTCGATATGGCTGCGAGCGGCGACCTCTGGAACTACGCCTCCGTAAACTGCGTGAATGTCGATTTGCGAGTTAATTACGTTGCTAAGTAAAATACGCCCGTCCTGTACAACAGACGCGGCAGTTTCGTCGCAGCTACTTTCAATTCCTAGTATTTTCATCTGTTAATATTTTAACATAATTTAATTAACTTATTTCTTGCTTAGAATACTTATAGGATTAGTTTCTATGAATAAAAAACTACACAATACTTTGTATTGCTTGAATTGTTATAAAAATAAGAGCATACTTGGGTCAAAATAAGGAGAAGTGTATGGTTAATATAAAAAAATGGTTAAGTGAATTAACTGTTGTCGGTAGAACGAGTTTAGTTCTTGCGCTTGCTGCAGGAAGTCTTATTACGGTTTCCGCTATGTCGCCAAAGTCAAATACCACAGAAGTAGACACGGTTAAAACTACAAAGGTGGAGGCGAAATCTGAGCCAGTTACGACAACAAAAACTGAAGTTAAGACAGAAAAAATACCATTTGAAAAACAAACAATTGAGAGTGCTGATATGACAAAAGGTTCTACTAAAATACAAACAGTTGGCGTTGAGGGTGTAAAAACAATTACATATACAATTACGCTAGTTGACGGAATTGAAAAAAACCGAACTTCTAATGAAGTTATTACAACTAATCCGATTAACGAAGTAACTATTCTGGGGACGTATGTTAAACCAGTCTCTAATTGTGATTCTAATTATTCAGGTTGCGTTCCTATTGCTAGCGATGTAGATTGTGCGGGTGGAAGTGGTAACGGACCCGCCTATGCCTATGGTCCGGTGCAGGTAATAGGCACAGATATATATGGGCTTGATAGAGATGGCGACGGCTGGGGCTGTGAATAATTAAAAACTATATAGCTCATATTTAAAATTAGGTATATTTTGATAAATTTAATACTAAATAATCTAAAACTGTATTGTCTGGTTTAACTTTAAGAATGAATGGTGTTTTTTTGGAGATTATTCGTGTATATTTGTATGCGTTTAATATGAATTTAAACAATAATAAAAGCATTGGCCTGCTTGTTTGCTACAGCCTCATATATTGTTGGCGCGGATAAAGATAACAGATTTGATTAGTCTAATTCCGAATAAAAGTTTAGTTGAAAAAGAAAATCTTCAGTCAGTTGCTAAGGACGGTTTCTTGCCAGGCAGGGTTCACCAAGAAACTTTTGTGAGAGATTATCAACCAAAAGTGATTACTGTCGGTATTGGTGGAAATGACGTTGGATTTGCAGATAAATTACGGGCTTGCTTAGGTCCTGATACATGTAGTTGGGCTGGGACAATTGAGGGTCGAGAAAAAACTGCGGTTGAAATGAAAGGTTTGTTTAATAAACTAGTAACAACTTATCAGAATTTACAAAATGACTCGCCTAACTCAAAAATATACGCTATTGTATACCCAAGATTTATTGAGCCGTCAGGGGAGTGTAGCGCACTAAGAGAGCTGTTGCTTGATTCGGTCGAACGAAGGTTTATTGATGAAGGGGTAATTTACCTTAATCAAATAATTAAAGCTGCAGCGAAAAAGGTTGGAATAAAATATATTAGTTTTGAGGATAGCTATGGTAATCACAGAATGTGTGGAAGTAGCCCTGAAGAGGCGGCTAATTTTATAAAAGCGGGTGATGATATTGGCCTTCCTGGTGATTGGCTGAGCTGGGTTAAATTGGTTGGTCAAGATAGTTTTCACCCTAATGCCTTGGGACACCAGCTTGCGGCGGGGCAATACTGGCCGCTACTAACGGTAATATCGAAACCTATGATTATTGCAATGGACAAGTTTCGTGCCCGCAAAATGTTTCAGCGCCAGAGCCTTCATCTTATTGGTTACCGGGCGCTTATCATAATTATCCCGAACAGAAATTGGTTGATTTTGTTAGCAATGTTGCTTGGATAGAAGTGAGATATGCTAAGATGAATTTAAGATTGGCAAAATACGCACTGATGCCGTATTCGATAATTGATGTAGAGATCAATTCAACTCCGCGTTCACTTGGTCAATATACAGTCGCTGACGATGGTTCGTTTAACACTGAAATTGATTTACCTGAGGACTTAGAAGAGGGGTACCATACGGTGCATATTTACGGTAAGTCATATTCAGGCGAAAATGTTGATTTATACCAGGTGATAGGTTGTTTTAAACCAGAATCCCCAACGAATAAAGAGCCAGTGGTTCAGCTGCCTGTTACAAAGAATGATACAAAAAATCAGATTGTTTCGATTGCTAACAATGACATTCGAACCGATGACGTTGTCCGAGTGGGCGATGGTGATTCGATGAAAGATAGCTTTGGTGTTTGGTCTGGCGGAATGTTTATTGACAATAATATTACGAGTATCAGCCACCAAGATCAATCTATTTTATCGACAGCAACGACTAAAAAAGAAATAGTACCCGCAAAAAGTTTAAGCGAGCAATCCAATGATGCGATACAAAATGTTATAGTCGCAACTATATGCGCTTTGTTTGCCGCTATATTAACGGCGGTAGTTGTGCGCTTTAATAGAGCTTAGATTGATAATAATTCACATAAGAATTATGATTATTACAGATAACTTGTAATAATTTGGGGATTGCCGTGAATATTATTGAAACAAAAAAACTGACTAAATATTATGGAAAATCGCTGGGTATTAGTGAGATCGATCTTGAGATCAAAGAAGGTGAGATATTTGGTTTTATTGGGCCAAATGGGGCTGGTAAATCGACTACGATTAGAACACTGTTAGGTTTGGTTTATCCAACCAGCGGTAGCGCAACAATATTTGGCAAGGATATTATTGAATTTGGTCCTGAAATCAAAGAGGATATAGGATATTTGCCATCAGAGGTCTTTTATTACGATGGCATGAGGGTAATAGACCTGTTGAAATATTCGGGAAGTTTTTACAAAAAGGACCAAGCGGTAATTTTGAAAAAGATAAAGGAATTAGCCGAATATCTGGATCTGGATTTAAAGAAGAAGATCGACGATCTGTCGTATGGTAATAAGAAAAAAGTTGGCATCATTCAGGGTTTATTACACGAACCGAAATTGATAATTTTAGACGAGCCAACTGGCGGACTTGACCCATTGATGCAACAACGGTTTTTTGACCTGTTGCGAGAAGAGAACAAAAAAGGTGTAACAATCTTGTTTTCGTCGCACATACTAAGTGAGGTGCAAAAGCTTTGTGATCGTGTGGCGATTATTAAGGACGGAAAGATCGTAAAAATTGATAATATCAAGGATTTGGCCAAGGACACGCACAAGAGATTTAAGCTAGAATTTAAGGGTGAGATTGATCGTAAGCAAGTTACTGAACTTATCGGAGTGAGCGATTTAGCTTTTGACGATAATAATGCAAGCTTTTTACTTAAGGGCAATATAAATGAAGCTATAAAGTTAATTGCCGGTTTTGAGCTAACGAATCTATTAGTCGAAGAGCCTGATCTAGAAGAAATTTTCATGCACTATTACGTGGCGGATAAAAAATAATGAATATATTTTTGCGAGAGATAAAAGCTTACCGTAGCTCGACGTTAATATGGATATTGTCGCTATGTACGCTTGTAACCGTATTCTTATTTATGTATCCGGCATTTACTAGGGATGTTGATGCAACTCGCGCGATTATGGCTAACTTGCCAGCGGCGATGCGGGACGCTTTAGATATATCGCTAGCTAATTTTTTTACAATTTATGGATTTTTTGCATATATATTTACATTTGCCACGCTTGCCGGGGCAGTGCAAGCTATGAATTTAGGGGTTGGAATAATGTCAAAGGAAGATAGTGGAAAAACTGTGGATTTCTTGCTGACTAAACCGATTAGCCGATTTAAGGTGTTTACTAGTAAGCTTTTTGCTTCATTTGGTTTGATATTGATTACAAATACCGTCTTTAGTTTAACTTCATATATAGTTGCAGGTATTGTTTCCACGGATGGACTGGATATTCAAATATTTTCCCTGATTTTAGCTTCGTTTTTTTTGATTCAATTATTCTTTTTGGCGCTAGGTATTTTGTTTTCAATGTTAATCAAAAAGATCAAATCGCCAGTTGCAGTTACTTTGCCGACTGTTTTTGGTTTTTTTATTATTGGAATGCTAGGCTCGATTGTCGGCAATGATAATGTTAGATATATTTGTCCGTTTAAATTTTATGATTTAAACTACGTTATTGATAAGGGTTTATATGAGATAAATTATCTATATATTGAATTAGTTGTTGTGTTTATTGCAGTAATTGCTAGCTATTTAATATATTCAAGGAAAGATATCAGGGCGGCGTCATGAATATATTTTTACGAGAATTGAAAGTATATCGCAAGGGCTTGCTATTCTGGTGCTTGGGAATGGTAATGTTGGTGGCCTCGGGGATGGCAAAATACGCCTCGTTTAAAGGCAATAGTCAGGCTGTGGTAGAGCTGATGTCGCAATTTCCAAAGTCTGTACAGGCTATTTTTGGCTTAACTGGCTTTGATTTAACCAAGGCTAGTGGCTATTTTGGTGTTTTGTATGTGTATATAGCCCTGATGGTAACTGTTCATGCGGTATTGTTGGGGGCTGGAATAGTTTCAAAAGAGGAGCGCGATAAAACGTCAGAATTTTTATTTGCAAAGCCGATATCAAGGTTTAGGGTTTTATCTGAAAAGATTTTAGCAGGCTTATTTAACATTTTGGTTTTGAATCTAGTAACTTCACTTTCTTCAGTTTATTTTATTGGCTATTTTGCAAGCGACGAGTCGTTTATGAGTGATGTTATAATTCTAATGGTTGGATTGCTGATGCTGCAGTTAATTTTCTTTTTTATCGGAACGGCCGTGGCTGGGTTTTGCAAGAAGCCAAAACTATCTGGCACAATTGCTACATCGGTGCTTCTATTAACTTTTGTAATGACATTTTTTATCAATATAAGTGAGAACTTAAACTGGCTAAGTTATTTTACCCCCTTTAAATATTTCGACGCCAAAGATTTAATGGATAGTGGTTTCAATCTGATCTATTTAGTTATTTCAGCGATTTTAGTTATTGTCTCGATTTTTATAACCTATAAATTTTATTATTCTAGAGATCTAGATGTGTAATTATATTGATATTATCTAGAGTATAATTATCTTATGGCAAATTTCCGAAAAACTGTTAAAAAAATCATCCCGGTAAACTTATTTAGACAAATCGAACCGACAGGGCATCTGTTAGAGTCTGTTGTTGCGAATATCCGATACGGCTTTCCGTCAAAAAATATGCACGTGATAGGCGTAACGGGCACAAACGGTAAAACAACGACGACATTTTTGATTCACAGGATGTTAACTGAGGCTGGTTATAAATCGGCCATGATGAGCACGGTTGCGTTTGGCATTGGAAATGACATTAAGCAACAAAATGAACACGTAACGACGGCTGCGGCTGGTAAGCTGCAAAAACAATTACGTGATTTTAAACGAGCGGGCGTAGAATGGCTTGTATTAGAGACATCGAGCCATTCGTTGGCCCAATATAGGGTTTGGGGAGTTCCTTATCAGATTGCCGTCATGACAAACGTTACTGGTGATCATCTGGACTATCACGGTACTTTTGATAATTATTTAAACGCAAAGAAGCGATTATTTAAAATAGCTGGAAAAAATAAGCATGGTTTTGGAGTGGTTAATGCTGATGATTCGTCCTCGGCCGAGTTTGTAAAATGCGTGCCAAAAACTATGACTTATGGAATAGGTAAAGGTCAGGTTGCTGCAAGTGATGTAAAATTATCATCAGATGGTTCGACTTTTATTGTCACGGCTGGGCAAGATAAATATAATATCTCGATTAACATACCTGGTGAGTTTAATGTCAGTAATGCGCTAGCTGCAATTACGGTTGGGCGTGAGGTTGGTTTAAATGTTGAGCAGATTGAGAATGGGATCGCTGCGCTAGAAGGTGTTGAAGGCCGCATGAGCGTAGTTAGCGAAGGCCAAAGTTTTAAAGTGATTGTTGATTTTGCTTCTACTCCTGATGCTTTTGATAAATTATTTGAAAGTGTTCGACCAGCAACTAAAGGTAAATTAGTGGCCGTGTTTGGTTCGGCTGGACGTAGAGACGCATCAAAGCGAGCTGTTCAAGGCAAAATTGCCAGTAGGTATTGCGATGAAGTGGTATTAACCGAAGAGGATGATCGGGATGTCGACGGCAATGAGATATTGGCGCAAATTGCAAGTGGTGCTGAAAAAGTAGGTAAAATCAAGGATAAAGACATGTTCTTGATATTGGATCGCGAAGAGGCGATTAAATTTGCACTTAGCCGGGTGAGTAATGCTGATGATACGGTTGTGTTACTTGGCAAGGGTCACGAAAAGACAATTGAACGAGCTGATGGCGAACACTGTTGGAATGAGATTGAAATAGCCAAAAAACTACTCAAAGATTTAGCTTAAAAAATATTTTTTTCGATATAAAATTCAAATAATTCAACATTGACTAAAAAAACGGCTTTTTTTAATATAAATATTATGCATAATAATTTTAAAAATACTATGAAACATAATAAAACGACACTTTTAATAAGTATTGGTTCAAGCGTATTAACTACGTTGCTTATATCTGGCGTTTTGATCGGACTAATGGCAAATAACTTAATTTCGTTTAACGCTTGGCAGCAAAGCAGCTCTGTGAGTCAGGTCTCTGTCAAAACGGGAACGACAGTCGAAAATTCACAAGTGATGAATACGGTTGAGAAAACAAATCCGGCTGTGGTTTCAATAATAATATCAAAACAAATCTCGACTCTTGAAAATAATAATAGCTTATATAATTACTTATTTAATTTAAACTCAAATTCGAACTCAAGTTCAAATAGTACTGAAAAGCAAGAAATCGGTGGTGGTTCGGGTTTTTTTGTTTCATCTGATGGTTACATTGTTACTAATTGCCATGTTGTTGAGGATAGTGCGGCTGATTATACGGTTTTAACTAAAGACAATAAAAAATACACTGCCAAGATTATTGCTAAGGACAAAATACTAGATGTAGCAGTATTAAAGATTGAAGGTAAAGATTTTACTTATTTAACTTTTGCAGACTCAGATACGTTAAAATTGGGCCAATCAGCAATTGCAATCGGCAATGCACTAGCCGAATTCCAAAATTCAATATCACTCGGTATTGTTTCGGG
This sequence comes from Candidatus Saccharibacteria bacterium HGW-Saccharibacteria-1, assembly GCA_002839415.1. GTDB lineage: Bacteria > Patescibacteriota > Saccharimonadia > Saccharimonadales > Saccharimonadaceae > UBA1547. The sequence goes on along the minus strand of PGXZ01000005.1, from coordinate 57,010 downwards.
ACTTTCCAGGTCGATTACAGCAAGCGACGGTAATGGCAGTACTGAACAGCTGGATGGTGTAATTCAAACTGACGCAGCGATCAATCCTGGCAATTCGGGTGGTCCGCTGCTAGATATTAAGGGCAATGTAATCGGCGTGAATGTGGCAATCGAAGACAGCGCTAATAGTATCGGCTTTGCATTGCCAAGTAATATGGTCAAATCGGTTGTTGAGTCGGTTATAAAAAACGGTCAAATTGTTAAGCCGTACTTGGGTATTAGGTATACGCAAATAAATAGCAATATTAAGTCCAAAAATAACCTGTCAGTGGATTATGGTGTGCTTGTCGCAAAAGGCTCAAAAACCGGTGAGCTAGCTGTCATACCGGGCTCTCCGGCCGACAAGGCTAGTATTGTCGAAAACGACATTATCCTTGAGATCGATGGCGTTAAAATCGATGAAACCAAGTCATTTGCGTCAATTATCAGACAAAAGAAAGTCGATCAGACGATAACTTTGAAAGTAATGCACGATGGCTCGACAAAGGAAGTTAAGGTAAAGCTTGAAAAAGCTCCAAATAGTCTTTAATTTAAATAGAATATAAAAAATACCGCAACCTTATGAATAGGTTGCGGTATTTTAGTTTGTAGATGTCTATTCGACAGTAACGCTTTTAGCTAGATTGCGCGGTTGGTCGACGTCATTACCTCTAGCGACGGCTACGTAATAGGCGAACAGTTGTTGAACGACGTTAATTACGATTGGCGCCAAGATGTCGAGCTTGGTGTCGATTCTTAATATTTCTTCGGCGTCTATATCCTTAGTGCTATTTGTAATAACAAAAACGTGTCCACCACGGGCATTTACTTCTGACAGGGCGCTTAGGCCCTTATCAAACAGCCAGTTATCGAGCAGTAGGGCTACCTCAAAGAAATTGTCATCGACTAGAGCGATTGGTCCGTGCTTTAGTTCTCCGGCGGCATAGCCTTCGGCCTGGGTATAGGAAATCTCTTTGAGCTTCAATGCACCTTCTAGAGCAACAGGGAACAATGTGTCGCGTCCAAAATACAGCGAATGTTCGTATTTAGCGTATTTTTTTGCAATTTCGGCAATTTTTTCTTTGTAGTTTTTAATAACATTATCAATTTCATCAGGTAATTTTGCGAGTTCGTCGATGTATTTTGACGTTTCTTTAATACCCACGCCTTTGGCTTGAGCGATTTGAATACCCAACATAGTAATTGCTGCCACTTGGGAGGTAAAGGCCTTTGTAGAGGCTACGGAGATCTCTGGGCCGGCATGTACGTATATACCGCCGTCAACTTCACGCGCAATTGTTGAACCAACGGTATTTATAATGCCGATTGTTTTTACGTCTCGACGTTTGATTTCGCGTAGACACGCCAAGGTGTCGGCGGTTTCACCTGACTGAGAAACGACCAATGCGATAGTGTTTTTTGGTAGGTGAAACGAACGGTATCTCAGCTCAGAGGCGGCTGCGACGTCGATTGTTAAACCGTCAACCAATTGCTCAAGATAGTAAGAGCTTAAGAGCCCAGCATAATATGCTGTTCCACAACCAATAATTGTAATATGCTCGATTGATTTTAGCTCTTTTGTGCTGAGGTTTAAGCCGTCTAATCGAACGTCTTTAGCCCTTTCATTGATACGGCCGCTTAGTGTAGCGCGGAGAGTTTGTGGCTGTTCGCTAATTTCCTTTAGTAGAAAATGATCGTAACCCTGTTTTTGAATAGCCTGCATATCGATTTCGATGGTTTCTACTTTCGATGAGATTGGTTGAGCGCTCATATCGCGTAAGTCAACACCATCTTTTTTGCAGATAGCGACTTCGTTGTCGTTTAGATAAATTGCTTTGTCGGTATGTCCTATTAGGGCGCATGCGTCACTGGCGATTAGGGTTTCATTGTCATTTACGCCAATAATTAGCGGGCTACCAGAGCGGGCAACGACAACGATCTCTGGTTCGCGTGAGGATATTACAGCAATTCCGTATGTTCCTATTACCAATTTAAGTGCCTGTGTAACTGCATCGACAAGTGATGTATCTTTGTCGTATAGTGAATCAATCATAGCCGCCAATACTTCGCTGTCGGTCTCACTGACAAAGTTGTGATCTTTTAATTCAGCTTTTAATTCTTTGTAATTCTCAATAATTCCGTTATGAACTAGGTAAATATCACCAGCTTGGTGTGGGTGGGCGTTTATTTCTGAAGGTTCACCGTGAGTTGCCCAGCGGGTATGTCCGATACCGACTTTGTCGTGATTTTCGTGTGAAAGCACAAGCTTGTCTAGTTCGCTGACTTTACCTTTTTCTCGAAGTAGGGTCGTTTGTCCGCTACTATCGATTGTAACTATCCCAGCTGAGTCATAACCTCGATATTCTAGGCGCCGAAGGCCACTCGTTAAAATTCCTTGCGCATCACGTTCGCCGATATATCCAACGATTCCACACATAGTAAGATTCCTCCAAAACAGTTTGTTTAGTTGATTGTCGCTTATACTATGATACAGGATTGTCTTGGCTGAATCTAATAGTATGAGTCGTGATTTCTGTAATAATGTAACCGTTTGGCGACTTTTTCGCCAAATTTTATCCAGATTTGGTATTTTTTAGAACTGATGATGTAATCATAACAACCAATATAGTCAGTTACGGTTTTATTAAAGGCGGTTTTAAATAGACCAACGCCATAATGTTTGTGATCGGTATTATTGATTTCACCAGATGGTGGTGAGCCACAAAAATCGTGTAACAATGAACCTTTTTCTTTGGCCCATTTAATAACCTCCCATTGCAGTAGATGACTAGCGCCATAGGCGGTTCGCTTGCGGATACTCGCGCCGTCTTTGTAGGTGCTTTTTTGGCCGAGTGTAATAGCATAGGCGCCGGCAACGATTTGATTGTTGTAATAAGCAAAAAATAATTGCCCAAGATTAGATTCCTCAAATCTCTGCCAAAAAGTTTTAAAATAATCATAATTTCGGATACCAAACTGACCTCTGGCGGTTTCAGAAAGTAGGTCGTACATAATTTTGCAATTTTCTTCATTAGGTTCGACTCGACTAATCGTTACGCCATCGCGTTCGGCGCGTTTGATGGCATAGCGACCTTTTTGAGGTAGCTTTGCTAGGATGTTTTCTAGATTATCGCTAATATCTAGTGTGATTGTTGAAGGATTGGGGATTATGGGGCTGGATTGAATTAAGCCGCTTTTTTCTAATCTGGATTGATTGCTAATGTCGAGTTCAGGTTCAATGCGAATTGCGAAGACATCGTGTTTTTTTGCAAATGGTTTCAATTCTTTTAGGATTTTAAAAAGTGTATCAGTTGACGTTACTTCAGGACCCTTCGGTAAATACCAGAATTTGCCTAATGATGGCGCATTTTTTTCTAATATGGTTATCGCTAAGTTATCAACAAAGACAAAATGTGTTTTATAACCACCGGTTTCTTTTTGTATGGCAAATTCATAGCTGGCAAACATATTTCCGCCATCAGGATTGGTGATAATATGTTGATTCCAATTTTGAATTTCTGGTTGAGTGGCGAATCGAACTGTCATTGGTGTTTATTATAGTATTATTGAGCATAAAACAGAAGCTAACGAATAAATAATTAGCACTCGAGCCTTGCAAGTGCCAACTATTTTGTTTACAATAATAAGGCAAACTAAAAAATAACAGGAGGAATAATTATGAATACACCAATTAAACCTCTGGCAGATAGAGTTGTCGCTGTTCGTGAAGTAATTTCTAATAAAACAGCCTCAGGTCTTTATCTACCGGACAACGCCAAGGAAAAACCAGTTGTCGCGAAAGTCGTGGCAGTAGGTCCTGAAGTTAAAAGTTTAAAAGTTGAGGATAAAATTGTCTATAAAGAATATTCGACAACTGACCTCAAGATAAATAATGTTGAATATTTAATTGTAAAAGAAGAAGACGTCCTTGCGACCGTCTAGGAGATTATAAAGTATGGCAAAAAAAGTATTTTATGATGATGATGCCCGCGCTCGAGTTTTGGGTGGGGCTAAGGCGCTATATGATGCAGTAAAAGTAACCTATGGTCCAAAAGGTCGTAACGTCGTAATTTCAAAAAGCTATGGCGGACCAACGGTTACTCATGACGGCGTAACCGTAGCTGAATCGATTGACTTGGTTGAAAAAGATGACGAAACTTTGGGATACAAAGTAGGCGCAGAGCTTATCAAACAAGCTGCTACTAAACTCAACAAAGTTGCTGGCGACGGCACAACCACAGTCACGGTCTTAACTTATAATATCTTAAAAGAAGCTAGTCGTTTGATTGCGGCCGGACATAACCCACAAGAACTTCGCCGCGGTATTGAATCGGCTGGAGATGAAGTTGCAGCTGCTCTTGATAAATTAAGTGAGAGTATCGAAGGTAAGTCTGATCGAGTGGCTGAAGTTGCTACAATCAGCGCTGGTGATGAAACGATTGGAAAATTGATTGCTTCAGTTATCGAAAAAGTTGGCAAAGACAGTGTAGTAACAGTTGAAGCTAGCCAAGGTCTAGATCTTGAATCCGAAGTGGTTGAAGGTTTTACGTTCGACCGTGGATTCGTCAGCCAGTTCTTTGTAACTGACGTAAATCGTCAAGAGGCGGTTTACGAAAAACCAGCAATTGTTATTACTGACAAAAAAATCAATAACGTAACTGAATTCCTGCCAATCTTGGAAAAGCTTGCTGCGGCTGGTAAAAAAGATGTTGTCTTGATTGCTGACGAGGTTGAGGGCGAAGCTCTGAGTATCCTAGTGCTTAATAAATTAAAAGGCGTGTTCAATACTGTTGCTGTGAAAGCGCCCGCCTTTGGTGATCGTCGTAAGGAAATTTTGAATGATATTGCCGTATTAACTGGTGCTACTGTAATCACCGAAGACCAAGGTTTGACATTTGAGAATGTAGAACTGGACGTAATTGGCACTGCCCGAAAAGTTATTGTTGGCAAAGACTCAACGACGATTATTGAGGGTGCTGGCAAATCGGCTGCCGTTAAATCGCGAATTGAACAAATCAAGTCGCAAGCTGAAAATGTGATTAGTGAATACGATAAAGACCAATATATCAAACGAGCTGCTTCGTTAAGTGGCAAGGTTGCAGTGATTAAAGTTGGCGGCGCGACAGAAACTGAAATTGATGAAAAGAAATTCCGGGTTGATGATGCCGTAGCCGCAACAAAGGCTGCGCTTGCAGAAGGCATCGTTGCTGGTGGTGGCGTTACTTTGGTAAACCTATCACAGGCAATTAAGGTTGAAGGTTCTGACTCGGTTAGTGCCGGTCGTCAAATTTTGAAAAATGCATTGAAACAACCATTCTTACAAGTTACGGCAAACGCAGGATTGAACAGCGAAGCTTTGCTTGCCCAGGTTGAAGCTGGAAAGCCTGGTTTTGGTATTAACGTAAATACACCCGAAAAGGGCATAGTTAACGTTAAAAAAGATGGCGTTATTGATCCAACAAGGGTGGTTCGCGAAGCGGTTATTAATGCTGTTTCAATTGCTTCAACAGCAGCCACTATGGGCGCACTTGTTGTTGATGTTCCGGAAGAAGAACCAACTGCCGCTGCTGGTATGGGTGGAGGTATGGGCTACTAAGCCTTTAATTTTACCTAATAAATAAAAATACCCACAGTGATGTGGGTATTTTTAAATGATTTAGCTATTTTTAGATAGCTGGGGTTGGGTTTGAAAGAAAATCAATTTCTTTGATGATATCTAGCAATGCTTGTGCACGCCTTGACTCGTCAGCGATATTTCGAGCTGCTTCGTGAGCGGGAGCGATAAGTGTTGTGTCATCCGTGCTACGGATAAGTAGTAGATAAGTGTCAAACTTCTCTTCTGGCGGTAGATCTAGTTTATCTACGAGCGGTCGTAGCTCTGAAATAGCATCTCTTTTGATTGCTTCAAGATTATTACTATCATCTGGTCGAGGAGTGTTGAAAGGTTGAACAATGCCAGGGGTTGGAAGAACTGGTGCGGCAGCAGGAGCTACAGGCTCTTCGGTAATTAAAGCATCGTTAAATTGTGAAACTCCGGCTAGTACTTTGGCTAGTTCTTGGTCGTCGCTAATTGGTTGTGTTGTTTCTTCTGGTTGAATATCCATGTGGCCCACCTCTGATGTTATCGTTTATACTTATTGATAATACTTTAGCATAGTTCCATTGATTATTGCAATATAATTTAGCGCGTATTCGCCATTTCTATTCATATCGATGAAGAGATTCGATCGGATCTTTTCGAGCTGCGCTTAGCGCAGGATATAGTCCAAACAATATACCAGTAGTCAGCGAAACTATTAGAGCGGTTAGCGCTATTTGCCAAGTGAATACAGGATAAAATATTAGAAATTTACTAATAGCAATAGCGACTATATAACCAAGTAAATAGCCTGAAATGCAACCACCAAGGCTAATAGCTAGTGATTCAATCAAGAATTGGCAGGAGATGTCGGTGTTGCTGGCTCCTAGCGCTTTGCGAATACCGATTTCTCTGGTTCGCTCGGCCACGGTCACTAACATAATATTCATAATTCCAATTCCACCAACAATTAACGATATGGCAGCAACGGCAGTTGTTACTTTGGCGATCATAAAGAAAAGCTGACTCGTTGGCTGCGCTATCTGTTCTCCTACAAGAACCGAAAAGTCTTTTTCGCCTTTATGGCTGGATTTAATGGTTTTGTTAATATCATTTACGGCTTGTTCAAGATTTTCGACACTGTCGGCTTTGACATCAATTTGTTGAATTTGGGCTACATTTTGATTTAAACTTTTGCCTGATTCAAAATTGATAATAGCGGCATTATCAAAATCAACTGAATTGTAATTGATTGGGTTGTTGATGCGTTTTAATACGCCAATAACAGTAAATGGCTCTCCCTTGATATATAGCAATTTTCCAATTGAAGATTCGGTGCCAAATACATTGATTGATAATTGCAAACCAACAGCAACGGTGTTTTTATCAACAGTACTATCTAGGAACTGTCCTTCGCGCATCTTTAAGCCGGAGATGGTTTCAAGCTCTGGAGTCGTAGCGACAATTAATGAGCCTTCGGGCGCAGTCGAGTCGGCTTTGATAACGCCACTTAGAACCATAAGCGGAGCAACCGATTGAATATGCGGAGTGTTGGTTATATATGTTATATCCTTTTCGGTAAGTGTACTAGTGGCGTAATCACGACTCGGTTGGGCTTGAGTAACATTGTCGACGGTGCTACTAGTAATTCCCGGTCTAATAACGGCAATATTTCCACCTAGAGCGTCTATCTGATTAGTAATCACCTTACTGGCACCGCCGCTAAGAGCCAGAATTGCGGTAATACTCGCTACGCCAATGGTTATTCCAAGCATAGTAAGAGTACTACGAACTCGGCTGCTTTTAAGTGATTGTTTAGCGTTTTGAATATGGTTTAGTAATAAAAAGCGCATTATTTTTTCCTTCTTCTTGTCTTGATTCTGCTAAAGAATTTCTTCTTACGCTTGATACTTTGAGCGCTTTTGTGCTCTTCAATATGTGGTGTGCTTTTTACATCATTTACATTGTTAGTTTTGGTATCTGTGTCGATTTGGCCGTCTAGCATAGTAATTACTCGGCTAGCATAAGTAGTAAGGCGAGGGTTGTGTGTAACCATAATAATTGTGTTGCCGCGTTTATGTAGATCTGAAAGCTCTTCCATAATAATATGGCTTGAACGCGAGTCAAGGTTGCCGGTTGGTTCGTCGGCAAGGATAATCGAAGGGTCATTAACAAGAGCTCTAGCGATTGCTACGCGTTGGGTTTGGCCACCAGATAGTTGGTGGGGCATATAGTATTCGCGCTCGTTCAGATGAAAATTTCGTAGAATATCACTTGCAATTACTAGTCTTTTTGTTTTAGTGACGCCTTTGTATATCAGAGGTAGGGCGACATTGTCGATCACGCTAAGGCGATTTATAAGATTAAAACTTTGAAAAACAAATCCTATTTGCTTGCTGCGAATTCGGGCGCGTTTTCGTTTTGAAATTGTTGCAACTGATTGTCCATCAAGCTCATATTCGCCATCATAACTTTGATCAAGCAGGCCAATAATATTTAATAAAGTTGTTTTTCCGCAACCACTAGGACCCATAATAGCCACAAATTCACCTTTTTCTATTGATAAATTAATTCCATTTAAGGCAAAAATTTCAGCATCGCCAATGCCAAACCTTTTTTGAAGGTCATGTAAATTTATGACTGGTGTTGAAGTGGTATCTGTCATTGCTATTATTATGCAAGTTGCGACGTCTTACTGCAACCGGTATGGCGAAGTTAAAATAACAACTGTTATAATATTGTTATGGAGAGATGGCCGAGTGGTTTAAGGCGCACGCTTGGAAAGCGTGTGTAGTAGCAATGCTACCACGAGTTCGAATCTCGTTCTCTCCGCCAATAAAAAATAATGACTTTCTGGTCATTATTTTTTATTAACGAATACGAAATTGGAACTCGTGGTTTTTACGGAGTAAAAATAGCCACGAGTTAGGCGTAGCGATTGAAGCGAAAAAATGTTCACATTTTTTCGCGAGAGAGTGGAGGAGACTTTGGCCTACATCTCGTTCTAGGGCAATTATGAAATATGTTATTATCAAACAAGCTATGAAAAACCAAGAAAACCACTGCTGTGACGAACTAAACATTCCGATTGATACATATTTACAAATCGGCAACGGTATCGGTCAAGGTTTATTAGTTGTTGGTGAATCGCCAGCCTTAAATGGTTGGATGAAATCTGGCCGCGCATTTTATACACTTGAGGGTAAAATTGTCCCGACCGGCAAGAATTTTTTAGTTAATTTAAAGCAAATCAGCCCAGATTTAGAGCTAGGTAACATTTCATTTACGGAAATATCTAAATGCTATATAGGTACAAATAGAAATAAATTAGACAATTGCGCTAAAAAGACCTGGCCTCATTTTATTGAACAAATATATTATGTGAATCCAAATTTAATAATATTGCTCGGCAAAAAGACCACTGATATTTTTAATAAACTTGCTACGCTAGATTTAAAAGTGGGTGAATTGACAGACTTTAAAATTGGTGGCAACGTTCGTAATGTCTTATCGATATATCACCCATCACCACTCAATCCTAGGCGTGTTCAGAACGTTGAGTTTATTGATAGCAATCTAACAAAGATTAAGCAGTTACTAAATCAAACTAATTGAGAATATGTTTGGACCCTCCAGGTATGCAAAAGTTGACTATCTATGGTCTAATATTGTATAATATAACATTGAAACACTATTATGAGCGAACGATTTGACCCCAACAAGCCTTCGGACAAAAACTCAACTTCCGAACATGAAAATAATACGGAATCTGGGTTGTTTTACCTTGATGATTTTCGTGAAAAGCGGGACGAATCGGCTAGTGAATATAAAAAAATAGGCGCAAAAATCTTAAATATTGTCGACATTCGTGCAATTGATCAATCTGATGATAACAAGCTACGTTACGTTGAAAACTATGCGACTGATTATGAATTGCCGCCGTTGCCCACATTTAGTTTGGTTGAGGGAGGAACCTCTGCTGTTAGCTCGGGTGGCGATTTCATTGAAGATGAACTAAGCAAAACCTTAGATGCGCGCAAAATTGTTGATCAGCTTTATGCGCTAAACCAAGACGTCAGACTTTCAAGCGAGACTGGTGCCAGCGATCAGTATTTAATGTCGTCAGTTGATCTGACAGAGCTTAACTTGCCGCTTGGGTATAGCTATGACAAAGAGAACGGTTTGTCATCATATAATAATGAAAATTTAAATGTAGTTATTAACAAATCGTCTTTGGTCGACAGCTTTAGGGGTGATCAGGCCGAGGAATTTAGCGAATATCATTCGAGATTACTTGATAAGCACACTAGTAGTGAAACGGATTTATTGCAGGCCGAAGTTCCTAAAACAGACAGTCAAAAAGCGCAAATTGATGGCATAATCAATATTATAAATAATGAACGTTTGTCTCGCGGTCAAGAAAAGCTTTTTATTGATAATAGATTTGTTCACTTTTTTGAGAAAGAGGCTTGGAAAAAGAAATATCCAAATCATAATGCTTGGTTTGACCCAGCTAAACAAAGCAGTTGCGCGATTGAGCCAAAAAGTAAAATTGGCTTACTTGATGTGATTGGTCATGAATTGATTCACGGTGGTGATTATAATGCCATTACAAAGAAACAAGGCAAAGCATCCGAGGTTAATAGGATTGGCTTTTCTATGAAAAAAGATAGTCTGATGTACTTTTCGATGATTAGTGAGGCGGTTACATTAGAGAGGCTTAGGAGCCTAGTTACTTCAGAGCTTGAAAACAATCCATACTATGCCGATGAAGTCGCCGAAGCTGAAGTTGTGAAGAGTAAAAATCTGAATGCACGTTATCCGCGCTTTACAAAGCACGGCAAGCGTAAAATGGGGCCAAGAGTATTTACGTCGGATGGCGCACTGGCTGCCCGAATATCTGAGGACGGTATGATGGAGGTGTATGGCGATAGCTATCGTGAGGATCGTCAAAGCCTTAATAATTTAACTAGTAAAATTGCAAAATATACTAATCATACAAATGAAGAAGTTTTTGATATGTTTGTAGATGTGAATGTAACGGGAAATTACCTGCCGGTAGCTCGTATAATTGAAAAGACTTTTGGTAAAGGTTCATTTAGAAAATTGGGTGAAAATAGTACAAATTCAAAAGATTTTACGAAGTTTACTAAAAAACTTGGCTTTATGCATGCCACTAATAAGGCCAAGCAGTTCACTAAAAATATCTTTAATAAATTTAGCAAGATTTTTAAATAATCGTAGCATTTTGGCGTTCATTTAATTCTAATTTATTGTTAATATATAACTATAATTAGGAGATAAAGTATGATCGAAGAAGTACAGCAAGCTCTAAGTAACTATGATGGTACGTGGAAAGAAAAGAATGGCGTTTGGGAATTTAACTCTGTAATTGCCGAGCGAAAAGCTTTTTTATCGAAAAAGAAATTAACTTACCAGGCGAAAATGCGAATTGATAGTGTGAATAAAATTATTAATTTTTCGGAAATGTTGATTGAGGCCGGATCGGGTTTGTCATCTGGTGGCGGCGGATTTGATGATGGCATGTCGACCGGTTTTGGATTTAAGGCCGAGACCTATAATACAATGAGTGGCGCGCGCGAAGGTAATATCGAAGAACAATCAAATCTGTTTGGCAAAAAGTTTGAATACAAATTTGATTACAAAGATATTAGGGCTAAAATCGAGGAACTGGCAAAAAATGCTGGTTTTGAATTTAAGTACCAGATTTTGCCAGTTAAATAAATTAAATTATTACAGCTGCAATAGCTTTGACTAAATCTGCATTAAAGACTGATGGAATGACTTCGTCGGCAGTTGGGTCGGCAACTAAGCTAGCAATTGCTTCGGCGGCGGCAATTTTGTGATCGTCGGTGATTTTTTTAACACCATGATCGAGGGCGCCTCGGAATATACCAGGAAAGGCGATAGCGTTATTAACCTGATTTGGATAATCGCTGCGGCCGGTGGCGTAAACGGCGATATTGCATTTTTGAGCTGTTTCATAACTAAGCTCGGGCGTAGGGTTGGCCATAGCAAAAATAATTGGATTCTCGGCCATTAAGCCGACAAGCTCTTCGTTTAGCAGATCACCTTTACTGACACCTATAAAGATATCTGCACCAGTTAAAGCTTCGGCTAGGCTGCCTGAAATGTTGTTCGGATTAGTAATCTCGAGTAATTGAGTTTTTTCGGGGTTCAGGTCGTCGCGGTCGCTACTAATAATACCTTTACTATCAACTGATATGATTTCAGGTTGTGCATATAAATGTAGTAATTTAGTAATTGCCGTTCCAGCAGCGCCAGCGCCAACCATAACAATTTTACATTCGCTTAGTTTTTTGCCGGTTACTTTCATAGAGTTAATTAGTCCGGCTAGGACAACCACGGCTGTACCGTGTTGGTCATCGTGAAATACTGGAATATCAAGTGTGGCCTTTAATCTATCTTCGACTTCAAAACAAATTGGGGCGGCGATATCCTCAAGGTTGATTGCGCCAAAGCTGGGGGCAATTCTGGTAATTGTATCAACAATTTCATCGGCAGTTTGAGCATCGATTACAATTGGAACGGAATCAATATCGGCAAAATGTTTAAAAAGTAGGGCCTTACCTTCCATAACGGGCATTGATGCCTTGGGGCCGATATTACCGAGGCCTAAAACAGCTGTGCCGTTACTGATTACGGCAACCAGGTTGTTAGTCCAGGTATAGACTGGCAGCAGGCTAGGGTCTTTTTCGATTGCCAAGCAGGGTGCAGCTACGCCAGGAGTGTAATAGGCGCTGAGTTTGGCTTGGTCGAGGCTATCATCATCACGGAGGGCGGTTGTGATTTTGCCTTTTAATTGTTTATGTAATTCAAGTGATTTTTCGTAAATATCCATAACAGTTTATTATATAACACTTACGTTTATACATACACCAGATGTAGCGTATGTCAGCGTAGAATAAACAACATTGACGCTAGATGTAGCGGTTATTTCGGTTGAGTGTTACAATTATATTTTATAAAAGGGGTTGAGGTATATGGCTAAAAATCAGAAATATATATTTGTAACTGGCGGAGTTCTTTCAGGGGTAGGCAAAGGTATCACGGCTGCAAGCATGGGCGCGTTATTAAAGTCAAAAGGTGCGAATGTGTCTATCCAAAAGTGCGACCCATATTTGAACGTCGACGCAGGTCTGTTAAATCCAGCCGAGCATGGTGAGTGCTTTGTAACCAAAGATGGTGCCGAGACTGATCTTGACCTGGGGCATTATGAACGATTTTTGGATATTGAATTAACTCGTAAAAACACGACATTATCGGGACGACTATTGTCCGAGATGATAGCTGACGAGCGGGCCGGTCGCTTTGGTGGTAAGACTGTTCAACTAGTGCCGCATTTAACTCAATCAATCCAACGTGCGATTTCTGAGGCTGCTGAAGGTAGTGATGTTCATATTGTAGAAATTGGTGGCACAGTTGGCGATTATGAGGGGCTCAGTTTTATCGAGGCTATTCGTGAATTTGCTCAAAAAGTAGGTCGTAACAATTGTTTATTTGTGCATGTAGTTTATGTACCATTTTTAGGTACAAGCAAAGAATTTAAAACCAAGCCTGCGCAAAACGCCCTAAATGACCTACGTGGTTTTGGGATTGTGCCTGATTCGGTGATTGTTCGAACCGAAAACCCAGCGCCGGATAGCGTAGCTAAAAAAATTAGCTTATTTGGTGGTGTCGCCGAAGAGGGTGTATTGTTGATGCCGAATGCCGATACGGTATTTCGCATACCCCTTAATTTAGCTAAAAGTGAAATGCATAAATTATTGTCTGACTTTACTGATTTTCACACCGAGCCTGATCTATCAGCCTGGGAAGATGTAATTAAGCGTCAAGCTAGCGTGCCAAAGCAGATTGTCTCTGTTGGTTTAGTAGCAAAATATATGGATAACGAAGACACTTATATTTCGGTTGTAGAGGCTTTAAAATCGGCCGCTTGGCATGAAAAAGTTGGTCTTGAAATTAAATGGATTAACGCCGAAACGGCGGGTAATTCTGATTTTAAACAAGTTGACGCGTTGCTAGTGCCTGGTGGCTTTGGTCAACGTGGCGTTGATGGTAAAATCGCAGCCGCAACATATGCGCTTGAAAATAATACGCCGTATCTAGGCATTTGCCTTGGTTTGCAGGTGGCGGTAATTGCCGCAGCTAGAAAAGCTGGTCTGAAGACTGCTTGTAGCACAGAGTTTGATCCTGATTGCAAAGATGCTGTTGTTTATATTATGGAAGGTCAAGAGGGTAAGGAATCGACTGGCGGAACGCTAAGATTAGGCGATTATCCGGCTAAGTTAGCTAAAGGTTCGCTTGTCTCAAAATTATATAATAGCGATGATGTAACCGAGCGACATCGACATCGTTACGAAGTCAATCAAAGTTACTTGCCTCAGATTGAAAAGGGCGGTTTGATTATAAGTGGTTTATCACCTGATAAAAAATTGGTTGAATATGTTGAAGCGACAAATTGTGATTATTTTGTTGCAACTCAGGCACATCCAGAGTTTCGCTCTAGGCCAACCAAGGCTCATCCGTTATTTGTTGGGCTAATTAAAGCTGCTGCATCCAAAAAGACCTAGTTACCATCTGTTATAATTATTAGTAATGAATGAAATTACTAATACCATCCAACAAATTATTAAACATCTTTTTGATATTGAAGTAGGTATCCAATTAAGTCGTCCAGACGCACAATTTGGTGATTATGCAACTAATATTGCTATGCAATTAACCAAAAAAGTTGGCAAAAATCCGCGTGAGATTGCCGAGCTGATTGCGGATAAACTTCGTGAAACGGATATTTTTACTGAAGTTACAATTGCCGGGCCTGGTTTTATCAATTTACGCGTTTCGGCAAAATCTTTGGCAAAATCACTGGATGACAATTGGTCGGAAAATTATGGTGGTAATGGCGATGGAGAATCTAAAACTGCTGTGGTTGAATATCCAAGCGCAAACATGGCCAAGCCGTTTAGTGTTGGTCATTTAAGATCAGGCAATCAAGGCTGGGCTGTTAAGAGGCTGCTGGAAACGACTGGCTGGAAGGTTATAACTGATAATCACCTGGGTGATTACGGTACGCCATTTGGTATCTGGGTCGCTGGATACCTAAAGTTTAGCGACGACGAGGCTTTGGCACGCGATGGCGTGTATGAATTAGGACGGGTGTATGTCCAAACTAAAAAAGCTTTAAAAGAAGAAAAAGAGCGAGGTGAGTCTGGGCTAGCTGATTTAGCCCAAGAATGGTTAATTAAACTTGAACAGGGTGATGCTACGGCAAAAATGTACAGTGAAAAGTTTAATAAAATTTCGCTTGAGCATATTCATGACATTATGAATCGTCTAAAAATTCCAACTGACTACGAATTAGGTGAGGCCTTTTTTGCGCCAATGGGCAAGGAAATAGCAGCTAAACTAGTAGAAAATGGCGTTGCGGTTAAGAACGACGATAATTCAATAATCGTTTCATTGGATGAATATGGTTTTGATGTGCCAATGTTAATTCAGAAAAGTAATGGCACTGCATTATATGCTACGAACGATTTAGCGACATTATATTATCGTGAGGAAAATTGGCATCCCGATAAAGTAGTTTACTGTGTAGGCTCTGAACAACAATTTTATTTTACTCAGCTATTCGCTATGGCAGAGAAAATTGGAATAAAAACTGAACTTTATCATTTGTGGTTTGGCGCTATCGATCAAATAAATGATGACGGTACGCGTGGAAAAATGAGCAGTCGTAAGGGTGTAGTTTCGCTTGAGGAATTGCTCGATACTGCCGAGGCTAAGGCCCGCGAGGTAGTTAAATCTGGTGATATCTCAGATGATGATATTAAAAAAATATCATTAGGTGCGATTAAATTTAGCGATTTTGCAGCCGACCGTCGTACAAACATCTTGTTCGATTGGAATTCAATTTTTGCACTGACAGGTTTTAGCGGCCCATACATTCAATACGCCGCTGTGCGCGTTAATAAAATTTTAAATGATAATACGGTCGTTGATTATGATGAAAATTATGATTTTGAGTCCGAAAAATCAGTTATATTGAAACTATTACAATATCCTGAAGTTGTACGCACGGCCGCAAGGGACCTCGAGCCTCATAAAGTCGCAATGTTCCTGTATGAACTTGCTAAAGAACTAAATCGCTACTACGAAAACACACCAGTTGCAATTGGTGATGTAACTGAAATTGAAAAGCAAGCAAGGCTAAATTTATTGCAGAAAGTCAGCCAAATATTTATTAATGGATTAGATTTGCTTGGTATCGAAGTTCCTTCGAAAATGTAATTGATTTTTAAATATAGCTTATGTTAATCTATATTAAATTAACTCGTAATTTAGGAGGGTGGTTTGTTTAGAATCGGTATTGCACGAAAATTTATTATTAATTTAAAATTAGTGGGTTTAATATGACTAAGCAAGCTTCTTCACGGTTATCGACGGGCTTTACAATAGTAGAGCTACTAGTAGTTATAGTCGTAATCGGTATTTTAGCGGCGATAACTATTGTTTCGTATACAAATCTGTCAAAAAAGGCGACAGAGGCCGCTTTGGTGTCAGATCTGGATAATGCAAAAAAACAGTTATCAATATTCCAAGCTGAGAATGACAAATATCCAGACACCATAAGGTGCGATATTCCAGACAGCTCAACTAATAAATGTATCAAAACTGGTTCCGGCGATAGTTTTAATTATAGTCCAAACAGATTAAACGATCCAAGCTCGTATATATTAGCCAAGACAAAATCAAATACTAGTTATGTAATAACAAATGATTCGCAACCGGCTGCAATTGCTTTGGCTCAGCCAGAGGCTTGTCCATCTGGTTTCATACCAGTTCCTGGAAGCTTGACGTACGGCACCTCAGGTTTTTGCGTAATGAAATATGAAGCAAAAAATGCCGGTGGTAACGTGCCTGTCAGTGCCGCATCTGGAAGTCCTTGGGTAGACATAACTCAGAATATGGCAATAATAAATAGTGCGAATGTCGCTGGATGCACTGGCTGTCATCTAATTACCGAGGCCGAGTGGCTGACTATCGCCCAAAATGTACTTGGTGTTGCTAGTAACTGGAGTAGTGGTGTAGTTGGAACGGGTTATATATACTCGGGTCATAATGACGGAACGCCCGACAATTCTTTGGCCGCCAGTGCTGACAATGACGGCTATTCTGGCACCTGGCAGGGTTCGCCTTCAAATCAAAAGCGCACGCTAACGTTGAGCAATGGCCAAGTTATTTGGGATATGGCGGGTAATGTTTGGGAATGGACGGCTGGCAAGTCAACAAATGATAAGCCTGGCGACATAAATAATACTTATTTATCATGGATTGAGTGGCCAACTATCAATGTTAATGGTAGCCTATCTCCGAGTCCAACGCCTGTAATGACAGGGATTGATGGTGCTGCTAGCTGGAATAGTACAAAGGGTATTGGCCAGCTTGTTAGTGACGTAAAAGATATAACTCAGAAAGGGTTTGTTCGTGGTGGTCTTTGGGCAACTGGAGACGCTGCTGGTATTATGGCTTTATATATTAATTTTGCGCCTGATTTCGAGGGTGGAGCGGTTGGCTTTAGGGTTGCAGCCCCGGCGCCTTAATTTAGGTTATTTTAAAAATGTTATAATAAAACCTAGGATTAGTAGGAGTTAATTATGGCCGGTACGAATAAACCAATTAAGCAGAATAAGATAATTGAAAAATCAAAAATTGCCAAGAAAATCACTGAAGTAAATCCAAAGGCGGTTTCTGGCGTTAGTAGAACGCACTTAAGGGGCTTTGTTGATTTTATTCGCACACAGGGCGTGGTCGGTCTGGCTGTTGGGTTAGTGCTTGGAGGTGCTATCAGCGTCTTAGTTAAGTCTTTGGTAGATAATGTCGTTATGCCTCCACTAGGCTTGGTCTTGGGCTCTGCAGAAGGTTTAAAGGGTTTGTCGCTGACGATTGGCAAAACTGGCGCAGGTCAAGTTGTTGCCTTGCGCTACGGGATATTTTTAAATGATTTTATCAATTTTATGGTTATCGCCTTGGTTGTGTATTTCGTTGTAAAACTATTAAAATTTGATCAATTTGATAAAAAGAAAGTATAAAAATGAATAAAAAACTTGCGAACAAACGACCTGAGCGAATTTTATGGCTTGATCTTGAAATGACTGGTTTGTCGGCTGAAAATGACTTAATTTTAGAGGCGGCAGCGATTGTAACTGATTGGAATTTTACTGAAATTGCAACTTATGAAGGTGTTGTTAAGAGCGACTCAAAGCAACTATTGGAGAGGCTAGCGCTGAACGCTTCATTTTGGGATGCGAATCCAGCTACGAGGGATAATTTGCTTAAGCAAAATCCTGGCGGCAAGGATTTATTCGAGATAGAGGATGAAATATTAGCCTTTATTGACGAGCACTTCAAGCCAGGTTTGCCGGTTTTGTTGGCAGGTAATTCAATCCACATGGATAGGCGATTTATTGTGGCTAAATGGCCAAGGTTCGATGCCCGACTTCATTATCGAATGTTAGACGTTAGTGCTTGGAAAGTAGTTTTCGATGCTAAATTCAAAAAATCTTTTAACAAACCCGATGAACATCGTGCTCTTAGTGACATCAGGGGCAGCATATTAGAGCTTCAGTACTATTTAACTAGCATCAAATAGTGTTACAATTAAATTACTATGTTGAGTGTAAAGCCGCACCGCAATTTTCCTAAAATTTTAATAATTATTGTGTGCGTTTTAATACTTGGTCTGCCAGCGGCTTATTTTTGGTGGAAGAATAGTCAAACTGTTACAAATAAGAATGTTCAGATTGTAAAAGAAATTGTTAAAAAGCCTGCGCCTAAGAGCTTCTCGTCAAATGTGCTGTTTTTAGGTAATACTTTTTGGGGTCGCTATATAAATGATTGGTCACTTGCGAGTTCATTTAAATATTCCTATCCGTTCTCAAGACTAAACGAGTTTAATCGTAATCAATATGATGCCTGGATTTCAGGGCTAGAATGTCCAACTGTGGCGGGTGTTGATATGACGTCGGCTCAACAAGAAGCTGCTTTGCAATTTAATTGTTCGCCAAATTATTTACCAGAAGCGGCTAAGTGGTTTACTGCCTTTACGCTTGCCAATAATCACACTGATAACCAGGGTGCCGATGGATTTACCGAAACAAAACAACAGCTGGAAAAAAATGGCATTCAATATTTTGGTAATTATGATTACAAATCAGTCGATGATGCCTGTGAGGTGATTGATTTACCAGTTACTGTTGCTAATGATGATAAAACCACAACAAAAGGTGATTTGCCCGTTGCGATTTGCGCTTATCATGGCGTGTTTGGCATCCCTCCTGCCGAAGCCGTGGCTGAAATCGCAAAGTATAGCCCTTATATGCCGGTTATCGCCATGCCACACATGGGTGCTGAATATAAAAGCAGTCCTGATGAAATTAAGTCAGGTTTTTATAGAAGTTTGATTGATAATGGGGCTGACATGGTACTGGGTGATCACCCACACTGGATTCAAAATACCGAAAGCTACAAGGGCCATTTGATAGCATATTCAATGGGTAATTTTATGTTTGATCAGCAAGACACACCAGAGGTTGTACGCTCGGCTGGTATTAAAGTTGTTATGAATTTAGGTAAATCTGACGACACTAACCTTAAAAAGTGGCTTGAACTTGGTAAGGGTTGCTCAAAATTTAAGGATAGTTGTTTGGCGAGTGCAAAACGGCAACAATTATCAAAATTATCAATAACTTATAAATTTGGCGTTGTTGGTACAAATGATTCCGATAAAATTGTAAAACCGGCCTCACCCGAGCAACAAAATAGTATTTTACAACGTTTAAATTGGCAATCGACGATGAATAGTTTGCAAGCACCATACAGTAGTCTGTAAAATAGATTTATGACACACAAAGAAATTGAAGAATATATATTGAGCTTTTCAGACGCCTGGCTTGATTTCCCATTTGGTGAAGATACTTCGGTTTATAAGATCGGACACAAGGATGAAGGTAAGGGCAAAATGTTTGCGCTAATTGCAGAAAGCTCAAATCCACTTCGGGTTAGTTTAAAATGCGACCCACAACTGGCAGAGAAATTACGCGAGACATACGAAACGATATTGCCAGGTTATCACCTCAGCAAAAAACATTGGAACACAATTATTTGTACCGGCCAGGTGCCAGATGATGAACTTAGAAGCCTAATTACTATTAGCTATAATTTAGTGAACGGCGGCAAGGCAGCTTAATTTAACTGTTGTCGGCATTAAAATTAGACATTGAATCTTTTATTGGGGTCAGGTTTTCGACCGAAGTCGTTAGGTATTGCTTTAACGACTTGCTACTACTATTTTTATTGACCTTATTCATTAGAGTGATAATTGTGTCTAATTTATAAGCCATTTCACGCGCATAGGTTCGGTCATAAATAGCGTTAAGTCTGGCGTTCTCTAGTACGGTGTCTAATTCGGTCGTTGCTTCACTAGCTACGATGGTTTTATCGATACTTTTAATTTTAATACCTTCCTTAGCCAAAAAAGGCTCGATATCACGAATTGCGTTTGTTAAATAGCTAGATAGATTAGCGTTGGTTGCACGCAGCTGTGTGCTTTTAATGTTCTTAGTGGAATTTTTAGCCAGTGTTCCGGTACTTGATAATCTGGCTGCTAACCGAGCGGTTGAAGCGTTATTGCCAGACAGCATACTAAAGGCCGAGATTACAATTAGAAGACCCGCCATGGCAATTAAACCAATTATCAGTGGTTTTTTTGACAACAACCAGTTGTTGCTCTGGCTTTTCGGAGCTATCTGATCCAGATAGTCTATGGGGTTTTCTTGATTATTATCTTGATACATACTACTGTTAATTTAAGCATAATCATTGCAAAAATCAAAATCATAGTTTTGAGTTCTCATCTAACAGAGGTATAATATATATAATGCAGGACGCCAAAGAGGAAGTGCGAGCACGATTAAATATTGAGGACGTTATTGGTGAATACGTCCAACTTAAGCGTGCAGGTCGTAATTTCAAGGGGCTAAGTCCTTTTTCTGGTGAAAAAACCCCTAGTTTTTACGTCAGCCCCGACAAGCACATTTGGCATGATTTTTCGTCTAATAAGGGTGGCGATGTATTTTCATTTATAATGGAAGTCGAAGGAATGGATTTTCGACAAAGTCTAGAGCATCTGGCTAGGAAAGCTGGCGTTGATTTGACGGTATATGATACACAGGGTAGCCAAGAAATAGCTAGACGAAAAAAGCGCATACTAGAGGCTCATGATTTAGCAGCGAATTACTATCAACAAAGTTTAATCAAAAACCAACATGCGATTGAATATGTCTTCAAAAAACGTAAATTAAGCAAACAAATTGTTCAAGATTTCAGGATAGGTTATGCGCCAGTTAGCGGTGACGCTTTAGTTCAATTTCTTAAGAAAAAAGGTTTTTCAGCAACGGAGCTATCTGAGTCAGGACTGGTCAATCGTTACGGAACTGATCTTTTTCGTGGCCGAATGATGGTGCCGCTAATGGACGGCACGGGGCAAGTAATCGGTTTTACGGGTCGTATTATCATTGACGATGAAAAAGCGCCAAAATATTTAAATACGTCGCAAACTCTATTGTATGACAAGGGTCGACATGTATTTGGTTTATCGCAGGCCAAAGAGGCTATACGAGCCGGTGATTACTCTGTAATAGTTGAAGGTAATTTAGATGTCGTCAGTAGTCATCAAGTTGGTATTTCCCAGGTGGTCGCAACTGCTGGAACGGCAATGACCGAATATCATCTAAAGGCTTTAGTCAGACTTAGTAGCAAAATTAGGTTGGCTTTTGATGGCGACAAGGCTGGACTAGCCGCCACCGAAAGGGCGATTCCAATTGCTCAGAATGTTGGTGTTGAATTGACGATTATTTCCTTACCTGATTTCGCCAAAGATCCTGACGAGTTAATTCAACAGGATCCTGATTTGTGGCAAAAGGCGATTGACCAGGCTGAGCCAGCGGTAGATTGGGTAATTAAACAGTACTCTTTAAGGGAAGATCTGAAAACAGCTACCGGTAAAAAACGCTTTACGACCGCCGCACTTGACGTAGTTAAAATGTTACAAGACCCAGTCGAACAAGAGCATTATATGTCTAAAATTTCAGGTTATAGCGAGTCATCAATCGACACTCTAAAAGAGAAAATGAACAACAATGATGATCGAATTCAAAAATCATATAAAAAAATTGTTCAACCATCTGTCGAGGACTCGGATCCGGCTTCTTATCAAGATAATTTACTATCAATAGTTCTAATTGATAAATCAACTCACGATTTAATCAAAACAGCAGACGTCGATATGTTTATTGGCGATGAAAGGCAGGCGATAGTCAATTATCTGTCTATAAATGGTGGTAAAACCTTTGAAGAAACTCCTCAGCAGTTGCAAAAATTCGACAACTATGTAAAAATATTATTATTAAAGGCCGACGCTCGATATGCTGATTGGAACGACCAAGATCGTTACTTTGAAACGGCACGATTGATCCGCCAAGTAGCAAATGAACACAGAAAAAAACAAAAAGACATATTAACGGAACAATTGCGTGACGCCGAGACTCTTGGTGACGACGTCAAGGCGAATGAAATCCGAAGTATGCTGAACAAACTAATTAAGGAGATACAACATGGTCAAAGGTAAAAAAGAAGTCGAGGAAGCTGTCCTTGATGAAGTAGTGGTGATTGATGCTAGTGGTGGCCCACTAAGTTTAGTAGATGAGCCAAATCCCGAAGACCTCGTTGACGAAGAAGAGGAAGATGAAGATACGCTTAATCGTGGTCAGTATTTTGATGATGCCAGTGATGATAGCGTTCGTTTGTACTTACGCGAAATCGGCAAGATTCCACTTTTAAATTCAGAAGAAGAATTAGCCTTAGCACAACGCGTAATAGCTGGTGATAAAAAAGCCAAGGATAAAATGGCCGAAGCCAACATGCGTTTAGTGGTTTCAATCGCCAAGCGATATAGTGGTCGTGGACTTGATTTTCTTGATTTGATTCAAGAGGGTAATACGGGGCTTTTGCGCGCAGTTGAAAAATTTGACCCAGATAAAGGTTTTAAATTTTCAACTTACGCCACTTGGTGGATTCGCCAGGCGATTACCCGTGCTATCGCCGACCAGGCCCGCACGATTCGTATTCCGGTTCACATGGTTGAAACTATTAACAAATTACTACGTACGCAACGCCGCATGACGCAAGAGCTAAACCGCGAGCCAACTATCGAAGAACTCGGTAAAGAGCTTGAGATGGAGCCTGCTAAGGTCGAGTACGTTATCAAGATTAAACAAGATATTACATCACTCGATGCTGGTGTTGGTCGTGATGGTGAAGACGAAGATTCAGTTCTTGGTGATTTCATTGAGGATGAAGGTAATGTAACCCCCGAAGAATCAGCCACGTCACAACTTTTAAAAGAGCAGGTTCAATCGGTTCTTTCGACATTATCTGATCGTGAACAAAAGATAGTCAAAATGCGCTTTGGTCTCGAGGGTACCAAAAGTCATACTCTAGAGGAAGTCGGTCGTGAATTTGCCGTAACCCGCGAACGCATTCGTCAAATTGAAGCCAAGGCTCTTGCGAAACTTCGCAAGCATAAAGATGCCAAGAAATTACACGAATATTTAGGGTAGTGTAGACAATAACTAAATAACTCCGCTTTTTATAGCGGAGTTATTTAGTTCAAGAATTTTTCTTCCTCTAAAATTTCATCTAGTTGCCTGTACATATTATCAAGGTGGCTATTGTTGATGATATAGTGGTCGGCGATAGCAATTGGCCCACCTTTTTCGAGGCCTTCTATCTCTGTCCAGTCGCGTTTATCGGCTTCTTCTTGGGTAAATGGACGTTCTGGTCGGTTGGCGAGGCGATGATGGCGTAGTTTTTTAGGTGCAACCACAGCAACGACGGATAGCTCGCCGGGGTATTCGTGTTTTAGAATTTTATATTCAGTCCAGCTGTATAATCCGTCAAGAACGACGCGGTGTTGACCAGCATTGATTAGATCGTTGGTTTGTTTGATTACGCGTTTTACGACAAAATCTTTTCCTTCAGCTTCACGGATTTCTTCACGGAATTTTTGTTGACTATCTG
Source organism: Candidatus Saccharibacteria bacterium HGW-Saccharibacteria-1 (assembly GCA_002839415.1). GTDB lineage: Bacteria > Patescibacteriota > Saccharimonadia > Saccharimonadales > Saccharimonadaceae > UBA1547. Next base: position 33,234 of record PGXZ01000005.1, on the reverse strand, counting down.
GGGTGATTTCGATTCCGGCTTCATTCATAGCTGCGTAAATAATTCCTCCAAAATATACCTTTGGGTAGCCTTTTTCGGTTATGTAATCGACAGCTACGCTCTTGCCAGCGCCAGCAAGACCGACGAAAGCAATAACTTTAACATTTTTTTCAATACTCATATATTAATATTGTAACAGATTAGCAAAACAAGACTGCTTATCATGGTTGGTGGTTTAATGTTTATGTCCGCGCTTTGTACTGTTGATTCTAGTTCCACTTATTGTATTGAAATTACTAGTATTTGGTTGTTTGATTTTATAATTTATATTAGCAGAAAATTGAGATTCTTTAATTTGATTCTGGTTATAGTTGTATTTTTTCAAATATTCATTAGGTTTTGTCCCGTCAATTTTGTTTTCTGATATCTTATTTGCCATATACTCATTAGCGTTGAGTGCTTTGGCTGATGACAATATTTGTGAGGTATTTAGATTCTGATTATTGGCTACGACACCTATGCTATTGCTTGTTTGGACTAGTTTTGCAACTGGCATATTTTGAAATCCAGATTTTGATGTCGAGAAATTACCCGTTGAGGCCATTCCGATATGGCTAGTACCATAAACATTGTTGTTTGTGTGCGGGTCTTTTTTATTTGTGGGTTCCCTCTTGGGGTAAGCTGAATTATACTTATCTCTTTTCTTAAGCCTAAAGATGGGGATGATAATAGGAATGATGACTGCGCTTGACTCAATTGTATTAGTGCCGAACGCATGCTCGCCCTGCTTGCTGGCTTTAATTTCGATTTGCACGTAGCGATCATCTTTTAGATTCTGCAATATGCTTTTCGCGGAATCAGGAAGGCTATCTGGCGCGGTATTATATTGATATATTAAATCTTCCGTAGTAAGGTCTAGCGATTCGGCTATTATTTCGATATTACTATTGAGTTCTGTGTCGATTATCTCTTCGCCATCAATAACGCTTATTGAGTCTTCGATATTTTTTAGCTGGTCGTTATTGTTGTTGATAAAGTTAGATTCGAGTTGCCCAATCAATATATTTTTTACCGCGTTAGCTCGAGTGTATGATAATTCGTTATTGGCGGGGTCTTTTGTGACGATAGTTGGCTCGTCTGACGCGAAACCTTTGGCAGTAATTTCATTGATAGTCCATCCATTATCGGTTAGGTCGTTAATCTTTAAAACTACGTTTTGGATAGCCTCTGGACCGCGTGGCTCAATTGCTTTGGGGTCTGCGCTAAATTCTTTTGCCCATTCCATTAACTGCACATCAACATCAATAGTCTTGCTATTTTCAATACTAGAACGATCGGAAAAGTCAGGAAACGTCAATGAGGTGGTTTTTTCTAAACCTGGAAGTTTAAACTGTGATTTGCCAGGTATGATATCAAACATTCCAGCTGAAAGCTCTTGCCCAATACTTGTATCGAGAGGTAAGTCAATGATTTCTTCTGTGATAGTGCGCTGGTTTATTGTGTCGGAATTATTTTTTGATATATTTTTTTCATACGTAGCGCCAAGACTTGCAAATAATGACAAGATGGCCGCACTAGCGAGGGTGCGCTCTAGAAAAAATGCAGCTCAGTTTTTTCTGGCCTATTCTTTTCATTAGAGTTATTGTTGTTTGATTCGGGTGTTCTTTTCATATTTTTATTTTTTGCCTGTTCACGATATGTTGATTGAATAATATCATATAATGGCTTATTTGTCAATTATGTTCTTCCGAACATGATTTTTAAGATGAAAATAGGTTATACTGGTAATATGACAAAACGCCTTGCAATTATTGATGGAAAATCTGTATTTTATCGTGGATATTACGCCATGCCGAATTTATCGACCGCTGACGGTACACCAACAGGCGGTGTCTTTGGTTTTGTATCGCTGGCGATTGAACTAATTAAAAAGCTTGAACCTGATTATGTAGCTGTGGCCTGGGATAAAAAGGGAACAAATATTCGTAAGCGGCTGGAGATTTATCCTGAGTATAAGGCGGGTCGCAAGAAAGCGCCAGATGATTTTTATGCACAGATTCCGATATTGCATGAGTTGTTGGATGCTTTTGGTTGGCCACTATACGAACTGGACGATTATGAGGCCGATGATATATTGGGTGCTTTTGCGAAAGAAGCTGAGGCAAAAGGGGTGGAGACTTGTTTGCTAACAAGCGATTTGGATGCATTACAAATTATTAGTCCAATGACAAAGTTGTATGCTCTTAAAAACGGCCTATCTAATATCGAGGAATTTGATGTTGAATACTTTGAAAAGAAATATGGTATTCAGGTTGAACAGTTTTTGGACCTAAAGTCGCTTAAGGGTGATTCATCAGATAATCTGCCTGGCGTACCTGGGATTGGCGAGAAAAATGGTGTTCAATTGCTGCAACAATATGGAACACTAGATAATATTTATGCTCATTTGGATGAAATAAAACCAAGTGTAGCTAAAAAATTAGCAGACGGCAAAGAGCTGGCTTATATGTGCAAGCAAGTTGGCCAGATTTGGACAGATGCGCCGATAAAACTGGATTGGGATATAGCTGATGTTAATGACACTAATTTAGAAAAGGTGGCAGAAATATTGAAGAGGCTAGAATTTACGTCTTTGGTTAGGCGATTGCCAAAACACATGCAAGCTGCTACGGCGGATACTATTGATATTGAGCCAAAGATTGAAATCGAGGCTTTAAAGGAAGTGACGTGGCCTGAGACTTTGAGTATTGAAGGCCCGGTGGTGATTTATATCAAGGATGATATAGTTTGGCTGTTGACAGATAATAAAACTATTATGCAGGCAAAGATTAGTGAGCTGGACAGAAGTGTTTGGCGTGTTTTTGAACTTGCGACGGTGATTAGTTATGATAGCAAGGCATTATATCACCAGTTGGCTGGCTGTGGGGTGATGATTGAATTTGGTGGGCTTCATGATATACATCAGGCGGCGTTTTTGATTGATTCGTTGAAACGCGATAGGTCACTAGCGGGATTGGTCGGTTCTGTAATTGGCGACTCACCTCATGACGAGGTAGCTGCGATTTGGTATATTTATCAGGAGCAGCTAAAAGTATTTGAAGCGGAACCAAAAATTAGTGATATTGCTCACAGATTTGATTTTCCGTTAACTCATGTGCTATTTTCGATGGAAAGACTTGGGGTTAAACTTGATACAAATTTGTTGGGTGAAATGAGTGTTCAACTGGGCGGTGAGCATCAAAAACTTGAGCAACAGATGTTTGACATGGTTGGTTATGAGTTTAATATTGCCAGTCCGGCGCAACTTTCTGAAGTGTTGTTTACAAAATTACAATTACCGACGACTGGAATTAAAAAAGGCAAAACTAACTACAGCACTGGCCAAAAAGAGCTGGATAAATTGCGTGGGCAGCACCCAATTATTGAGTTGATTGAGCAAACTAGAGAACTGGCTAAACTTAAGAATACTTACATTGACGCTCTCCCAAAATTAGTTGATGGGAATAATCGAATTCATACGACATTTAATCAGGACGTAACCAGTACGGGTCGTCTGAGCAGTACTAATCCTAATTTGCAAAATATTCCAGTTCGAACTGAAATTGGCCGCAAAATTAGAAGTGCATTTATCCCAAGTGAAGGCAAGATTTTTGTCAGCGCTGACTATTCTCAGTTCGAATTACGACTGGCGGCGGTTTTAGCCGGTGATAAAGAGATGATTGATGATTTTAATGGTGACATTGATATTCATACCAAGACTGCAAGTGAAGTATATGGCGTGCCGATGAATGAAGTTACAAAGTTGCAGCGTCGTAATGCCAAGGTGATCAATTTTGGCGTGCTTTATGGCATGAGCCCTCATGGCTTGAGCGCAGCAACTGGTATGAATTTTACAGAGTCAAAGAAATTTATTGATCAATACTTTGAAATACGCGGTGCGATTCGCAGTTTTATCGACGATACTATTAAAAAGGCAAAAACTGATGGTTATGTCGAGACGTTCTTTGGTCGTCGTCGACCGACGCCCGATGTTCACAGCAGTAATTTTATTGTTCGTTCAAGTGCCGAGAGAGCAGCAGCTAACATGCCAATTCAAGGGACTGAGGCTGATTTGATGAAATTAGCGATGTTAGAAGTTGATAAAAAAATTGAAGGCTTGGGCGAACAGATTCTTCAGATTCATGACAGTATCATGATCGAGGCTCCAATTGAAAATGCTGATAAAATTGCTGAAATCTTGAAATCGACTATGGAGAATATCGCACCACAATTAGGCATCAAATTAAAAGTTGACGTTACGATTGGTGAAAATTGGGGTGAGCTGTAATTTATCGTTCAATTTCTTGACGATTGAATAGATTGACGGCTAAAATTATCGAAGCAGTAGTTACTAATAAGATGATTATGATTGGCTCGTTCAACTCCTGTATGTACCCGTTTGCAATGACACCTTTGTAATCTGAAAAGATAAGATTGGGAGAGAATCTTTTAATTACGTCTATCATGCCAAAAACAGTTCCAAAGACTATAAAACTGACAAAGCCCACCGCGCCAGAAGCGATTGAGCTTTTGACGATTGTGCTGGCTAGGATGGTAATTGAAATAATCATAAAGATATATAACAGTACGACGGCTGACATGATTACAAAATTGGCCAAGCTAAATGTTTTAAATAGTGAAATTGTGTATAAATAGAATAATATCATTGATGATATAAAAACTAATCCCAAACTGATGTAATTGCTAAAGAACTTGGACAATATAAAATTTGTTCGCGAAATTGGTTTGGTTAATAAAATTTCGAGGGTCTTTTTATTTTTCTCGTCAGAAACCGCACCCGCAACGACGAAAACTAGGACCAACAGGGCGATTTGGCTGATGTTTTTAATGATCTGATCGAGCGCATCCAGATAGGTTGGTGTTGGTAGTTCGATTTTCATACCTTGGACGGACAACCCTTTTAGGAGCTCGGGTGTTAATTTTGCAAAGATTGGTGATGATATGGCGACGAATAAAAACACAATTATCATAATGAGTATTTTTTTAGTTCGCCATTGTTCGGTCAGCTCTTTTTTGATTAAAATAAACAAATCTGTCATTTATTTTCTCCTAATAATTCGATGAATAAATCTTCGGTTTCTGGAAGGGTTAGGCCATATCTTAATATGCCGATTTTTTGAGATAGCAGAAAGTCAAGTGGAATGTTTTTATCAATTACGGTTTCATCTGATAGCCAGATTTTAATTGCTTTGCCACTTTGTTCGGTGTGTTTTACCCATTTTTGACCTTTGATTTTCTCTAGTGCTTTAGTTGGGTCAGTTGAAAATTCAATTTCTAAAATTGGCGAAGCGTATTTCTCTTTTAATTTAGTAAGTGGTGAAGCGACGATCAACTTGCCTTCTTTGATAATAATTACATCGTCGCAAATTTTATCGACATCTGACAAGATGTGAGTTGATAATAAAATTGTGTGGTTTTGTTTAAGCTTTTCGATAATCTCGAGGACTTCCTTGCGGCCGATTGGGTCAAGGGCGGACACGGGCTCGTCAAGAATGACGACTTCGGGGTTATTGATTAGGGCCTGGGCTATGCCTAGTCGTTGCTTCATACCGCCCGAGTAGGTTGAGATTTTTTTATCTTTGGCAGCGGTCAAGTTGACAAGTTCGAGTAATTTTTTGATTCGTGAAATCTTGGTTTGATTTGTCAGTTTAAAAATATCACTTATGAGATATAAATATTCATAACCCGTCATCCAACCGTACATTGATGGTAGCTCTGGCAAATAGCCGATATGGTGATTTGTGTCTGATTTGCCAAATATCACTTGCTTATCGCAGATTGTAATATTGCCTTTTGTTGGCTTAGACAAGCCAACGAGCATACGAAGAGTTGTGGTCTTACCGGCACCGTTCGGACCCAAGAATCCAACAACGTGATTTTTTGGAATATCAAAATTTAAATCATCAACAGCTGTAAATGTTTTGAAATTTTTGGTTAGACCTTTTACCGATATCGCTGACATTATTCCTCGCTTCGACCAAGAACAAAGTAAGCGGCCGCTCCGACAATCTCACCGAGTACAATTATTATGCCCCAAATAAAGGCTGATAAATTTTTAGTTCTTTTTTTCTTGACTATAATTAAGTCGATTAGGGCATAGATTTGAAAGCCAAGTTGCAGTACAATGATTGGCCAAATCATCTTTAATATTTCAAACGGTTGGCTTGGGTCCATTATTTTTCCTCCAAAATGCTTATTATTGGTAATATATTATCTTTTTTGACACAGTTTTTAACTTGATTTAATGTTTGACCGGGTAGTTTAAAATATTTAATGTTTTTACGAATTTCAGCTGGGATTAGCTCGTATGATATTTCGCTTTGTTTGTCGCTGGCCGCGGCGGCTCCGACTGCGATTACTATAACGTTTTTGTCTTTTAGATTATTCCAATTGCTCACCAGGGTTTTGATTAGGGGCATTTGACCAGCATAGGTACCGCTCATGAGAATAATATTATCGGCCGCATCGATATTTTTAGTATCGATTTTATTCAGCTTGAATAGGTTAGCGCCTGTGGTTATTTGTAGCCAATTTGCGTATTTTTTGGTTGAGCCAAAAATTGATTTGTAATAGATATTTGTATTCATCCTATTTCTATAATAGGCCTTGTTACGTTGCTGTCAATGATCGCCAGGCCGTAGTATAATTAGTAGAGTAATTTGATATTCTAAAAGGGGTAATTATGGCTAAAACGTCTATAAATATTGTAAAACTTAAAGAAAACGCAATTATCCCAAGTTACCAGACCGAACAAGCGGCTGGAATGGATTTGCATGCATGTATTGACGAGCCAATAGTGCTTGGATCGCTGGAAAGGGTGATGATTCCAACTGGTTTTGCGATTGAATTGCCGGCAGGGTTTGAGGCTCAGATTCGCGCAAGAAGCGGTATGAGCATTAAATATGGTATTACCATGGTTAATGGGATTGGTACAGTCGACGCTGATTATAGGGGTGAAGTAGGCGTTTTGGCAATCAACCTAAGTAAAGAGCCATTTACGATCGAGCCTGGTATGCGTGTGGCGCAAATGGTAATTGCAAAATATGAATGTATCGATTGGAGCCAGGTTGGGGCTATTAGTGAAACGGATCGTGGCACAGGTGGTTACGGTAGTACTGGTGTTAATTCTTAATAATGCTTGAGCTTACCTCTGTAAAATAATTGACATAGTATTCAAAGAATATTATAATAAACGGCATGGACAGGAGTAAAATTTCAAGAATTATACCAATCGCTTTAACTTTGGTTATTGCGGCGGTTATTATTGCTGCCTTTATTTCATTGATTAGGTTTGTTTTCTTTTCAGGGCCGACTACTAGCAATTCGACAACTGATATCGGTAATTCATCTTTAATCAATACTTCGGCCGATAGAGCGGTTAGCTTGACTGTTCGCGGCCCAATTGTAGCGGATGAATCTTTCCGATCATATCAAATCAAGGTGTCTCCAACTGGCCGATCGTTGGTGGTTTATAAGGGTTACATTGAAGAGCCTATAAAGACTATTACGCTGACTAATAACACTAAAGCTTATGAACAATTTGTTTATGCACTCGATAAGGCGAACATGATGAAGGGGGTTGAAGTCAAAAATAATAATGACCTTCGTGGTGTATGCGCCCCTGGTAACATTCACGAATACCAAACACTTAAATCTGATGTAGTACAAAAAGGACTTTGGACCTCGAGCTGTTCTGGCTCTAGAGGGACGTTAAATGCAAGTTCGGTGCAATTAAATAGCTTATTTGTTGCACAAATCCCCGGTTCGCGGGATATAATAAATAATATATGGTAATTAAATCAGTAATTTTTGATTGTTTTGGCGTCTTAATTATGCCAGGACGAACCTTGCTTTATCGATCTTTTCCTGAGCATGCAATTGATATTAGCGACCTAGAGCACCAGTCTGATTATGGAATGATTTCCCGTACAGAGTTTAATAAATCGATTGCAGAGCTCGTTGGGATTGCCGCCGCAGAGGTCGAATCGCGTTATTACGATGTCAATATTCATAATAGCGAAGCAATTGAATGGGTTCGCGAACTTAAGCGGTCTGGTAAATATAAAATAGGTTTGCTAAGTAATGTTGGTCGAGGCTGGCTAGATGATTTTTTGACAGAGATTGAGCAAGTTGATTTGTTTGATGAAGTTGTTCTGTCGAGTGACGTAGGTTTGATTAAGCCTGATGTTGATTTGTTTAAAATCGCAGCCGAAAAACTCGACACTCAACCTAATGAATGTGTCATGATTGATGACTTGGCTGTTAATATTGAGGGCGCAAGACTAGCTGATATGCAGGGAATTTTGTTTGCGACTACCGCTCAAGCTCGCAAAGAATTTGAACGAATAGTTGAGTCGTCAAATGCCTGAGCTACCAGAAGTCGAAACTGTCAAAAATGGGTTAAATCGACTAATTATTGATCGCAAGATATCTACAGCTGTAAATGATAATCCAAAAAGTTTTCCAAACTCTATTTATGATGTTGAACAATTTATGATTGGTTCGACTATTAAGGACGTCCGACGTCGCGCCAAGGTGATAATGATTGATTTATCAACTGAATATACGCTAGTTATACATCTAAAGATGACAGGGCAGCTGGTTTTTGTCGATAAAGCAACTCGTTTCGGTGCTGGACATCCAAACGACAGTTTAATTGACTCGTTACCTGATAAATCGACGCGAGTTACTATAGGTTTCGATGATGGTTCTGATTTATATTTTAATGATCAGCGAAAATTTGGTTGGGTCAAGCTAATACCGACATTGGCGGTTTCTGATATGGATTTTATGAAAAAAGTTGGCCCAGAGCCGCTCGAGCCTGATTTTACGTCCGAGCATTTTATGGCTCGCTTTACTAGGCGTGCTCGAACCAACATAAAGGCCGCCTTGCTTGATCAGACTGTAATTGCAGGGGTTGGTAATATTTATGCTGATGAGTCGCTGTGGGGGGCCAAGATACATCCCAGTCGTCTAGTTGGTGATATAACGACTGGCGAATTTGATAAATTATATAACGAAGTTAGAGCAGTTATGAATTTATCGATTGAAAAGGGTGGTAGTACTAATCGAAATTATGTAAATGCTGAAGGTAAAAAAGGTAGTTATATGGATTTTGCCAGGGTTTTTCGCCGTGAGGGCTTGCCTTGTCCGCGTTGCCAGACGGAAATTATCAAAATTAAGGTCGCGGGTCGTGGTACGCACATTTGTCCCCACTGTCAGCAAATCTAAGCTATAATATTAGATAATGATTACATTATTGATAGGTGATAATTCTTTTGAGATTGAGCGTTTTTTAGCTGGTATTTCTAGCGCTTTTAACGGTGAGGCCGAGCGAATTAGTGGTGAAAGCCTGCAACTGTCACAATTGCCAGACATCTTGATGGGGACTAGTTTATTTGCGACTGAACGGCTGGTTGTTGTTAGAAATTTGGGTGAAAACAAGTCTGTTTGGCCGGTCTTTGGTGATTGGATGGATAGGGTGTCTGACGATATTCACTTGGTGATTATCGAATCAAAACCCGATAAGCGAACTTCAACTTTCAAGGCCCTGAAAAAGGCCGCCCAGGTTAAAGAATTTTCAGCTTGGACAGATCGTGATTATCTAGTGGCTGAAAAGTGGGTGGTTGGCGAATCTGATAAGCTTGGTATGAATCTGGATAAAAAAAGTGCTCAATCATTAGTTCAAAGAGTTGGAGTTGACCAATGGCAACTTGCAAATGCGCTGGAAAAGCTGTCGCTTGTTGATGATATCTCGCTTGATATTATAAATGATTTAATCGAGGCTAATCCGGTCGAGAATGTTTTTAATCTGTTTGAACTAGCTATAAAGAGTGACATAGGTAAACTGCAGGGCACTCTTGAGATTCTTGAACAAACTGAGGACGCGTATCGATTATTTGCACTTATTTCGACGCAAGCTTTTCAGATGGCGGTTATTGCTGCGGCCTCAGATGGTGATAATGTTGCCAAAGATTTCGGCATTCATCCTTATGTTGTCTCTAAACTTGAGCAAATAGTTAAAAAAATCGGGCGAAATAATGTTAATAAAATCCTTGAAATATTTGCCGAAGCTGACGATGATATGAAAAAATCGCGCGCCGAACCGTGGTTTTTGGTTGAGCGCGCGCTTTTAAAGATGGCGAAGATATAGATTATTTTTTAGCTGCTGGTTTTTTGGCAGGAGCTTTTTTAACAACTGGCTTTTTAGCCACTGGTTTCTCGGCTGCGGCTGCTTTAACGGCAGTTTTTTTGCCAGTTTCTAGCTTAACACCAGCATCTTTGGCGATCTTCGAAAGCTGAGATTTACGACGAGCTACAGTGTTCTTTTTTAGCAGGCCTTTTTTAACAGCAGTATCAAGTTCGCTGTGTGCGGCACTTAGATTTTTTGCTGTTGGGGTAGCAATAAACGCTTTTGTTGCGTCCTTGATGTCCTTTTTAATACCGACATTGCGGTCACGTCGTTTGATAGTTTGTTTTGCGCGCTTGATAGCGGACTTGATAATTGGCATAAATGGTTCCTTCGCCTCTTTAAAATTATAAATACAATCAATCGGTAATTATAAAGCAAAATGACCAGATTGTAAATAGGGGTCAAATATGTTGACGTGTTTAAACTACTTATGTTATAGTAACATCAAAATCTAGGCAAATATAAAAAGACAAAGCTAGGAAGCAAAATATGAATGAAGCTGGCCCTAAAACCAAACAACAAGTTATCGACAAGATAAAAAGTTCGACGAATATTTTAGTTACTGTAAGTAAGGACCCGTCGGTGGATGCCTTGTCAGCGGCTATTGGGCTTACGACAATTTTAAACAAGTTAAATAAACATGGTACAGCCATCTTTAGTGGAGAGATTCCGCCCGCTATTAACTTTTTAGAGCCAAACAAAGTCTTTGAAAATACAGCCGACAGCCTACGTGATTTTATTATTGCCCTAGATAAAGAAAAAGCCGATCATTTGCGCTACAAAGTTGACGGTGATGTTGTCAAGATTTTTATTACACCATATCGAACAACTATTACTAGTGATGATCTTGAATTTAGCCAGGGTGATTATAATATCGAATTAGTTATCGCCCTCGGTGTTGACAACCAGGATCATTTGGATGCGGCGTTGACTGCTCATGGCCAAGTGTTACATGACGTTTCAATTGTTACATTTAGTGCCGGTAAACAATCAAGTCAGCTTGGCTCGATGGATTTGCGCGATAGTGGCGCCAGTAGCTTGAGTGAAATGGTGGCAAATTTTAGCGAATTGCTTAAGGTCGACAAGCCAATTTTGGATAAGCAAATTTCAACAGCACTACTTACAGGCATCGTTGCCGCTACTGATAGGTTTAGTAATTTGCTAACAACGTCACGAGTAATGACAACAGCTGCACAACTGATGGCTGCCGGGGCGGATCAACAGTTAATCGCCGCTAGACTCCAAGAGTCTCATGAAATTGATAAACTAGATAAAATCCCCGCAGTTCAAAAGCCAAAAAGGCCAACTGTTGTTAATAAACCCGCTGAACCAGTAGTGGAGGAGGAAGATATAATTCCAACCTCGACATTACCAGTTGGAAGTCTGGTTATTGAGCATGATGCTCAAGCGGCGTCTGTTGAAAAGAAACTTGATAACGCAGTTTCGGAACCGGCTGTTGATACATTACCAAAAGATTTATTAAAAGAGGCACCAGTCGTGCCTCAGGTTCAAGCTCAGCCAAAGCCACAAGAAGCGATGGCTGAACAGCCTCAACCAGAGCCTCAGCCGCAACCAAATATTAACTTGGAAAATGCGCCACTATTCATTGAAGTCCCAGAGAAGATAGTAACTCCACCTGAGTTTATCCGTGAAACTCCAAAGATTGAAGCCCTAGTAGCTCCACAGGCAGTGTCCGAGCCAATGCTTGGTGGTGCATTTGGCGCTACTACTAATCAGGCGCTTGAAGATAAGCAGCAAGATTTAAAGAATGACCAAAATAAGACGATCTTAACGCATTCATATTTAGATGGTAATGTAAATACAGTTGTCGATGCTAACCCGATTAACGGCATTGGTCAGCCAGAACCAAATTCAGTTGACATCTTTAGTGATAATTCGACTGGCTCGCCTGATAGCAATCTGGGCAGTAACGGTTTTTCAGCGGTTTCGTCGCCAAATAACAGTTTTGCGATTGGATCGGAACACTCAATTCAACCAATCACGCAACCTCCGGTGCCTGATTTGCCACTTCCGCCGCAATTACCAGATTTTTCAACACTTCCTCCAATCGGTCCGGCCGTTGCTGGTTATAGTGCCCCTGTTCAGCAGCAGGCGCCGCAAGCTCCGGCCTCGAACGACCCTGGTCAATTTAGAATTCCCGGTCAGCAATAAATCATCGTTTGCTGATATACTACCATTATGGAAAATGGAGTAATATTGATTGATAAGCCAGCTGGTATGACCAGTTTTGGCGTGGTAGCGCGCGTACGACGGGTTTTATCAAACCAACAAGGCAAGAAGGTTAAAGTGGGGCACACGGGCACGCTTGACCCATTTGCAACCGGTCTGATGATACTTGTTATCGGCAAAGAATGTAAAAACGCAGGAAATTACAGTAAATTAGACAAGATTTACGAAGCTATAATCAAGTTGGGGCAGGTGAGCACGACAGGTGATCCCGAGGGTGAGATTACTAGTGTTTCAGACCAAGCTCCTTCCGAAGAAAAAATCAAAGAAATATTAAATAAATTCACGGGTACTATTAACCAGCGTCCGCCTATATATAGTGCGATCAAGATTGATGGTCAACGGGCTTATAAATTAGCTCGTGAAGGCAAGACTGTTGAGATGCCAGAGCGTCAGGTGACGGTGTACGAGTTAGACCTGATTGATTATAGCTATCCTGAACTTAAGGTCAGAGCCAATGTTTCAAGTGGAACGTATATCAGAACGCTAGCCGAAGATATCGGTGGCATACTTGGGACTGGTGCGTATTGTACGCAACTGAGGCGTATTAGTATTGATAAATGGAATGTCGGTCAGTCGGTAACGTTGCCTGAGTTTGGTGTTTTGGATTAACATTCTAAAACCAGCCAATCATCGGGTGGTCAGTGTCGAGCATTGAATTTATCTATCTAATGGCGAGGTGATTTGGGACTTTGCGGGTAATATTTAGGGTCGCAAGATAAGACGATTATTAAAACAGGTATTGAAACCTGTGTAAAACTTTGATACAATACATAACTAATGATTACAGCAGAGAATAAAGCCAAAGCATTTGCTTTGACGCAAACCCACAAAACCGACGTTGGCAGCCCACAGGCACAAGCGTCTGTTCTGACAACTCGTATCAAAGAGATTACCGAGCATCTAAAAAGCAACAAGCACGACAACATGGCTCGTCGCGGACTTATTCAGATGGTAGGTCGTCGCAAAAGACTGCTTAAATATCTTGAAGCTAAAGATTTCGATAGTTACAAGAAAACCGTAGCAGCATTAGGCCTCCGCAAGTAATTGCGGAGTTCTTTTTTTGTTTGTCTATTAGAATCTAAAAAATAACACTACCATACCTACGCAAGGGGCGCACTTTTTAAATATAACTCCGTCAGGAGTTATATTTAATAGTTCGGCTGTGGTAGTATTATTTTTTAGATTCTAATTTATTACTAATAAACACTGGCGTGTCATTTACAATATATTTTTCAATATCTATTGTTTGTAAAAAATCTGGCAACAAATCATGTTTTTTGGGGTCAATAAAATCGACGTTCTTAATTTCAAGTAATCCATGAGAGGTGTTTTCCAAGTTAATTACCCCATAATCATCAGCATTCTCGATATGAAAGAAAAACTCAAGTTGTTCGACCTCTCCGTCGTGGTAGCGTTCATCTGAAAATTGCTGAATGAATAATAATTTTCCAATTTTAGGTGTAATACCAGTTTCTTCGATCATCTCACGAGTTAGGCCTTCGTGAAGCGATTCGAAATTATCCATGCCACCACCGGGAGTGCACCAATAATTGCGCTCATTGCCTTCATGATCGGGCGTCAGTTGTTGAGCCATTACTTTGCCATTCTTATAAATTATTCCACGTACGTTTACTCGTCGTTTTATCATGATGTCATTATATCAAAAAGTGCTATTGTTTAATTATAGTTCTTGAACTAGAATCGTAAATAGAGATAAATCAAAATAAATAGGTAAAAATGGATCCAAATAATCAAGAAAGCCAAGCTAATACTCCAGTTGAGACTCAGCCTCCTCAGCCTATATTCACGCCACAGCCTGAATTTCATCAGCAAGTTGAAACGCAGCCTCAAGACAACGACGACGTGCAATCAAAACCCAAGACTAAGCTATCAAAAAAACTGGCTATAATTTTCATTTCAGTATTGTCTGTATTATTGATTGTTTTTATTGCCGTTGTGATTTATGTTGCAACTTTTTCTGTCAATTACAAAGATGCCTATATAAAGTCAAATGAAGTAACGGATAGTTGGAATAGTTTTAGCTCCAGGCATAATGAGGTGTCTGATTCGTTAAATTTAGAGGTTAGTGATTTTGACAAGAAATTAAGTGAGGAAAAAGCTGCTTTTGATAAATTTAAATCATCATATAAAAAGCTTGAAGAGACTTCGATGCTTAAGGATGGTGAGATAAAGTTAAAGTACGATACTTATATAAAAAAAGTTGACGTAATTGTGCCAAAGATTGAAGTTTATTTTGATGTAGAACCCTCCATTTATAATTTTTCGCAAAAAGTATCTAAATTAGGAACTAAAGCCACGCTGACTGATGCTGAGATTGATGATTTGGTTAGTTCATTGGTGTCGTCAAAAAACGCTAAATTAAAAGATTTTGGTCAAAATTATGCGTCATTAGCCAAGAAAATGTATGGCACGATTGCGGCGTATAACAAAACACATTCAGCGGCTGATTATGAGGCTTTGACATTGGCAAAGTCCGAATTTAACGATTTGGTTGGTAAAATGGAGAATCTGCCCGGTGAGCTTGGTATTGTAACTTCGGGTGATATTGATCAAATGACATCTGCATGGCGAGACTTAAGTGGTGTGATTTCAGCAAAATATTCAAATTCTAAAAGATAGTTTTTCTATCGATTAAATTACGTAGCTAGCCTAATCATGCTATAATAATTACATCATACGCTAGGGCGAATTAAGTGGTGGATAGAGTGATTTGTACTACAAATTTCTGTACCCGTTACTTACTCGCCGAAATTAGTATTAGGCGAATGATATTAAAAAGGAGGACAATTATGTCTACTATCAACCCAAGTGGTAAAGAAATATTTTCAGTTACTACTGATTTTTGCGGACGCCCATTAACACTTGAGGTAAACCGTGTTGGCTTTCGTGCTACTGCCAGTGTACTAGTAACTTACGGTGAAACCGTAGTATTGGGTACGGCTATGGTCGGCAGCCGACCAGTCGTTTTGGATTATTTCCCACTTAGTATCGATTATGAAGAAAAGTTTTATGCAGCTGGTAAAATTTCTGGTAGTCGGTTTATTAAACGCGAGGGTCGTCCAAGTGACGAAGCAATTCTAATTGGCCGTTTGATTGATCGTCCGATTCGTCCGTTGTTTCCGAAAGGTTATCGCCAAGAGGTTCAGGTTGTTTCAAGTGTGCTTTCTCTTGACCCAAGCTTCCGACCTGATGCAATTGCAATGATTGCCTCTAGCGTCGCTCTAATGCTAACCGGTGCACCATTTGATGGTCCAGTCTCGGGACTACGCGTTGGCCGTGTCGATGGTGAATTCAAAGCGTTCTTAACACCTGCCGAGCGCGAAGCTAGTGATCTCGACATTGTAGTCGCCGGTATTGAAAGCGGTATTACTATGGTTGAGGCTGGTGCTAATGAGGTTAGTGAAGAGGTTATTGCCGAGGCTCTTGCTTGGGCGTTCGAGGCTTATCAGCCAGCAATTGCATTGCAAAAACAACTAGTTGAAAAAATTGCGCCTGTTGCCCAGGAATATACGTTGATTTTGCCAAATGCAGAAATTCAAGCTGAAGTTGATTTATGGGTTGACGGCAAATTGGGCGAGGCTTTGCGCAAGGCTTATCCAGAACGCAATGAATTAGTTTCAACTTTACGTTGGGCTTTCCACGAAGAAATGAGCAAGAAGCTTGGCGTTGATGATTATAAAGCTCTTCATGACGAGTACGACGAAGCCTTTACTAGTGCATTACACAAAGACGTCCGCAAGGGTATTGTCGCTCACGGTTTGCGCCCAGATGGTCGAAAACTAGACGAAGTTCGACAATTGTCATCCGAAGTTAGTGTTTTGCCGCGTACCCACGGCTCAAGCTTATTTGCCCGTGGTCTAACTCAGGCTATGAATATTGTAACTCTTGCGCCACTTAGTTTTTCTCAGATTGTAGATACTATGGAAGTAACCGAAGGTGAACGACGTTATATGCACCACTATAATGCCCCTGGCTTTACAGTTGGCGAGGTTCGTCGCCTTAGTGGTCCTGGCCGACGCGAAATCGGTCATGGCTTTCTAGCTGAGCGTGCATTATTGCCGGTTTTCCCAACCGCCGAGGAGTTTCCTTATGCAATTCGTAGCGTAACTGAGATTATGAGTCAAAATGGCTCGACTTCGATGGCGGCAACCTGCAGTAGTTGTTTAGCTCTAATGGATGCTGGTGTGCCTCTAAAAGCCCCAGTATCGGGTATTGCCATGGGCTTAATGGTTGATGGCGACAATTTTTATGTCTTAAGTGATATTGCTGATGCTGAGGATTTTGCAGGAGATATGGACTTTAAGGTTACCGGTACAGAAAAGGGCATTACGGCCATTCAAATGGACATGAAGGTTCATGGCTTGCCAGTTTCAACCCTTGGCGAAGCTTTGACGAAGTCAAAGCCTGGCCGTGCCTTTATACTGAGTCACATGCTCGAAACACTAGCCGGACCACGTGAAAAGCTTAGCCAGTATGCTCCACGAATCGAAAAGATTAAAATCAATCCAGACAAAATTGGTGCAGTGATTGGCAAGGGCGGGGAGGTGATCAAGAAAATTACTCAAGAAACCGGCGCGCAAATTGATATTGCCGAAGACGGCTTAATTACGGTCGCAGCGGTTGATACGGTAGCTATTGAAAAAGCCTTGAACTGGATTAAGGGGTTGACCGAAGAGCCAGAAGTGGGCACGATGTACGAGGGTAAGGTTGTTAGTATTAAAGATTTCGGTGCATTTGTTAATATTATGCCGGGTATTGACGGTATGGTTCACATTAGTGAGCTTGCAAATGAGCGTATCGAAAAAGTAACTGACGTCCTAACCGAAGGTCAAATTGTTAAGGTTAAGCTAATCGGAATCGACGATCGCGGCCGACTAAGTTTAAGTATCAAAGCGGCCAAGGCTTGATTTCAAGACGATTTTGTGATAATATAGAGTTACTGATCGCAATCTTGTAAATGTCTATGACTAACCGAAAACAAGCATTTCTTGAGCAAATTAAGGCAGATATTGTATCAAATAATATCTGCCCGGATTTGGCTCGAGAAGCCACGAACCTTGTGATGGGGGACGGTAACATTGATGCTGATGTTGTTTTCATCGGTGAAGCGCCAGGTAAAAAAGAAGATTTATCAGGTTTGCCCTTCATGGGCGCGGCTGGCAAGTTTTTAAATGAAATGCTAGCTACTATTGATTTAGACCGTAGCGATGTGTACATAACGAATATTGTAAAATATCGGCCGCCAAATAATCGCGACCCAAAGATAAGTGAAAAGGAAGCTTTTTGGCCGTATCTGGTACGTCAGTTGGACGCCATACAACCTCGGGTTGTGGTGACGTTAGGCAGGCATAGCATGGAATATTTTTTACCAAATCAAAAGATTGGTGATATTCACGGACAGCCCAGCCAAATAAAGTTTGGCGAAACAGAATTGACAATCGTGCCTTTGTATCATCCAGCCGCCGCGCTTTATAATGGTGGGCTTAGGTCAACTCTTGTCGAAGATTTTAACAAGTTATCAAAAATAATAGATTTTCATAAAAATGAAAAGGAGAATATAAAATATGGGTCAAAGAAGACTCTCTAATGTACAAGGTGATGACCAAGCTAAACGGCCAAACCCTCAACCTCGTCAAAAATCAAGCAATACAGTACTGAATAACACGACTACTCGCAAGGGTGAGTCCTACCGTGCGCAACGTCGCGTTAGTGAAAATGTTAATCAACGTGCTAGCCAGCACTTAATCAATGTGCCGGTTAATAAATCAATTTATAACGGCTATGATGGTCGTCAATTTAGTTTGGCTGATCAAAAGAAACAGCCAAGAGCTCAAGGCCCAAAGATTAAAATCATGCCAATCGGTGGCTTGGGTGAAATGGGCATCGGTAAAAACATGATGGCTATCGAATATGATAATGACATTATCGTTATCGATGCGGGCTTTTTATTCCCAGGTGCAGATTATCCTGGAATTAATTATATTACCCCTGATATTACTTATCTTGAGGAAAATAAGCACAAGATCCGGGCGCATATTTTTACGCACGGTCACCTTGACCACATTGGCGCATATAGGCACATGGCTGACAAGATACCGGCGCCTGTTTATGGAACTAAATTTACGCTAGGTATGGTGGCTCGAACTATGGAGGAGGCCACTAGCGGTTATCAACCTGAATATATTGAAGTTAATCCGGACTTACATGAACGTATTCAAATAGGTGATAGCTTTAATATTGAGTTAGTCCGAATGGATCACTCAATTCCAGATTGTGCAGCCGTTGTTATTCGTACGCCGCTTGGAGTGCTAATTAACACAGGCGACTGGCGTTTCGAAGAGAATCCGGTTGATGGTCGCAAGCTTGATATTGCGCGCTTGACCGAGATTGCTACGACCGAAGGCATCCTGCTACTTATGAACGAATCGACCAACTGTGAATCAGCCGGTACGCATACTTTTGGCGAATTCGACATTCAGGACAGTATTGGTCAAGTCATGACAAAACATCCAAACAGCCGCTTGATTTTAAGCTGTTTTAGTAGCCAAGTTCACCGTATGCAAATTATTTTGGACGAGGCTAAGAAGTTTGATCGCAAAGTGGCTTTTGCTGGTTACAGTATGATCCAAAACCTCGAAGTTGCGCTGCGAGCTGGTGTTATTAAGATTCCAAAAGACGTTGTTGTTAAAATGGAAGATGTCGTGAAGCTACCAGACAGCAAGGTAACTATCGTTTGTACCGGTTCACAAGGTGAATTTAACGCTGTGCTTAATCGTATGGCTAGCGGTAGTCACAAATTCGTCAAGATTAAAAACTCTGATGTAATTGTCTTTAGTTCAAACCCAATCCCTGGTAACGAAAAATACGTCGCCCGAACGGTTGATGGTTTGATGCGCGAGGGCAGCTCGGTTATTCAAAACGGTAAAACTCATTTGACCGGGATTGGTCCGCTGCACCTTTCAGGACATGCCTATCACGATGACCATGTTCAGCTGATTAACGCCCTTAATCCAAAGTTTTACATGCCTATTCACGGCGAGTTTCACATGCTTGCCAACAACGCCGAAATTGCTGAAAAGTACGCCGGTATTAAACGTGAAAATATCTTTGTCTGTGACAGTGGCGATGTGATTGAAATCAACACCGAAGGCGCTAAAAAGGCCGGACGAATCCCAGTTGGTGGTATTATGTATGACGACAGCGGTGCAGTTGTATCCGAAGTTGTCCTAAAAGACCGCATTCACATGGCGACCGAAGGCATGTTTGTGGTAGTTCTAACGATTCAACGCGGCAGTGGCCGTTTGATGACCAGCCCGGATATTATCAGCCGTGGATTTATTTATCTGCGCGACAGCGAAGAGTTAATGGGTATGATTAGGCAATATCTAAAGCAAAAAGTTGCTCGAACTTTCTCGGGCAAGCATGTTGATTTAGATGTAGTCAAAAAAGAACTCAAAGAAGAAATTACGCATATTTTGTATGACCAGACGCGTCGAACACCGATCGTCATACCTGTTATCAACGAAGTGGGTGGTAGCAATGCTGGTAATAACAACCGCAATCAACAACGCCAAAACCCACAATCTGACGATAATGCTGGTTTTAAACGGCCAGCCCCTAAACGGTTCCCAGCCCCACAGGTGCCAGACACCGAAGCGGTTGAACCTCGCAACAAAATTGATACTCGCGGCTACTAAGCTTAAGCCACTTGCAAAACGTAGTAAATTTTGCTATAATATATATTAAATAAAGTTTAAAACACTTATAATAAAGAATATATTATGCCAAAAAAGAAAAAACGATCATCCCGAAAAAAAACTCCAATAAAATCAACTCCGCAGCATAGCTTGCCGAGTGGTTTTTGGACTCAGGTTGGCGCTGTCTTTTTGATAGCTATTTCGATTCTGTTTGTAGTGGCTTGGTTTGGCGCCGGTGGTCCAGTGCTCGAGTGGGTGCAACAGTCAATGCTGCTGAGCGTGGGCTATGCGTTCTATGTTGTACCGATTATTTCGGTATATATAGCGGTTGAGATTTTTCGGTCCGAAGACAATCGCATCCCGTTTGTTATTAAATTAGCTTCGATATCAGAGATAATTTGGTTTTCAGCCCTGTTTGGACTACTTAAGGACAAGACAGGCAAATCAACTGGCGGTTTTGTTGGCGATTTGGTCAATAGCGGCGTGTTGGCACTGGTTAACACCACTGTCGCGGCCTTTATTTACGTATTGTTAATTGTTATTACTGGTTTGTTTATCTTTAAGATTTCACCTTTTACGGTTTTTGAAAAGATTTTGCAGCTTGGTCGCCATGAATCAGAAGAGCAAGAGGCTAACGTTAAAGTTATGCGCAACGCAGCCGCGATTGATGGCCCTAAAACAACTATGATTGGTAATTTCAAGATGAACGCTGGCGTGCCAACACTCGATGCTAATGAAGTTGCAGCCAAAGACAAAAAACAAGCCAAACTATCGAGCCTAAAGGGTAGCGTAACGCGTGATAAGGTTGCCGAGGATAAGGCGGCGCTTGTTACAATTAGCGACCCTAATTGGGAGGCGCCAAGTGTTGATTTGTTGGAAAAGAAGCAGTCTCCGGCCGATGCTGGCGATGTTCAACAAAATGCTTTGATTATCAAAGATACATTGGGTGAATTTAATATTGATGTCGAGATGGAAGGGGCAAATATTGGGCCTAAGGTCACGCAATATACACTTAAACCTCCTAGCGGTGTTAAATTGACCCGAATTACAGCCCTTGAAACTAACATTGCTCTCAATTTGGCGGCCCAAAGCTTGCGTATCGAAGCGCCAATTCCTGGCCAAAAGGCGGTTGGTATTGAGGTTCCTAACCGCAAAGCGGCTGATGTACGCTTGCACTCGATTTTAACTAGTCGACAATGGAAAGACACCCATGAGCCACTATCCTTTGCAATTGGTAAAGATATATCTGGTGAAGCCGTGGTTGGCGAGCTAAACAAAATGCCCCACCTGTTGATCGCTGGTCAAACTGGTTCAGGTAAGTCAGTTATGATCAATACATTATTGACATCACTACTGTATCGCAATAGTCCAAGCGAAATGAAATTGATTTTGGTTGACCCAAAGCAAGTCGAAATGGCGGCTTATGCTGATATTCCGCATCTGTTGACGCCAGTGATTGCTGAACCTGACAAGACTATTAGTGCCCTAAAATGGGCTGTTAACGAGATGGAGCGACGTTATACCTTACTAGCTAGTCATAAAGTTAAGGATATTAAAACTTATAATCAAATGATTACCTCGGGCAGTAAAAAAATTACCGTTTCGGACGAAGATGGCATTCCACAAGAGCATGAAAATGGCGCTATGCCATACATTGTGATTGTAATTGACGAGTTGGCTGATTTGATGATGATTGCCGCCCGTGATGTCGAGGCTTTGATTGTACGTCTGGCTCAAAAAGCCAGGGCAGTTGGTATTCACCTGGTTTTAGCGACACAGCGTCCATCAGTTGATGTCATTACCGGCCTAATTAAGGCTAATATACCTGCCAGGATTGCCTTTACGGTGGCATCTCAGGTGGATAGTCGTACTATCCTTGACCAGATTGGGGCAGAGAAACTGCTTGGACAAGGTGATATGCTGCTGTTGACGCCAAGTATGAGTAAGCCAAAGCGTATTCAAGGTGCTTGGGTAACTGATCAGGAAGTTACGAAAATTACTAATCATTTGCAGATGCAATCGCCGCCGCAATATAACAACGAGGTCGTTAGCCAGCCAGTTCAATTGAATGGCAAGGGCGGGGTAGTAATGGACTTTAGCACTGGTAGTGACAATGAAGATGATATGTACAAGGACGCCGTTAGGGTTGTGATTGATAGCGGCAAAGCCAGCGCTAGCTTGTTGCAGCGACGGCTGAGGGTTGGTTATGCTCGCGCAGCTCGACTAATTGAAACTATGGAAGATCAGGGGCTGATCGGACCAGCTGATGGCGCACGGCCACGTGAGGTGTTAATTTCGAGTATGGACGAACTTGGCCTGGAAGATAAGCTCTAGATTTATCCACAGATAACTGTTATAATTAGTCTGTTATTAACTCGGCTTATACCAGATATAAGCATCCATAAGGATTCCAGAGGAGGAAATCTATATGAAAGAATATGAACTAACCGTTCTGATTCACCCCGACCTAGAGACTGACCTAGAGACGCCACTTGCAAAGGTGCGCAGTCTAGTTACGACTCATGGCGGTAGCATTATCAAAGAAGATGTCTGGGGCAAGAAAAAACTTGCTTACCGCATTAAAAAAGAAGACTTCGCTGTTTATGTTTACTTTGATGTAAAATTACCAGCTGACGCACTTTTGAAGATTAGCAATACATTGAACATTACTGACGAAGTATTGCGTTATCTACTTGTAACCGTTGACGAAAAGGGCCGAGCAGCTCTAGAGGAAGCAAAAGCAAACGCATCTGAAAATGATGTAAAAGAAGAGGAGTAGACAATGGCTAAGGGATTTAACAAAGTTATTTTGATGGGAAACCTAACACGTGATCCCGAAACTCGTTCCACGTCCGGTGGGCAAAGCGTTACTAATTTTAGTCTCGCAGTAAGCCGAAGTTGGAAGGGTGCTGACGGCACCAAACAAGACCAAGTTAGTTATATTAACTGTGTAGCTTGGGCAAAAACTGGCGAAGTTATCGCGCAGTATTTGTCAAAGGGCAGTCCAGTTCTAGTAAGCGGACGCCTCGAGCAACGAACTTGGGATGACAAAGATTCAGGTCAAAAACGCTCAGCTGTTGATGTTATTGTCGAAGACTTTAACTTCGTTGGCGGTGGACGTAGCGATGATGGCGACTTTGAACAAGGTGGTGGCAGTAGCCAGTCGAAGAAAAGTGGCGACGTCGTAATTGAAGACGTCGATGACAAACCTATTGATTTAAGTGAAATTCCTTTTTAGGGATATTGGAGAATATTATTATGGCAATTAAAAGATTTAAAAAAGATACACCAGTATATTTTGACTACAAAGATGTAAAAACTTTGCAACGATTTATCGACATTTATGGTCAAATTAAGCAAATTGGTAAAACTGGTCTAAGCGCAAAGCAACAACGCCAGCTAGCAGTTGCTATTAAGCGTGCTCGACACCTAGCACTATTACCATTCGTTACTCAGGGTTAGAAGATGGCTTATTCACCAACTGAACTAAAAAAAGGTGTTGTGCTGCAACTGGACGGCAAGCCTTTTAAAGTAGTCGAATATAACCAAAAAGTTGTTGGCCGCGGTGGTAGCATTGTTAACGTCAAGATTAAAAACTTGATTGATGGCAGTGTTATCCCTAAAACTTTCAAGGGTCAAGAAAAAATTGATTCAGCTGAAGTTACCAGCCGAACTGTTCAATATTTGTATACAGATGGAACGGATTTCCATTTTATGGATCCTGAAACTTTTGAACAATTTCAATTATCGGCCGATATCGTTGAGGACGCTGCTGGTTATTTGAAAGAGGGCGATAGTCTGACTTTACAATCGTTTAACGACAATATTATAAATGTTGAACTTCCTAAAAACGTATATCTTGAGGTGACTTATGCCGAAGATGTTGTTAAGGGCGACACCAGTAGTAACGTTCTAAAGGATGCGACTTTGGAGACTGGTATAGTCGTAAAGGTTCCAGCGTTTATCAAGACTGGCGATGTGATTTCAGTTGATACTACAACTGGCGATTATCGCGAGCGCAAAAAGGCTTAATCAGGCTAAGATGACAAAACAACGGCTTGATATGGCGCTAACTCAGCGCAAATTGACCGCAAGTCGTTCTCAGTCCGAGAGCTGGATTAAAATGGGCAAAGTAACAGTTAATGGCCAGGTTATTACTAAACCTGGTCATTTTGTTGCCTCTAATGCCGAGATTAATCTAGCGGCTGAAAATCAATATGTTAGTCGGGCTGGTTTAAAATTAGAATCTGTATCTGATATATTGGGTTTAGATTTTAAGGGTAAAATAGTCCTCGATGTTGGCAGTAGTACTGGTGGTTTTACTGATTATGCACTCAGAAATGGTGCAGAAAAAGTTTATGCAGTCGACGTTGGGACTAATCAGTTGCATCCGAGTTTGCGTCGAAACAGGCGGATTGAATTACATGAAAAGACTGATATTCGTGACTTTTATTGCAAAGATATCCCTAATATTGTCGTAATCGATGTGTCTTTTATTAGTTTACGCGAGATTTTGCCACATTTATATAATTATTTATCAGATGAAAATACGCAAGTTGTTGCGATGGTAAAACCGCAATTTGAGGCTGGAAAAAACCAGACCAATAAGGGCATTATTAAAAATGACGCCATACGGCGCCAGATTTTGAAAGATTTTGAAGATTGGTCGCGTGATTATTTCGTAGTCAAAAACAAGCGCGATAGTGACGTGGCTGGTGCAAAAGGCAATCAAGAACGATTTTATTTACTCCAACCGCTTAAAAAATAGTTACTTGCTGACGTTAAATCTGAATTCAACTATATCACCCGGTCGCATGACGTAATCTTTGCCCTCGGTGCGCATTTTGCCGGCGCTTTTAGCGGCTGCCTCTGAACCAGCGGCAATTAGATCATCGTAATCAACGATTTGGGCGGCGATAAATCCTTTTTCAAAATCAGTGTGGATTACTCCGGCGGCTTGTGGAGCGGTATCACCTTTTTTGATAGTCCAAGCATGAATTTCTTTTGGTCCAGCGGTAAGAAAACTTTGCAAACCTAATATATCGTAGGCGGCGTGAATCATCTGTAATAGTCCAGTCTCTTTAACACCATAGCTTTCTAGTAGTTCAGATGAATCTTCGGGTGTTAGACTTTTTATTTCATCTTCTAATTTGGCGCATACAAAAATTGTTCTGTTTGGGGCAACTAGTTTTGATAGTTCGGCTTTGATGGTTTCATCAGTTAATGTGTCTTCATCGACATTAAAAGCATAGATAACTGGCTTGGCGGTTAAAAGGTGTAGGTCGTGAATTATATCTGTGTCTAAATCAGTCACATTTGATAGCGGAGTTCCGGCTCGTAAATGATCAAGTAGTTGGTTTAAGTATTCGGCCGTTTGTATTAACTTGGGTTGAGCTTTCGATTCTTTGGCTATTTTCGGTAATCTAGTCTCGATTGTTTGCATGTCGGCCAAGATTAGCTCTGTGTTGATTGTTTCCATGTCGGCAACTGGATCGACTCGGTTCGAGACGTGAATGACATCATCATTGTGGAATGCTCGGACAATATGAACGATAGCGTCACATTGCCGGATATTTGATAAAAACTTATTTCCTAACCCCTCACCTTTGCTGGCACCAGCGACAAGACCGGCAATGTCGACAAAAGTAACGGTTGCTGGCAATAACTTGGTCGAGCCATACATCTCGGCAAGCCTTGCAAGCCGTTCGTCTGGGACGGGGACGATACCAGTATTTGGTTCGATAGTTGCAAAGGGGTAATTAGCCGCCAAAATGTCGTTATTAGTTAGTGCGTTGAATAATGTTGATTTGCCTACGTTTGGTAGGCCGACGATGCCTATACTTAGCATGTAATCCTGCCTTTTCTGGGGTTAGTGTTTGATTTATTGGTATATTTCCGCATATTGTTATTTCTTCCTTCGTTGCTACTATTCTATCAACAATCTTGCGAACAGTAAAAAGCTTATCCTCAAAATTGAGGTCATCAAGGAGATATTTGAATTGCTCTTGAACACTACTAGTGTCTATATCGAAATTATTTTGGGATTTTTTATTCTTAATTTTATTAAGTTTGTTTTTTAAATCTAATTTACGATTATTCAAATTAGCCATTTGGCTGTCGAACATTTCATCGGTTATACTACCGCGCCCAAAAGCGCCAACATATCTATTTTCTTCTGCCGATAAATTGGCTAGTTCTTTAGATATGCTGCTTGTATCGTCTTCGGTGTACTTAGCCTCCTTACGGGCCTTTATATAGCGTTCTAGCTGCTGTTCTACAAGAGAAGGTTCGGTCAGTAATGTAACTATCTTATTCCAGGCTGCGTCGTCCATGGCTGAAACATTTATGCCTCGTTCGGTGCATAGCGATGGCTCGGGGAATCTTTGCAATCTTTCGGTGCAACGATAATAATAATTGCCACGAGCACCATCACACGACCTTTTACATCCGCACGTACAATAGGTTAGCCCTCCGAAGAGATATTCGTGTTTTGTATTACGCTTGGCGTATTTTAAATTTTCTCTTAGTTTAAGTTGGACTTTATCAAATAGGTCTTTCTCTATAATTGGAATTACTTTAACGCTTAGCCATTCAGACCTATCTCTTGTACGTCGGCTGGTTTTGTTTGTATGTTTAAAGTGCTTTCTATCCTTTCTCGGTTTAGTAGGTATACAGGATTCACTTTTATTATAGTAATGTTCGCCGATATAGGTTTCGTTTTTCAATAACCGTATTACTGGCCCTTTGGTCCAAGAATTACGTTTACCTTTTTTGGGTGGTATTCCTTCTTCGTAAAGTCGACGGATGACTTCTCTGAGTGATATTTCTTCGATACCAACCCAATTAAATATCTTTTTGACATTTTCTGCTTCAATATTATTAATTACAAACTTGCCATTTCTTTTTGACATACCATTACCACTAACTGGTATGTAATCATATCCATATGGTGGGTTGTAACCCAATAATTTGCCATTTTTTACTTTATTTAATTTAGCGATGCGAAATCTTTCAGAAGTTTTAACTCTTTCGTATTCATGGAATATACCCATAACACCACCCATGACTTGTTCTTCGGGAGTTTTACCATTAATGTCATGTAAGCTTTTAAATTCGATATTTATATCTTTTAATTCATTAATTACAATTTCTTGGTGAATATACATACGTGATATTCGACCTTTGTCGTAGGTATATAAGATATCGAATTTATGGTTTTTTGCATCTTGCCTGAGCTTGTCTAGGGAGGGCCTTGGAAGGTAAGCCCCAGACCAGCCATCGTCAGTATAAATATCTTCGTCAGATAGGGTATTGCCATCTTTTTCGACTGCATTTTTTACCTCATCTAATTGAGTTTCAATTGTTTGTTCATCTTTTTGTCTTTCGGTGCTAACTCGTGCATACATTGCTGCTTTCATATTATTTCTTTCTTATAATTAATTATCTTTTATTATTTACCACTGTTGTGGTTTCGTCTGATGACATCTTATAATCTTTTAAGAAGTCTTCCAAACAGAGTTGTATATAATTCATTAATTGACTTTTTGTCATTTGAAATATACTGGTATTTTATTTCCATGCCTTTTTTAGCAGGTTTTTTATATGATTCTTGGGGCTTAGGTAAAATGTTGTTCATATAAGACATTACTTTTTTACCGAACTCTTGTTTGTTGAATACAATTTTGAATTCTTTGGTCCCTGAGACGTAGATATTATATTTTCAAGTTCCATAGCTTCAAGAATGGTACGTATTGTTTTTGGGTTTTTCTTTTGATTTATTTTTTCTAAGCTATTGGATATATCAGTCTGGCTTAGGCCTTCATTACTAGATATTATTTCTAACAATGTATTTCTAAAGGCTAGCTTTTTATTGACCACATCCTTTTGTCCTAGAAATTCAAACTCGCTATAATCATTGTATTGGTTGAACTTTATTTCTAATAATGGCAATTCTGGGGCGATTCGACATTTGGTTTGTTCCATAGTTAGAAGTTCGTTTCTATGGGGTCTGTTTACTGCAATCTGACAATCGATTGAAGCTAGTATGTCTGATGAGCCACGCATTTGCTGTGGACCAACGTCTCTATTATTAGATTTACGATTATGGTGTGCTATTAAGACAGACAAGTCTGCTACTGTAAATTTCCTTATTAAGCCAAATAGTTTTGCAATATCCCTAGCTGCGTTTTCATCACCGTCATGAATTCTTACTAGTGAATCTATCATAATTAAACTTACTTTGTTTTCTTGACACCATTTTATAATCTCTTCAACATAGCTAGTTGAAATTTTACGACCACACATTGATAGACAATAAATTGGCAAATCTTTCAGTGTGCGTAATGTGCGAAACCTATCTTGCAATAGGCGTTCACCACTCTCCTCGTCGATTATCAGAACCCCGGTTTGTTTAGTGGGAAAGCGGTCGAACAAATCCTTACCTTGTGCAACACAGGTCGCTATTTCTAACATTATCCACGTCTTACATGATGTTGGAGCTCCTGATAATATTGTTATTGCTTGAGACGGTATTAAGCCATCTACTAGCCATTGATTGGATGGAAAATTCTTTTCCATTAGTACCTCAAGGCTTTGAGGCACGAGAGAGAGTTTTTCGTTTGAATACTCTAAATCCATATGATTCCTCTGTTCTTTCTTTGTTAATTTATTTTAAAAGCAGGATTCGGACATACTTAAACTAACCTACGTTTCGTATCGATACGTATTATTTTGACAGCGTCACTGCATTAATATTTGCTAGTTTCACACTGGGCTAATTGTTTTATAAGTCTCGTTCGAGCTTTATGATTCTGATTATAAAGAAGGTCGTGTTGAGTAAACGGGAGCAAAGTGACTCACGTTTTTTATAGGTATGGTTTGCTTATTTTAACTTCTTCTTCTCTCGATATCAGTAGTTCGTCTAAGCCAAATATTTCTTTAATTTTGGCATTAATTAGTTTTACGGAGTCTTTTACGGACCTTGATTTTTTGTTAACATCTACAACTTCAAGGATATCATCGTAAAAAACAGAAATCTTTCGTGATTTAAATACCTGTTTACATATTTCAATTTGTAATGGTCCAGTTATCAGGATATCTTTTTCTCCGTAGGTTAATTTCCGTGTGTTTTCATTGAAAAAAACTTTAGCTTTTCTTTTCTTCTTGTTTATTGTTTTAGCTTCATTTTTTTCTATTGGTGTAGTTGTATCGCTTGCATTTAAGAATGGGGTAGAAGCTTCTAGAATTTTATAATAATTAAAAAAGCTTTCATTGACGCTAATAAGATAATAGTCACGCTCATCATCTTTTTTGATTCTTCGTTCAAATGGAAGATTATTATCTGGATATTGGTCTATCTCTATATGGCTTAACTCGGTTAAGCTTAATAAGCATGATTGAATCGTTTCGAGGTTAATTCCGTATATTGCAGCTTCTGTTTCGGGAGTAATATAAACGGGCAGTTGAGTGTCTTTTGAGAAGTGGTTTTTAGTATAGCCGAGAGCTCGTCTATTGATGATACGCATAAGAACAAGCCTTTTGGGGCCGCTAGTGTCTATATTTTCATCAAACATACTATTTATTTTATTACATTTACTATATAAATGTATTTAATGAATGTTATCTGTGTTGTTTTATTGCAAATTAACTTTAACTCCACCCGAAAACGCACTATCGTGTAATTCCGCAGTAATTGGCGTTTGGTCTTTTGGTATGTCAAATACTATTGAACCTTCGACACTGTTGCCGGGGTTTATATTGCTATACCAAGCATTGCTATTAGGGGAGGCGTACATTGTAGCGGTATCATCAGCTGCATATTGTTGGTTCTGAGTATTTAATAGCTTCTGATTGCTTGAGAATAGGCTCTGAGCGGCATCGCCTGTGTTCTTTACGCTTATATTAAGTAGACAGAATTGACCTTGAGCCTCTTTAGTAAGGTACTGGCTCGCTCCGACTGAAGATTTACCACACTCTATACTTTTAACAGTGAATTCAAACTTACCGTCAGTAACAGGTGTGCCGATTTTAGCGACTTCTTCTTTGGCTTTTATATCCTGTTTTGTGGTTGAATTGTTGCTTGTACTGGATGAAGTAGTTGTCTTATTGCTACTAGTTGCGCTACCTATGATTCCTATCATAAAGATTATGCCAATTACGGTTAATATTTTGTGTTTCATGAACCAGTTTTGTTTATTATTTTTCATAAAAAACGCTCCTTTATTATAAAATGCTTACTTATGTAAGTAATTGTATAGTATTGTTATAATGATTACAAATGTAAGTGGTTACTTACTTATGTAATCAATACGCTATATTTATGAATGTAGTAACGATTGAAGAAGTTTATAAAGAAATTGGTAAAAGAATAATAGAAGCTCGTAAGTCAAAAAGCATGTCTCAAGAACAGCTTGCTATTAGTAGTGGTATAGACAGGACTCATATGGGTTTTATTGAGCAAGGGCGACGTAAGCCTACGTTATCGACTTTATTTAAGATATCAAATTCGCTAAATGTATCTTTGGAGCAGATATTTAAAGGGTTTTAGTGCGAAATTTGATATAAATGATTTACTTAGGGGTATACGAGCAATATATGTAGTTACCAGCCATCAAAAGGGTCAGGCTGAGCGGCTGTTTCGTTTAAAGGCGGTAACTTGCCGTGCACAATATGATAGGCACGTGTGTATAGTTCATCAAAAGAGATAATAGTGACGTTTCGATTATTGCGAGAATAACGCTCAAGGGTGTCACGCTTGGTTAGGGTGTCTAAAATGGTGGATGACGGAGGTAGCTCAACTGATTTGTTGCCGTAAATGAATATAGCTTTTGGGTCGACCGTGCGGACGAGTGTATTATTTAATATCTCCTTAACGCCATTTGTTTCATGTATTATGGGTGTGAAATTATGAGTTGCGAGCCAGTCATCTTTCTGTGCTAATACTTGGCTAATACCATCAATAAAGCCAGGTGTGAAGCTCCAGGTATTAGCTCGTGCGGTTGTTGATTTTGTAGATGTGAAGTATTTTGCATCAGGTGTCTTTATTTCAACAAGTGTAGTGTAGTCGGTCCAGCCAAGCATATCAACATGAGGGTTGCCCTTGCCATCCGTAGCAGGATTACCGACTGCCGCCTCTCCTACGAAGTCGTTCATAAAACGTAAATCTAGACCAAGCCCAAAAATCCATTTATGATTCATCAAGAAATGGTTCCAAACTGCTTCGTTGCCTGGTCTTGGTATTTCTGAGCTGTGGTTTATTCGGTATTTATTTATATAATCATTTTCATCCGTGAGTAGTTTTCGAAATTCTTCTAAGTCAGAAATTCGTGTTTTATTAACCAATGCGTTTACTATATCCTCGATTGTAACGTCTGATTCTTCAATATAATCAAGAAGCTCTTGCTTTTGGTCACTTATTTTTTTATCTTTAAGGCTACGGATTACAGCATCTTTACTCACTAGTTGAAAGACGTCTAACATTTTTGCTGTACCGACAACTTCTTCGAATTGCATCAGAAAGGCGATAACTTTCCAAAATTCCCTGTATCCATCACCGCCATCTTCCATAGCAATTCGCTGGAAACGGTTTCCTTTGTTTATTGGCTTGTCTTCAAGTTTTGAGTTTGTTCGGCGAAAAGTCAAACGAACAGGGAACCGCTTGTCTTTATTCGAGTATTGAAAGCTAGTATCGATTACGGTATAAGCTAGTCCGCTGGGGCTTTTTGCTAAAATAAAACCCTTGTAGACTTCGCCCGAAGGTCCGATTAGTTGGCAATCAAACGATTTAACAAATATTTTATACGCACCTAAGTCAATCTCAGGGTTAGTGAGGTCTATGTAATCATCAAGATTATCAATTCGGTCTGACACCCTATTAGTATACTAGCCCAGTCGCTAAAAGGGGAGCGTTAGTACTACAGTGGATTAAATCGAGTATTTGTTTATTCTAATAACAAGGTTATTGAAAATGATAAATAGTTTGAGTGACTGCCGAATTGAATGTAGTGGATTTTTGATTGTAGTTATTTGTATATTATAAATATCAATTTTATAGACAAGTAGTTATAATGTTCTTATGATAAAAAGTTTAACGAGAGTCTGTGTTTAAGTGACTCATTGAACAACTTAAAATAATACCACTAAAGCAGCTTAATGCTGAAATTTCAAATTAATAATAAGGAGTTATTATGTCACAGGGAGTACAAATATCTCAATCAGGCTACGACTTGGACAAAGACAAAAGGAGTGGTGAACCTGACAGAAGCGTGGAGACTCTGAGATATATGGTAAGTGGTATAGCAATTCCTTATCTACGGGGTTCTAGTATAAGCCTGCAACGATTCAGTGAAGCATCTAAAAAAGAAAAAAACATAGCATACGTCTATGAATGCTTACATGAGGCGTCGTTACTTTTAGAGGACCTTGATACTGTCGATAGATATGTGATTATGTGTGGGCAGAACCATGAATTACATGAGAAGATTTTAAACATGAGGAATCACATTAGGCATGACCTAAGAGACAACCTTACCCACGAATCAAATAAAGGTCGGATAACGAGGGCTAAAAAATTGGGCGTTAACGAGAACCTTCTCGTATCAATAGCATTCGATGTTGATTTAATTATTGTCGGAAAAACTAAGCTAACTACCGCAGAAGTACTAGAGTTTTTGAATTTTTCGGGAAAGGTATTGAACAGTTTAATAGACGAGGGAAGACTTAAGGGGAGGGTTAAGAATAGCTGACCACCTGAAGGCTTATTTTGTTAAAGTAATATTTTTATTCCATTTTTGTCAATGAAATACATACGCGGGTCATCATCTTTTGAGGTTGGTTTTTCTTTTTGATTCTTATTAATTTCGATTAATAAATCAATGAGCCCCACAAGATTACTGGTCGCTTCCAGGCATCCATTATCAGTTTTGTAAACTATACCGTCTGTCAGGCTCCCCTTATACTAGACACACTGTCTATTCCAAAAAAGGCAGTATAATAAATCTAAATAAGGAGAATTAACCATGCCCCGAGGCATACCAG
>PGXZ01000018.1 GCA_002839415.1 Candidatus Saccharibacteria bacterium HGW-Saccharibacteria-1 | reverse complement strand
CTGGTATGCCTCGGGGCATGGTTAATTCTCCTTATTTAGATTTATTATACTGCCTTTTTTGGAATAGACAGTGTGTCTAGTATAAGGGGAGCCTGACATAAGCTAAGAAATGTAACATAGCGCAAGGTAGGTATTAAAACATACCTACCTTTTTAATTAAATTTTAACCGTTTAAAACGTTAGGTAAGTCATTGACGTCAATATATTCAACCAAAAAGTTCAATTCTTCGGGTAATTTGCTTGATATGAACTCATTCAAGATATAGATTTTCTTTACATTGTGATATTGAGCACAGGCGATTTCTTTCATTCCGCCCCAGGCATAACCAACACAAACAAACATATCGCATTGGCGGTTGTATTCATTAGCCTGTCGGTCCCAATCCGTGCAATCAATAATTTTACCAAGCGAAGTGTTTAAATAGCTTTCATAATCAGTTTCGCTTGTTGGGATAATTAGAGATAGATCTTTGCCGCCAAATTCTAAATATTTTTCACCAAAATATTCAAGTAATGAATCTTTGTCTGGTGTAAGCACGATGTCATTATCAGACGCGACTATGGCTTTAGCGACCTGATCGAGTAGTTTTTTGCGATCATCTTTGCTGCCTCTGAATATTCTATTTGGCCCAACTATTCCTATTTTCATATTTAAATCATATCACAAACGCCCGCCATTTAAACCGACTAACAATCTAAAATATTATTCTGTATTGCGATGTAATCTGCTATACTCATTTCAATATGACAAATGGTATTATATATTTAATGACGACAGCCGTTTCCGGATTGATTAAGATAGGTAAAACGGGTGTTGATAAATACCCAGAGAGAATGCGAATCCTTGAGAATAATGGATATTATAATGTTGTTGGGCTAAAGCGTTTCTTTGCGATTGAACTCGAGGATTATGACGACAAAGAGGTTTTGTTACATGAAATTTTTAGTAAGCATCAGGTGGGCAGTAGCGAATTATTTGCTCTTGATCAAGATTTAGCTAGACAGCTTCTTTTATCTTTTGACGGAAAAGTTATATACCCGGATAAAGTTAGTAAAGAAAAAGAGTTTGATAAAATTACAAAATTAAGGAAGCAAAGTGCTAGGTTTAGCTTTTATAATAAAGGTTTGAAGGATGGAGATAAAATCAGCTTTATTTCTGACAATTCAATTATTGCTATTGTAGCGGGTGAGCGTGAAGTTAAATATGACGGGCAAATTTCGAAATTATCACCTTTGACGTACAAAATATTCGAGAATAAAGGCCAATTAAATACCAGTGGAGCATACCAAGGTGCTAATTACTGGCAATTTAATAACAAAAAATTAAAAGATTTAGCAGATTTATAGATAAGCCAGGTTACTTATAAACAGATAATTAGCTGAGGGTTTATTAGCTAAATAAATTTCGCTGTTTATGCCGGTTGCTTTAGTTATGGTAGCTAAGTTATCGCTATAAAAACCGTAAACACCTTGGTCTGAATATGATTTTGCTTCTTCTGTTGAATTGATGGTATGGACATACGAATTGACATGTATTTGATTTAACCTATTAACAAATTCCGCGCTAATTCTGCTTGTCGACATCGTAACCTTGGTTATGTCGTTTTTTGAAATAAAATCTATGACTTGATCATCCGAATCATTGGATTGATAAAGTGTATATATAATGTCTTTGAAATCGTATATGCCCGTAATCCAAACATACATGTCTTGGCTGTATGTTTGCGGGATAATTCTATCTAGTATGGAGCTGTCGGTGCTGCTTGCTGTGTTGTAAATGTCTTGGAAGGTTTTGGCTGTATTAGCTTGGTCGGTTTCTTTTGTGTCGGTGATAATGTAAAAATCTTTGTATGTCTGCATTAGTATTACTATGGCCTCAAAGTCTAGAGGTGTGTATTTTCCATTTATTTTTGAGTTCATATATTCGCTGTATGATAATGCTGTGCCGTTGTTTGAATCCCAATCGTGCTTAGCTACTAATTTATTGTCGCTGGTGAAAATTAGATCGACTTCAAAAATTCTGTATCCCGCTTCGTAATTTTCTATAAATGCTTCTAGGCTATTCGTATATGATATTCCATCAATTCCGCCCATGGCATGAGCGATTAATTTGTCGCTCGTTAGCTGCAGATTAGCAGCTTTAGCTGCGGCACTTTTGTCCTTTAATAAAAAAGAAAATGCAAAGAATGAAACAACAAACATTGATAGTATGAGTAAGCTAATGGATTTGCTTTTTCTGTACGCGGTTAATTTCACATGACATATAATATCATTTGATGCTTATTTTTAACTTGACGTTTAGTGATTGATTTCATGCTATTATTTATAAATGAAGAAATTTATAAAGATGCATAAAAAAGCCTTGCTGGTTGTTGGGATATTGAGCTTGGTTTTAATTGATATTTTTGTGCCAATAGGTAAAATAACACCAAATGACAATTGTTATTTTAGTAGCCCGCGACATAATGTGTTTGAAATATTTATTGTTTGGGTTAGGGGTGATAATGACGGGCGCCCAACTAGTATGTTTGACGACGGTGTATGTTCTATTGAGTCAGATAAAATATATTTAATTTAACAAAATATCTCGGACTTGTTGCCAATCATTGACTCGAGTAATTAAATCAGGTAACGTTGTTGATTGATTCCATGGATAATCGCCGAATAAAAGTACCGACACTCCGCTAGCGGCTGCGATTTGGGCATGGTGCAAGTGGTCATCGATTAAATACGATGCGTTTAACTGGCTGCATACATCAGCCTTGGATATGTTTTTATCTGAAAAATGATTTGTGAATATAATAGACTTGAAAGTATCAGGAAAGTGTTCGTTTAGCATTTTTTTAGTAATGTCCGCTAGCGAGTCTGGTCGGGCTGTTACAACGTGTAGTTCATAGCTATTAGATAATTCGCGAATCGTAGCGAGTGCGTCCTGGAAAGGTTTTAGGCTTTGATATTCGGGAGTGCTGAGATAGGTATAAACCCTAGTCATAAATGTATTGCGATCTGCGCCCCATATCTGCTCGTCATTTGAATAATAGTCCTTAAGCTCGATATTCGTGCCGTAGGTAAGATTGTAATAATCAATGATGTTCGGAGCTGTGCTAATGATTACGTCATCACAGTCAATTGCGATTACTGGTTTATTTTTCATTATTTAATTATAGCCTAAAACATATTTTATTAGCTAAGCGTAATAGAATAAGGCAGATAGAGACACTCTTTGGTGCACTGTTGCTATTAGCCTATTGATTATAATACGATAATGTTGTATAATTATAGTAATTATGGTGTTATTAGATGATATGAGTAAACCGGCTCACTTTGAAGATTTGAATAAGTCAGAGATTGACAGGCTTGAAGATTATTGTAGACCGCTTCAAGATGATGAAACTTTAATTAGGCGTATAAATGGTGAAAGCCGCCATTTGCGAGCTTTTCCAGAGATAAGGCAAGTTATTGCAGATGCGATTTCTAAGGATGACGACAAATCAATAGTCGGTGCTGCTGATTACATAAAAATGGCGTTAGATATATATAATCTTGAAAGATCAAGACCATCGACCCCGGCTGCAGCTTTGCTTGATCATCTGAATTTATGTGGTGAGCTATTTAATAATGTAGTTGAGGCTGATAATTTCCTTGAGGCTGAGGCTAGAGTTGGCGATCTAGCGTATACAATATCTGCAAACCAAGTATTGAAAATTCCCGAACAGGAACTTACTGGATATTCGTATGTTGCAAAATATTTAGCAAAAAGGCTTGATAGTAACAAAATTATAGAAAAACTTAAACCTTATGAATTAGCGCATGGATATTACGGTATAATCGAATTCCTGAATGTTTTTATCGATAATAGAAATCATTTAGTGAATTATTTAGACGATATGCCAAAAGATGAGACTTTGGAGATAATTAGCGATAGTCAGGTTGAAGTAGATAATCTGGAAATTCAATCTATGTTTGAGCAAGCAATGCAAAACCGTTGTTACGGTGTTAAAAATGGATATAAATCTCAGAAAAATCGCGAAGGTATATTTGTCTTTGCGGATCTAGAGAAGATAAAAACTAATCTTCCACGGTTTAGTAACTTGGAGCTTGAAGAAAAACATATGCAATTTGAAAAAGGCTTGGCTTATGTTTTGGACTTGCCGCAGCCTTCATATTCGAAAAATGTAGGAAATTTCTTGAAGCGTGTTAGTAGTCCACAAAGCGCAGATAATAAACAAATGCCAAGTTTCAATATTAGAGATGAACTTTCTATTCAAAAAGATGGAAGATTAGTGTCGACTTTTGATGTCGTGTCAATTGAGCATCTTGCAAGAGATAAGGGTTGTTATAAAACATATCGAAATGTCCAAGCTGAAATTCTCGCTAATTTCATTGACTTAGTTACGCCAATTGAAAATTCTAACTTAGCGAATGAAATAGAAAAACGTGATGCAAAGAAGTTTAAAAAAAGTGATAACGCTGGTGCTGATATAGTACGTAAATTATTGATACCGCGAATCAAAGCTGCGCAAATTAGGAATAATTCAAGCGAGAACGAATACATTTCGGGCGAGGAAGATTCAAGTGAGTCAAGGCGAGAAGTTAAGCTGCATGGTGTCGTTTGGCATATTCGTCAGCTACCTGAAGGCTGGCATGCATCGCCTAATGCTCAGGCTATGGCGGCAGATGCGGGTATTACGTTAAAAAACGGCGAAACTTTCGTAAAGCCACACAGCAGGGGTGTGAAAAAAATGGGCGAAGTTGCGGTTCATGAGTTTGTCTGTCGACCTGAATAAAAGACTGACCCAGTAGTAGCGGTTTTTAATATGCTAATATACTATTATGTATAAATTCCAAAAAGATAGATTTCAAAAAAATCGCGGCGGTGCGTCGCGAGTGCTGGATGTTACTTGTGATCATTGCGGCCAGCACTTAACTTATTATCAAAAAGACGGTCCTGGAATGTTAAAACGAATGTATGTTGAT
This sequence comes from Candidatus Saccharibacteria bacterium HGW-Saccharibacteria-1, assembly GCA_002839415.1. Taxonomy (GTDB): domain Bacteria; phylum Patescibacteriota; class Saccharimonadia; order Saccharimonadales; family Saccharimonadaceae; genus UBA1547. Next base: position 6,766 of record PGXZ01000018.1, on the reverse strand, counting down.
AGATTTATTGACTATCGGCCAGAAGGCGATAAATTAGCATGTCAATCATGCGGGCGCGAGCTGGGTTTGATTATGAATTACAAAAAAGAGGATAGACTGGCGTACCGACTTTTTGCTGGGGCGGTCAATAAAAAGATTATAAGTCAGAATAAATTACCATAAGCATGAATTATTCTGCTATTATTAGATTATAATTTATAGACTGGGCAATATAATAATTACAATAAACAGGTAGATTTTGGCATGAACATCTTAGACATACTAATACTTGTTATTGCGTTTGGTTATTTTAGTAAACGAAAAAACCAACGGGCTACGCATGTATTGATAAATACGGCTACGATTATCACCGGTTATTTGATTGGCTTTTTTATATCGGTAAATGTTGTTAGTAGCTGGGATTTTGACATTGATAAGGGAATTGTTGCGCCGCTACTAATGTTTGGCTCGGCAATCTTTTTTAGGATGACGTTAGAAATCGTTAGATATATTGTTAGACAAATCAAAAATGATAATATAATTCCCGTCCTTGAAGTAACGCCCTCTTACAAGAGTATAGATTTAAGGCTCGAGGGCTATAGTCAGCACCAAAAAACAGATGCTGGTAAAAAGCCGGAAAAAGAAAAACTGTCGTTTGGCCTTTTAAACAAGCGTTTTACGGTACCGTGCAAGATGTTATCTTTAATTTTGTTCATTTATATAATGTCACAAACACTATTTTATATTCCGATACAAATGGTACAATTTACGATCCAAGGTTCAGGTTCGATGATGGCAGCGTCAAGACTACTGCCAGAATCTGCAATTAGTATTTATGGAAAACAATATTCACCTAGCGAGTTTGTTGCAGGTAGGCTGGATTATAACTTTGATTTATCAGATAGTGGTGAATTTAAATCGGCTGTTAGCAAAACTTCAGATTCAATTGTTAGAATATTAACAGAGAAATGTGTCGGCTCGAGCGGTTCAAGTGGTTCGGGATCGGTGATTGCACCAGGTTTGGTAGTTACTAATCAACATGTTATAAATGGCTCTAGTGCAATTTTTATTGTAAATCACAACGGAAGTTATCCTGCCACGATAGTATCAATAGACAAAGATCATGACATAGCGATTATTTATTCAAAATACTTAGACACAAAATCTCAGCCAATCGTCATATCGTCGGACATCGCAGACATGGGCTCGGATGCAATTTCTGTCGGTTATCCAAGTGCAAATGACGGAAAATTTAGTACATTAGTAGCTAAAATTGGCTATAATAGCGCATCTTCGTTGAATACCAAGCTTGATTCTACTACTACTTTTTTGCTAAATAGAGGGCTTGGGCCTGGCGCTTCGGGTGGTCCAGTGTTGAACAAAAAGGGTGAAATCATCGGAATGAATGTTGCGCAAGGGTCGGACGGTTTGATTGCGATTAACGCGAGCTTGATTCAGAAAGAAATCAATAAAGCCATACTCCTCCCACTACCAGCATTCTCGTTGATGTGTGAGTATACGGCGCGGTCCTATTGATTCTTTAGAGCCTTTGCTTCAATCACGCTAGAGACGATTGCTGTTGCTATAAATACTAGTCCAAGTGAGCCAATAGCCCACTCTGGCGGCTCTATGTGATATATTTTAACAATCATTACAATTCCCAACACCAGAATAGCCCAGTGCGCGCCATGTTCAAGATATTGATATTTTCCCAATGTTCCAGTTTTAACTAAATAAACCGTTAATGAGCGAACCCAAAGTGCACCTGCACCAAGGCCGGCGATAATTAGGACAATATTACTGCTGATTGCAAATGCGCCGATTACTCCGTCAAGTGAAAACGATGCATCCAGAATATTTAAATAAATTAACGACGCAAAGGCGGCCATGCCGACAAGTTGTTTGCCTGTGGTTTGTTTAGAGGCTGCGAATTTGCCGAATAAATCTAGTGCGATATGAAGCATGGTACCTATAATTGAAGCAAGCAAGATCGCAGTTCTATATTTGTCATGTACTGTGAAATACAAAGCCGTCGCAACACATAGCATAATAAGGATTTTAAAACTCTCGTATTCGCCAAACTTTGATAGCCATTTTTCGATTCTACCTAGCCAATGAATTTCTTTGCCTAAATCCATAAAGTAACTGATGCCGATCATTGTTAAAAACGTTCCACCAAAGGCATTTATGATTGGGGCGGCGTCTTCAAGGGTTTCACCGTATTTTATAGGCTCGTTGAATGCCAAATTTATTACGTCGCTTAAATTGACGCCTGATGAAATCATAACGATAAATATTGGAAGTAGAAAACGCACAATAAATACTGCAAAAACTATACCAACGGTCAGAAATAATTTTTGCCAGAAAACCGACATGTTGTTTAGGATTTTGCTGTTGACGACGGCATTGTCAAAGCTGAAAGTGATTTCCATGATTACTAAAATTAAAAATAGCCATAGACCAGCCAGACCCTGAGTGGTTATTACGAGCGCGCCGATGGCTACTGTTAGTAATGCTGAAACCCAAAAAAGCGCATTGGATTATTTTTTTTCATGTTTAAAACCACCTTGTGTTATCGTCTGTATTATATAGTTTCCGCGATATATCTTTTCAGAAATATCATTTCGCTTATAATATGATAATACGAAATGGGATAAAATGTAACCGTAAACTTAAACTGAATCTATCAAACGATGGTGTTGTTAAGATTTTTCTGAGTTAGTAATCGATTTTTTTCAACAGGTAAATATTGTGTATCTTGAGGTTGTCATAAGACGTACTGGGTCTTTCCATGCCGGTGAACAATAATATCTTTAGGTAGGCATTGCCGTTATATGCGCTAGACAGGCTGACCTCTTTGCTGTAGTTCCCTGGCGTTAAATGTGCCTTCGCTTCTTCAAACATAAAGAAGGCACTATAGTCCATTGAAGTAGAAGTGCTCATTTGCGCTAGGAATGCATAATCTATCGGGCCACTAATCTCATAGTTAACCCCAAGTGTCGTATAGTCGTGATAGTTGATCATTGTCTGAGTTCTGATTGCTGATTGCGCCCATAGACCATAATTATTTCCTTCGATAAGTAGTACGTGATCTGGATTAAATACGGCTGGATATGAATACCAGTTTCCATTTCGCAAACCAACGTTATTAGTCCAGCCACCAGTCACGGTTGGATACTGGTTGCCGTTTTCATAGATCATAGTTTTGACGAGGGTGTATGCTTTGAAAGATACTGCGCTGCTTATTTCGCTACTTTTATAAGAAGGGTTGCTTGAAATGGCTTTGAGGGTAATATTGTATGTAGTACCGTTTGTTAAATTATAACCAGCTAGTGAGTGCACATCTATATTATTTAGGTTGCTTACAAATTCACCAATTTTATTATTATCTGCATAGACATTAAATTTTGAAACGTTTTCAATTGAAGATGTCACTGTAATATTTAAGCCGTTTATGTTGAATACCGGAGTGTCTATCGTGCCCGCGTAAGAAATTTGGGTTACGCTTTTTTCTCCATCTTTTAGTGATACAAGGTAATTATTAAAAGTAAGCTCGTATTCAATTACCTTGCTATCATCTAAGACTACATAATCATTTTCTCCGGCAGGCAAGCTGTTTTTGGCATTAACCTTTGGTAATCGGTTTCCATTTGCATCGCTATTTTTATTTACGTAATAGTTACCGTTACTAAAGTCTTCGTCACTATCCGGTGCGGCTGCTTTTACATTTACACCGTAGACGTAGTTGTCAGCGCTTGCTTGGGCGGCTTTGTAGCCAGAGGAGCTGATAAATCCACTAAAAATTGGCACAAGTATCGTAGCTAGTATCCCTATGACAACGATTACTACTAATAACTCAACTATCGTAAAGCCGATATTCTTTTTCACACAATCTCCAGTCACAGAATAATGTTGAAAGTTATTATAAACCTAATATAATTTTAAAACAATGACGTTTATGTTATTTTTTAAATTAAATCTAACAGTACTCTTATGATTGAGCTGATTTAGTGACATTTATTTGTAGTTTTTTATAATAATAAACTAAATATAGCATCGAAGTTTAAAATTTACTAATAACTAGTAATGTTGTTATTGCTGTTTACTTTTGAGTAAACAATAAATGCTCCACCAATAACGGTAAAAAGCGCTATAGCAATCAGTACAGTTAATATCAGTTCAGATTTAGATATTTTTCGACTAGTTTTGAATGAATCATCGGGTCGTTTATTGTCAATAAAGTCTGGGTTATTCTGCAAAATATACCTCCTTATTTGTATATTTAATTATATAGGGTTGTGCTTAATCGGCGCTGAAATGACAAATCATTTGCTATCGTGCTTGTGGCTGTTATTATATATAAATGAACGAAACCATCAAAAAGATTTATACAGATATAGCTGATGAATACGAAAAAGATCGGAATGTTTTAGGGGTTGCATTGTTCGGATCTGTGGCGCGTGGATTGAATGACGAATATTCAGACATAGATATTTATGTTGTAATGAAAAATAAGTCGGATATTTCTAGGAAAAGCTATGTTGTAGATGGCGTTCGAGTCGAAGTTCTAATTGATAGCTTTGTTGATATTATGCAATACCTTGAAACCGAGCAGTATAGCCTGTATCGGAACGTTTCGCAGATGTTTACATTCGCTAATGTTATTTATGAAAATAGTAATATATTGTCCGAGATAATTGAATTTGCTAAAAAGAATATCAAGCAGCGAACCAAATATACCAAAGCCGAAATACTGATGAATAAATATTCAATTGATGATTTTTATAGCGATATGGGACGAAGCTATAGATATAATGATGTAATATCATTCGAGCTAAATAGCGGCTTGATCATTAAGAACTTAATTGAGTTGTTCTTGAAAATCAAAGGTGGTTATTTGAAACAGCCTAATGAAATGAGTGATTATATATACGGTTTAGATAGTGAATTTGGCGATATGCTAAATAGGTACTATCTTTTAATTGATTTAAATGACAGATATGAGTTTATGTCGGAAATAATTGCGTACATTTATATACATTCACATGGGTCATTGCCCGAGAAATGGGAAGTATAATGAGCAAAAAACAGGTTATAAGTAAAAAGCCAAATATAAAATCGCAAGTGTTGGATTGATTATTGCAGTAATGCTGTTGATGTTTTTTTGGTTTGTATTTTACGATTTTGTCGTCTAAGCCAAAGACGGATAGTGAAAAAGTTGCAGTCGCAATCAAGGATTTGACGCCTAGTGATGAAATGATATTAGTTCGAACTAGATCTAAAACTTCGACAGGCTCAATGGGTGCGTTAGAGTTTTATGAAGAAGGTAATGGCTATATTGTCAATAAAAAAACTGGTAAATTCACACTGGCCGACTTTGCAAAAGCTGGTGGATTGAACTCGCCTGATGATATAAATATAATCGGTAAATATAATGGCTATATTTATGTTCATACTGTCAATGAGGGCATTACGAGAGTTAAAGACGGTAAAGTTGAAAAGATTGTCGAATATGCTAATCCTTCTAATATCCAGATTAAATCTAATAAATTACTATATGTTATAAACAATCTCAAAACTAAGGTGAATGAAGTAAATCTAATGAATCTGGATAGTGGAACAAATAATGTAATATATAAGGCTGTCGGCCTTGACTACGTCGACGCTAAGTTAAATGACAACGGAACGGTTATTGCCGAAAGATTACATAGTGTTGAACAGTACAGCTCGAGCGGAAAGTTTGTTGGTACGATTTTAACTGACTTTCGTCACATAGTTTCGGTCGATGACAATTATGTATATTTCATTATCTGGGGTAAAAGTGAAATGAGCAGATATAATTTAAAAACTGAAACGACGGATACGATCGCTAAGGATAAATACAATAGCAATTTATATAATATTAAAACTGGCGTCGAAGTTGATGGAGCTAGGCTACTTGATTTAATCGGTGTTGATAAAAATGATAATTTATATAGTTTGATTTTTGATGATAATGATAACGTGTTCTTTATGTCAAAGGATAATTCTAAGATTTTTTCAGTTGATAAAATTAGCGGAGTTAAGTATAAGGTCTTGGACGTGAGTGAAAAGAACGAATATATCACCGCCTCGTATCAACTGTGACGTTAAAACGTTGTATAATATAGTTATAAAGGGAGGTGAATATGAATCTACCAAACACTTATACAGACAGAAACGAGACGGGTTGTTGCGCCGTTCCTAATGTTGTCGATTGGGATAAAAAGGAAATTGAGTTTAATAATATGCGATTTATTCGCATGTATACGAAAAGCTTTTTGCATATACCTTTGAATATGGGTAAGGTTATGAAGTTGCTAAATGAATCTGCAACTAAATCTGGAAAACTAATGCCGCCACAGCAAGCGATGATATTATCGCGTTATATTTCAGCCTGGAAAGCCGAACAGCTGTACGGGGTAATCGATGAGGTTGAGGGTATGGATAATATTACTTTGAGCGGTAAATTTTTATCGATGGTATTTGAGGGTCCTTATCAAGATGCGAAAAAATGGTACGACCAACTGAATACTTTTGCCGAAACAAAAGGCTACGAACCGGGGGAGTTATATTTTTTCTATACAACTTGCCCAAAATGCGCCAAGCATTATGGTAAAAATTATACGATTGGACTAGTAAGGATTGATTAGTGGTTATATGTAGTTCGCCGTATAAAACTCAATACCTTTGCAACATCCCAGCGGGTGTCCGCATCTGTATCCCTAAGTGTACACGCTCGGTATTGTAATAGTCTAGGTATTTATTA
>PGXZ01000004.1 GCA_002839415.1 Candidatus Saccharibacteria bacterium HGW-Saccharibacteria-1 | reverse complement strand
ACACAGCATTAAAAATGAGCCCAGCGGCTTACGCCGCTACGCTCACGAAACAACAGTTTAAGACAGACACGGTGTCCAGGAAAGTGGGAGCTTGACACTTATGTGTTTTCCTTTTTAGATTCAAAGTCAAAAAAATGACTCATAATAAGAATCTCCACTCCTTGAATTATGACAGCAAAGGAACGCAACTAATATCATAAAGATTACATACAATCCGTTCATTACATGCAATAAGTTTCATATAGTTAAATTTAAAAAAATAATTAACCTATCGACTTACGCCGGTAGGTTAATTATATTAAATCCGCATGGTTAATGTCGTGGCAAAATTGCTATCGAACAATCAATTGCGCAAGTCGTCTAATAAAAGATTAACTACAGATTAAAAAACACCTCTTCGCCTTTATATTCTGCTTGAGCGCCAAGCTCCTCTTCTATGCGAATAAGTTGATTGTATTTTGCAACTCGATCAGTTCTTGACGGAGCACCAGTTTTTATCTGTCCAGCGTTCATTGCAACTACTAAATCAGAGATTGTCGTATCTTCCGTTTCGCCTGAACGATGCGATATAACGGCAGTATAACCAGCCCTGTTAGCCATCGTAATCGCATCCAAAGTTTCGGTTAAAGTACCAATTTGATTTAATTTAATCAATATAGAGTTAGCGGCTTTAAGTTCAATTCCCTTTTTAAGCCTTTTTGGATTTGTTACAAAAATATCATCACCAACAATCTGAATCTTTTTTCCAAGTCTACTATTTAATTTAACCCAGCCGTCCCAATCCTCTTCAGCTAAACCATCTTCGATTGAAATAATTGGGTATTTTTCTACCAAATCAGCATAGTAATCAATTAGCTCGTCAGTTGAGAATAATTGGCCTGTTTTCCAAAAATAATACGAACCTTCGTTGCCGGCTTTCTTAGCTTCGTCATACATCTCAGTTGCAGCAGGATCTAATGCAATTTTGAAATCTTTACCACATACATAACCGGCTTTTTCTATTGCTTCTACTATCAATTGAAGCGCTTCTTCATCTTTTGACAAATTAGGCGCAAATCCACCTTCATCTCCGACTGAGGTTGCTAAATTTTTTAATTTTAACACTTTCTTTAAAGTATGGAATACTTCAGCGCACTGTCTGACCGCCTCTTTAAAGCTATTCGCTCCAACAGGCATAATCATAAACTCTTGAATATTGACGCTATTGTCAGAATGCTTGCCGCCATTTAATATATTCATCATAGGAACTGGCAAAACTTTGGCGTTTACGCCACCAATATAATTATATAGGCTTAAATCCAGAGAATTTGCAGCCGCCTTCGCAACCGCCAATGAAACGCCTAAAATAGCATTAGCGCCAAAATTAGATTTATTTTCTGTTCCATCTAAATCAATCAACATTCTATCAATTTCTGGTTGCTTTAGTGCATTCTTTCCAATAAGTGCTGGTGCAATATTATCATTAACAGCAGCTACCGCCTTCTTAACACCTTTTCCCAGGTAAACATTATCATCTCCATCTCTTAACTCAACAGCCTCAAATGCGCCAGTTGATGCACCCGAAGGAATTGCTGCTCGCCCAAAAGAACCGTCAATTAACCTTACGTCAACTTCTACGGTCGGATATCCTCGTGAATCTAATACCTGCCTTGCATGAACTGATTCAATCTTTTTATTCGTCATATTAATTTACCTCCTTGTTTAGTTCTATTATACTATGGCCCGTCATTTCCTTTGGTATGTCGACGCCCATCATAGCCAACAATGTGGGTGATATATCGCATAATTTGCCATTTTCAATTTTTGAAACCCTATCTGATATAACAATAATAGGCACATCAAAAACGGAATGTGAAGTAATAATTTCACTGGTTTTACTATCAATCATATACTCACAATTACCATGATCAGCGGATATAATCGCTTCGCCGCCAGCTGCTAACAACCTATCAATTATTTCGCCCACGCATTTGTCCAGGGCTTCGACAGCTTCAATAGTTTTGTCTAATTTGCCTGTATGACCCACCATATCGCCGTTGGCAAAATTTACAACAATTAAATCATAGTTATTACTATTTATGGCGTCTAAAACATTTTTTGAAACTTCATGCGCTGACATTTCTGGCTTTTGGTCGTATGTCGAAACATCCGGCGAAGGAATCATAATCCTGTCCTCATTATCATAGCTGCTTTCTACGCCGCCGTTAAAAAAGAATGTAACATGTGCGTATTTTTCGGTTTCGGCAATTCTAAGTTGCGAATGACCTAGTTTTGACAAATACTCGCCTAGTGAATTTTCTATACTTTGCGGCAAAAAGGCTACGTCAATGTCGCCAATAGAGCTATCATAACTAGTCATTGTAACTAGCTGAATATTACCAGTATCGGATCTGTCGAAATGCGTAAATTCCTTACAACCAAGTGCACGAGTCAGCTGCCTTGACCTATCAGGTCTAAAATTAAATATTATTACAGAATCGCCATTGGTTACTTTTGTTGAACAGTCACTACCTTCATTAATTACCATCGGTTTTACAAATTCATCAAAAATACCCTGGCTATAAGATTGTTCAATCGCAGATATTGGATCATCAAAATATTCTCCAACCCGGTTAACAATAGCGTCGTATGCAAGCTTCGTCCTATCCCAGCGATTATCCCTATCCATAGCATAATATCGACCACTAATCGTAGTAATTCTACCAATACCTACTTCTGAGATTTTTTCTTGTAATGTTTTTAAATAACTAATACCGCTCGAAGGCAAGGTGTCTCTGCCGTCTAAGATAACATGAATATTGACGTGCTTAACATTTTTATCTTTGGCAAGTTTTAGTAGCGCAAACAAATGATTCTGGTGACTATGAACGCCACCGTCTGATAACAGCCCGATCAGATGCAATGTTTTATTATTGGATATAGAATTATCTATGGCCCTTAAAAAAGATTCATTTGTATAAAAATCACCATCTCGTATGGATTTATTAATCCTAGTAAGCTCTTGATAAACTATCCTGCCAGAACCTATATTTGCATGACCAACCTCAGAATTACCCATTTGACCCTCAGGAAGACCCACCGCAAGACCACTAGATTCAAGTCTGCTATTCGGGTATTTTGAAACTAATTTATCAATATTCGGTTTTCGCGCTAGATGAAAAGCATTGCCGTAGCTATCGTCATTTATACCAACACCGTCCAAAATCATCAACAAAAACGGACCATTCTTTATCATCTGCAAAACCCTCCAACAATATTAAACTTCGAATATCAATTTACTATACATCCATTTTAACATGATAAAGAATTTACGTCTCGGGCAAGCCTTTCCTGCACAGCAGACACCCTTTATTATTTGTATTAAATCTCCAGCTGCCTACAACCAGCTACGCTAGGTTAAGACTGCACAAAAGAAACATTGACAAAAGCACATAAATAGTATTATAATATATTTATGTACGAATCTATAATTGAATTTCTCCGCAAATGGAACACCTCCAAGACCGAGCGCCAAAAGCTTCAAGATGTTTATCTATTGTTTGGCGTATGTATTGTTACTGTTTCAGGTTTGATTACTTTCATTAACGTCAATCTTGGCTATACGTTAGTTATAGCTGGGCTAGCTCTACTTGGCGCCTATATCCTCAACGGGGTTGCATGGCACCTACTATCATCCGCCGTATTGAGTAAAATCAGCAGTAAAGCCAAGAAAAAATAATTTTTAGTTACTGGTCTATATTTATTATAATTGCTTTATATGCAATTTAACGCAATCAATTCCAATTTATAATAACGTTAGATTATAAAAAATGAAATCATTGAACCGAATAAATTATTTAGAAACGCTCTAGCACCCAAACATTAGACAGGCCAATTCGGTCATCGTGTTCAGTCCTATCCATCTTATAACCTAACTTTTCAGCAATTCGATTACTGCCAGTATTTTTTGGATCTGCCTTAATTATAATCTTATTAAGCCCCAATTCATTAAATCCATAATTAGTTAATGCATTAGTTGTGCACGTAACAATACCGTTGCCTGACGCGCCGCTAGCTATCCAATAACCTATTTCTGGATCCTGGTCGTCATTTACGTGCATCAAGCTAGTGTGTCCAACTAGCTCGCCATTTAATATAATGCCAAAACCATATTCCGAACCATCAATTCTTTTTTGAATCGTATTCTTGATAAAGTCCGCCGAATCTTGGGCCGTATTTGTGAAAGCAGGAAACGGCAACCACTTGGCCAAATATTCCCTGTCGTTGTTAATGATGTCAAAGAACTTATTAGCTTCATCAGGCCTGACCTGACGCAGGCTTAATTGGTCATCGATTAGAATTTCAGCATGTGGTAATGGGTTGCTTAGCTTTTCGTTCATAGTTATATTATAGCAATTAAATCTCTTCGGAATTATACATAGGTTAGTTAATCTTTTTTGACGAAAGCCAAGTAGGCACTGCAACGAATCGAATCTCTTTCCACCCGTTAACTTCTTCTTCGGTTACATCGTACACGGCTTTGTATGCAGTTTCTACACTTCCGTGCAGCGCTTTGGAATAATCCAGCCCAAGCAACTCGGCCGCTGTCTTTAATTCAGCTTCGCTAGTTGATTCAATTTCAACAAAACTCGGAATCCATGGCCATGTATCAAGCTCTATTTCTGAATTGCCTAATTTCCAGCTTTCTCGTTTTGTCTCTTGAACTGACTTTTGCATAAGCCCTATTGATTCAAGAAAGCTACATGTTGAATCAAAATCGTTCACAACAACAGTTACTTCTTTTGTTCCGTGAATGGTTCGGTCGTCTAGCTGTTTATAACTAAGCGTTATCTTGTTATCTTCATTCCTAACCCGTACCCAACCTTTTACTGATTCAAGCCTTTCATCCGGGAAATCATACGCCCGCCTTATCATCAATCTTTCTGGCGACACCAGTTCTGCGCCAACACCTAGCAGTGCTTTTCGTAAAGCCGCTTTATCAATATTTAACCATTTTGCTTCAATTTCTGTTTGCATGTTGATATTATATCAAACAACAGACAAGCCCATGGAATAGACCCTAACTCAAATATTTCCAATGCTTTATAATATCTTTTGCCAAAGAAACATCCAAAAGCGGTTTTGGATTATGAGTCAGGACATTAAAACCCTCTTCGTCATACCTTGGCACCAAATGCCAGTGTACGTGCTTAACCTCATCCATATATATTAGATATACTTTTTCAACCCCTAGTGTTGATAATATTGCATTGCGCGCTTGATCGACCACGTCCATTAAGTGTTCGTATTCAATCCTTTTTAATAAGTGTATATCTGTTACATCTTCTTTCCAGACAACGACACTATGCCCTTTTGTTATTGGAAAATTCGCCAAACAAACATATAAATATTTGTTTTCAAAAATCAAAGAACCTTCGATAGGATTTGGTAATGTATTCATTTTTATATAATAACAAAATAATATATAAAACATAATTGATTATCATAAAAAAGGATGCAAAGTAACAGTTTAAGTAATACCAAAAAGCTTTTAAATAAAGATATTATTCCGTGCTATTATCAATAGATGAAATTTTTTGCAATTTATACGACAGTCAAAATCATCAATAAACCAGATTGGTTAGATGATTTCAGATCTAAATTCGATTTAGAATATAACCCCGAAACTGGCTGTTATGACGATCCATATGAAATGCACATAACATTGACTCAGCCACGATTCATCAGCGACAACGATGCGCAAATACTTAAGACTAGACTTGAAGAATTATTCAATAACAATAATAACATAGGCAATCTTGATGTTGAGTTCTCTGATTGGCATCTAGACAGACAAGACGAAACGAATAATGGATGTATCATGATAAAATCACCCGAATATGCTAAACTATCCAACCTACAGCAACAATTACTCGAAATAATCGGAAATAATCACAATTATCTAGAACCAAAGTATGAAAAATACGAGAAAAATTTCATTCCCCATCTAACAATCGGCCGTGACTTGTCAAAGGAAAGATACGATAGCGCAATTTCCATACTACCTAAAAGTTTACTTGTAAAAGCAGAAGTTGATAATATTGTCCTTGCGATAGTAAAAGATAAAAGTGCCGCCGAGCGCAATAACCCAAATAACTTGAATGTTTATCGGCCATAGTAGATGCATATGTCGCGCGATCAAATAAGCATTCTTTTTTGACTATATTTTGTTGACATAGCTTAATATTCAAAACGAACGTCAATCTTTATTTCAAAGATTTAATATGTGTCTTTATTTTCTTAATCGCCCAGCTATAATGACTCGACGTAGTGGAAACGCAATACTGCCCAAGATTAGACCCGCCAGTCCATAAAAAGTGCCCTTTTGTAAACAGCTCGTCATTTGAAAAATGTTCAATTAATTTCATTACAGCATCATGACTTTCTTGTAACATTTGTTTAGATTTATCATAATTTGTATTCTGATGTTTTTTCCAAAATGCTACATTCATATCACCATACGTCCTCCAATTGTAAGGCTCGGGTAAAAATGGCGCTTGCTCTCCATTCTGATTCGAATCTACCCATCTAAGCAATAGTTTATGCCACTCATACAAATGAACTAATATATCACGAAGGTTTTTATCCCTCTTCCAATGAGCTTCCTTTTTGAGTAATTCACTACCAAAATTAAACTGGGTATTTAGTTCATCCTGAACCATCGAATCAATTAGCTCCCACATTTTTGCATATTGAGCATTCGAAGCGGTCAATAAATCCTGTTTCGTTGTTGGCCTAGACATATTATTTCTCCTATTATATCGATTCGAGGTTACCACATCGATAATTATGCAAACACATTAATCTTTGATTGCAATTTTACTAATATCATCCGTGATCACCCAGTCATCCATATTTTTTTGGCGATCGTACTTAAATTGTTCTATCATTTCCATCTTGTCTATTTCCACTAAACATAAAAATTTCTTTCCAGCCCATCTCTTATACTGGTCTTTGGACAGATTTAACTCTTTTTCATACTTATCTACAAACAATACCGATTCTTCACTTGTCATTTTATCAGTTTCAATTACATTTTTAACAATCGCCCTTGCAACAACATAACAACTACCACCAGTTTCTACAAAATACAAAACGTCGTCTATTTTAACCCTTCCGCCCAAAGGTACTTTCTTTCCAGCCGCACCTCTGATTATCATTGTTTTTTCATTCTTAAACAATTTTTCCAGCTCTTTTGCCTTGCTGTCTAAATATACCAAATGTTCAGCTTTACCTGCTACTTTTTCATACCACTCTGATCTAACCATTTCCAAAAACCTTTCATAATAATATATAACTAGCTTATCTAAATTTAATGATATCAAAAGTAGATGATTAGATAAATATTACCTCGTTTATTGTCTCGAACGAATTTAAATTTAAGCGAAAGTGATAAGTTCGTTAAATTCTTTAAGATTTAATTTTTCATAATATTTTATTATTTTCGATTTGGAAATAATAATAAAATACTAGTTTTCCGTTTATAGTCTAAGTATTTCTTATTATTGCCCCATTTTTTATCGGCGGATTTTTCCAAGAGCGGTATACCACTAACAAATATTAACAATAAACTAATAAATATTGGGCTAGCCAAGGCTATTAATGCCGAATTCAAATCAAGAGATTGAAGAGCAAACACATAAAAACCAATCCAAACTAAAATTTCACCAAAATAATTTGGATGCCTTGAATAACGCCACAATCCAGAATCAATCCATTTATCTTTATTACTTACGTCGTTACGAAATTTTGATTTTTGTAAATCAGCTATTGTTTCTATTAGTAGTCCTGTAATAAAAATCGTCAATCCAATGAAAGCGATTAATCCAAACTCATCAGGTTTGCCATATATCGCCAAAACTACAGGCAACATTAACACCCAAACCGTCACGCCCTGTAATAACCAAAATTGACCAAATTTAAAGAAGCTAGATCGTAACAAATCAAAACGCGAATCCTTGCCAGACTTAAGAACTCTTTGTAGTAAAAAACTGCCAATTCGGATCGCCCAAGCGACAATCATTAACAAAATTAAAGTATTGTATAAAGATTTTTCATTCAACACATAGGCTGTAATCCCAATAATTAAAAACGTCAATGCATACGAAATATCGGTTAATTTATCGGATTGTAATTTAAAGGCAATTAAAAATAAAGCTACATTAAATAATATCGAGATTACCAAAAAAAATATAATCGTTTCAATCATAACTTAATAATATCATACTTATTATTTACGACATTATAGATACTATTCAAAATAAACTGTAACTCGAATTGATTGTTTCGCCGTACTTATATTGTGCGTTTTAAAATTAGCACCTTTAACGCGCTTATGTTTTAGACTTATACACCCCTTATACTGTCGCACCCCGTCTTATATTTTTAGTGTCAGCTAGATTCTATATAATCAATGCAGTTGATACAGTTCGGTCAACGGAACACGGCAATTAAAAATGACGAGCACAAAGCTCGTCGTTTTAAATTGACAACAACTAGTGGATACACTTCGCAACCTTAGCTTTTAAAATTTCATAGCGATTATTAGTATCCTCATAAGACAAACAGTATTCTCGAGTCGATGAATAGCCTTTTGTTTTGGGCTTTGGGCTAGGATAAGTCGTCCCATCTGCAAACTGTTGACTAGTTAAGTCAATATAGTTACCGTCTATTAAATTTAGGTAATGGGAAATTTTCTCACCATTTGGCAATATAGCGATGGAATTAACAATATCACCACCAAGATAATCTTGTACAACACACGCAGCAACAACGCATTGACCAATTGATGGATTATCAATACTCCAATCAACCGTATTACTGGTTTCTGCCGACCAAGATTTTTGAAGCGCTGCGTTGATTGTTCGTAAATTTATACTCATCATACCCTGTGTAGTATCGTTAGGCATTAGAGTGGCAAATTTAACTTTTTTGATAATATATATTTATCAATTAAATCTTTATCCATCAAGTTCTTGGGCAGATTGTTTGCGTTAAAAAACTTTAGTTGTTTTGATTCGTGTTTTTTCTCAAACGAATCGCCATTATCGACTAATTCCGCGTAGTCACAACTAAGGGTGCCTGTGTATTCTTTAACGGAGTATAGGACCGTGTTGTTATAAACTTGGTCGCCGTTTGGATATCTATTCTTTCGACTTTCCCCGGACATTATGCAGACCAAAGATAAACATTTGGCGTCAGCAATTAAGCCGGTTTCTTCTTGTAACTCGCGCAAAGCGACATCTTCAAAAGTCTCCCCTAGCTCTTGCAGCCCACCAGGCAAACACCAGATATCTCTATCGGCTCTTTCCTGTAAAAGGATCTCGCCATTATCATTCTCTACAATTATTGCACTACCATTTTGAAATAGCGGCATATTTCTAAACTCAAGTTTAAGTGAATTGCGAAGCTCTAAAATATAGCTCAGTCTCTTAACTTCAGAGTCACTTGTATTGTCTTCCATATAGGTGTATTATAACATTTTTTGAATCACTCGGTTTTTTGCTAGTAAGTTCAGAAAATGCATTAGCAATACTATCATTTAATAATTTAAAATAGGAATGCATTAAAAAATCCCCGAACTAATGTTCAGGGATTTAATTGAAAATATTACTCTATACAGATTCCCAAAGCACTTTATTGTGCGCTCCATATCCGGCCGAAACAATAACTTTTGATTTTGATACGCTCATAGATGTCTTACACGGAAAAGTAAATTGACTGGTTATGCCGGCAGCTTGACCGGCCTTGCTTAAAATACGATTTGGTCCGTAATCAACATTTAGTTGAGCAAGACCATATTCATCAATCTGAGATTCAATTTCGTTTGCGAGCGTTGAACGAAAAGCTCTCATCTCATCGTCTGATAAGTCTTTGGCAAAAGCAGAACCACCCAGCATTGCCATTAGCATACCGAGGGAATCATCCCCGTTATCCATTTTTGGATGCTGAATGGCGTTTGACCACCAATCAACAGCTGCCTTTACATAAGCTGGATATTTTTTCTCTAAATCATCAGAAGCAACAACTAGCTTTGGCACCTGCCAATTGAAAGCGCTCTTGCACTCGATTCTTACAGTGTCCGCAAATTCAACATCGGTCACTGCATCAATAACCTGAAGTATATAGCACGCCTGTGCCAGAACTTGAGATTTATGTTCAACAAGATACTCGGGGAATGAGCCACTATTGCCGCAAAAGCCGCAGCGTTCTTTTTTGATATCATCCATCGTACACAAAAGTGCAATAACAACACCCGAAGGGACAAGCTCTTCATTGATGTGCATAGCAAGATAGTCCGATAGCTGATATACCTCCTCGGACATACCAGGACATTTTGTTCTGGCCGCACCAAATCTTTCTCTCATATCCTTCATTACTTTATCCATCTGCTAATCCTCCGATCAGAAATTTCCGCCCATTATTGACGGAACAAAGTGCAGGCTTTGCACACATTCTGTTCCGTCAATAATCAATCTAAATATATAGCAATATTTCAATATACAATTATGGTAAATTCCCACAATTATCCGTATTATACAATATATATACAATGTGGTCAATATATTACACCATATTATGATATATAAATAAAAGATTCAAAATCTATATTTGTATATAATTTACACTATTAAATATATATGGCATGGTATGGTTGAATTTTTGTTTTATTAAATAAACTCTATCACACAGGTATTGTGAAATTCGTACATTTACAGGAGGATCAGATATGAGCATGGCTCGTTACGGAGTAAAGTATACAGATAGCAGCCGTTTGGATGGTTTAATTATTTATACCATCCTTTTTTATTTTCCGATCATTCATTTAACCGTATGAGTTAATTTTTTGAAAGTAAAAAGTCCCCATAGATTCTGAAAAATATCAGAACTATAGGGACTAAATACGAGAGGATGGATCAAAATGACCAAATAGTCATTTTTCGTTCGGGTGAATGATTTTGATCTATGAAAGTTTGGTATTCGCAAAGAATAATATATGCCGGCATTATGCGCAATTTAGACAATTGAATACATATAGGATCAGTGGCATTATGTTTGCCATAATTTTCAAAATTCTTATCTTCCTGAAATTCAGAACCCACTAATACATGTAGAACATCTGCTTTGTCGATTACATAATAACTATCAGAAAAGCTTACCAAATCACCACTTTTATTTACCGAACCAACGCGTGATAAAACTGACGCCTCACCTGGTAAATATCGAACTGACGTTATAGCATTTCTTATCATTAACATCAAAACCCAACAACTCAACCACCATCTTTAATGCCATCTCTTTATCCATTATTACTTCCTCCAATAAATCATAAAGATTTGCTCATAACGAGCAGTACTTTAAATATATTTAACTAATATTCAAAGTACTACCCATTCATACATTGTAGGGAATAATCTCTCGTATTTTAACGTACTCATTGGATAGATTGTGTAATCAACACCTCAAATGAATAATTTAATTATAAAACACAAATCAACACTTGTCAATATATATACACCAAGCTGACGCCTTACACCAAGGATTTATATTCAATAGCTATAGTTAAATCGATCAGTTTATTATAATGAAAAAACCCACAACCCCCATGTAAGATCAAATTACTCTATCGAGTCGCTTATTAAATATTATTTTTTGATCAATAAATCAAAATAATCCGTAATTATTTTATTAATTTCTTTATAGTTTTCTGGATAGTTCTCGTGACCGTAAGCATTTATATTTAAGTCACCATAACTTACGCTTAAAGAAAAAGAATAGCCATCAAGAATATTATTAGGTTTATTGAAACCATCCCACTTTTTAACATTATTATCAATCAATAATTTAATTAGCCCATTGACAAAGTGCTCGTCTACCTTTGAAGAGAAATTCATTTGTGCGCCATTATAAGCACGGGCCGTAAACATAAAACTATCTTGTTCCATCGAAATGTCATACACCCAACTTCCGCCTGAAAAACCACCAAACTCATATTTAAAAATATTCATACTAATACCTCCCTTAATTGTCTATATAATAACATAATTGAAAAAATTACAGACTATCGACTATCTTTTCATCTGTTGTCGTAATTATTAGGGTATCACAGAATACAATAACATTAGCAAATAGACAAACTAATTCTTGTAAAACTTCACCATTTTACAGATTAACAGGATTAGAGCTTGTTGACTTTTTTAACCTTAGCTAAGAATACTAATTCTCGTGCAATCTAAAAAAACTGGCCATACTCGTCAATATATGGTTTTCCAGATTCGACTAGTTTAATCGCTTCGTCAACATCTTTTGCCCAAACAGTTTCGTAACCATTTCTTGTCTCACCACTAGTTCTTTGTGGTCTAGCCAAATCGCCAGTTAGTCTAGCTTCATAGCCGTCAAGCTACCCTTAAAATAAACACAGCGTCCAGGAAAGCGGGAGATTTACAATTGTTTGAATTGGATAGGATAAAGACAAGATCAATTTGGTCAAACTATCCGTCTATGCCAACATAGCCGTAAAGTTTCAATTCATCAAAAAATTCTATTTCTATTATATGTTCGTCCAAATCATGCTCCAAAAAAGAAATTATGCCAAAGAATTTATAATTTTTATTTACGTCATTTTCCTTGCTAAGTATTTTTATTTGTGGTCTATTCATTTTATTTTTAATAAATTCATCACTGTATCCAGAAAAATCGCCAAACCATTCCCTAAGTCCATTGTTTAGCATGTAATCAAATATGTCGTCTTTATCTTTAATGTATTTACTATTGATAGTATTAGCGTAATCTATCGTTTCATCATTAAATATTTCTTTTGGTATTATTATAATAATATCTTTATCTTTGTATATGTATTTATTTTCAATGCATAAGTCTGCATCGCCATATATAAAATCTTCTTTTTTCATTATTTTATTATACTATAATATACCAAGCGTCAGTTTACTAGCTTCTCTGCTCATTCGTAAAATAAAATAATTTCGGTGCTTTCTTTTGCTTCAATCGGCTCACTGACCACGATTACGACCAGCAAGCTGGCCTATCGTGGTTCGATCCGCGGGCACAAAACAAAAATAATCCTGAACAAACAATGCAAGGGCGCGTGTCCAACGCTTCGATGCCATAATAATCGTAAACTTATATTATGACATCGGCTAAATTCTATAAAATCAATAGATTTGACAGAATTCGAACCGATCAACAAAGTTGATGTAGTTCGGTTCACGGGTCGCGTCAAAATAAAATAACCTACACAATGTAGATTATTTTATTTTGGCAGGGGCACGTGGAATCGAACCACGATCTCAGGTTTTGGAGACCCACGTACTAGCCGTTGTACTATGCCCCTTCGTTCATAATATTGTAACAGATTATAATTATTCTATAAAGCTTTTTACATTTTTGTGGAAAAAGCATAAATTCCGTTAATTAACATAACCAAAAAGCCTTGTAAAAGCATTAGCGTAGTCATATAATAACAACCAAGATTACTTATGAAAACATAAGAAGGAGTGAACGATAGTCACTAGGCTACTTGTAAACACGGTAATATGAATATTTTAATGCTTGGGTGGGAGCTTCCTCCTCACAACAGTGGTGGATTAGGCGTAGCTTGTTACCATATGTCCAAGGCCTTGGCCGACCATGGTGCAAAGATTGACTTTGTTATACCATACCGAGCTCACCACCCAAACACCGATTTTATGACAATTCACAGTGCTACTGATTTAACTCCACTTGAGCGATATGGTCTTGGCGCTTATGATAGCGAAAAAGTCCTAGAGAAAACTATGGCCGAGGCTGACATCAAAGATCTCAAGGACATGCGTGGCGTCCAGAAACGATACATTAAATACGTCGAAAACCTAGTAATCACCAACAAACCCGATGTGATTCACGCCCACGACTGGCTAACCATGGAGGCTGGCATGCGTGCAAAAGAAGTTGCCGATGTTCCACTAGTTGTTCATGTTCATGCAACTGAATTTGATCGCTGTGGAAGCGACAGCGGTAATCCACTGGTTCACGAAATCGAATACCAAGGCCTCTTAATGGCTGATCGAATTATTGCGGTTAGTAATATAACTAAAAAAATCATCATGCACAAATACGGCATTCCTAGCGATAAAATTGAGGTGGTCCACAATGCAATTGACGTCGGCAGTTTAAATAATGGCTATCAATACGACTTTAGTACATATAAATATCTAGAATCATTGAAACGCGAAGGCTACACAGTCGTTTCGACTATCACCCGCTTTACCGTTCAAAAAGGACTAGTTCATTTAGTCAAAGGCGCAGCCCGAGCAATTGAAAAACACGACAAACTTGTATTCCTATTTGCTGGCGACGGCGAACAACGCGACGAACTTATACGACTGGCCTCGAACTATGGTATCTCGGACAAAGTAATCTTTACCGGATTTGTACGTGGTAAGCAATGGCGCGATGCTTATAGTGTTAGTGATATTTTCGTTATGAGCTCGGTCAGCGAACCATTTGGCTTGACTGCACTTGAGGCAGCTCATCACGGAAATGCACTAATTATTACTAAACAATCAGGCGTCGGCGAAGTACTCCACAGCATCTTCCGCTATGACTTCTGGGACACCGACCTGCTAGCGGATCAAATTGTATCGATTGCAACCAATGAGTCACTCAAAAGATCGTTGCAAGAAGGCGTCATGAACGAATACGACAGAATATCATGGCACGATGTCGCAAAGTTATGTATACATATTTATGAAACAACGAAAAGAGGAGTAAAATCATGAGCAAGCGTGGTATCGTCCTATATCTGCACACACATCAACCATTTCGAGTACGAAATTATAGCGTGTTCGACACTGCCGTAAACCACGATTATTTTGACGAGCCAGAATATGACTGCGAGCGAAATAACGAAAATGTCTTTAGAAAGGTCACCGAAAAGTCATACCGTCCAATGAATGAAATGTTGGAACGATTGCTTAATCGTCATCCTGATTTCAAAGTATCGTTCAGCATCACAGGCACATTCCTTGAACAGGCCGAAAAATGGGCACCAGATGTCATCGAAAGCTTTAAGCGACTGGTCGCTACTGGTCAAGTTGAAATTGTGGCTGAAACTTATTATCACTCACTTGCCTTTTTTTACAGCGTGCCAGAATTTGAAAAGCAAGTCGAAGTTCATAAAAACAAAATTCGTGAATTATTTGGCGTCGAAACCAAAGTCTTCCGCAACACCGAGCTGGCTTATAATGATGCACTAGCAAAATGGGCTGACGGTTATGGTTTTAAGGGTATTTTAGCCGAAGGTTGGGATCCTATCCTAGAGTGGCGCAGCCCAAACCATGTCTATCGTCCACCTGGTACAGAAAATATTGCATTGCTACTTAAAAATTACAAACTAAGCGATGACGTCGCTTTCCGTTTCAGCGACAAAGGCTGGTCCGAGTGGCCACTATCTGCCGGTACATATAATACATGGGTCAATGACTCTCTAGCTGATCAACAAATCGTCAACCTATTCATGGATTATGAAACATTCGGCGAGCACCAATGGAAAGATACTGGAATTTTTGATTTCTATGAAGCTTTTGTTGGCAATTGGCTCAGCAATCCTGACAATACATTCTATACAACGTCAGAGGCAATTGATGCATTTGAACCAGTTGACGAGATTAGCATGCCAAACACTGTTACATGGGCTGATAACGAGCGCGACTTGACTGCTTGGCTCGGCAACTCTATGCAACAAGAGGCACTGCGCTATCTATATGAAATGGAAGATGAAATCATCAAAACTAATGATATTTGTTTGATTGGTGATTGGCGTAAATTACAAACTTCCGACCATGTCTATTACATGTGCACTAAATGGTTTAATGATGGCGATGTACACGCCTACTTCAGCCCTTACAGCTCGCCTTATGATGCCTTTTTATATTTCATGAATGCTGTCAGAGATTTGCGCTGGAGACTGCACAACAATTACAATAACGGAGGAAATAATGTCTAGGCCGATAGTTCTAAGCAATGGCGAATTACATGTTGGCTTAAATAATTTTGGAATGGTTCATGATTTTTACTATCCATACGTTGGATTTGAAAATCACTCAGCTGGTAACGACCTACTGCATCGCATAGGTATATGGGTTGATGGCCAAATCAGTTGGCTGGACAGTCCTGGGGAATGGGCCTTTACTTTTAGGTATCCGCACAGCGCACTTGTTGGACATACCCTAGTTAAAAACGAACGCCTTGGCGTTTTACTTGAGTTTGATGACTTTGTCGATGCTCATATTTGTGCATTTATTAGAAATATACATATCATTAACCTTCAGGATCGCAAACGCGAAATCAGACTGTTTATGCACCAAGCATTTGCTATTGGCGATTCACGCAGCAACACCGACACAGCTCAGTACCTCCCAAATAGCGACGCGGTCTTACATTATCGCGGACACAGGTCATTTGTAGTATCGGGCAGTCATAATGGTGCACCATTCGACCAGTACACGGTTGGCTTGTTTGGGATCGAAGGCAAAAAAGGTACTTATTGCGATGCTGAAGACGGAGAACTTAGCCAAAACAACGTTGAACATGGACGAGTTGATTCGACCATTCGTTTTAAAGTTAATGTCAAAGCACACAGTTCTCAGCGCATTCATTATTGGATAGCGGCGGGTAAATCTAACCGCGAAGCGCTATACGTTCATAAACAGGTAAAAGAAGCCGGCGCGCTTGCTCACCTTCACAGAACCGCGGATTGGTGGAGTAATTGGCTAAAACCAACTTATGAAGTTATTGAAAAAATACCAGTTAATCACCGAATGACATTTTTGCAAAGTATGATGATTTTGAAATCACAGATTGATAAACGCGGCGCAATTATTGCCAGCACAGACACGTCAATGCTAAATTATTCACGCGATGCTTATGGCTATAGCTGGCCTCGCGATGGTGCATATACATTATGGCCACTAATACGTATGGGCTACAAAGATGAAGCTTACAGGTTCTTTGAGTTTACAAAAGCCGGCCTGCACACCGATGGCTATGTAATGCATAAATATCGAGCCGATGGCGCCCTTGGTAGCAGTTGGCATTCATATGTCCATGAAGGTGGTATTATTGCACCACCTATTCAAGAAGACGAAACGGCATTAGTTCTGTTTGTCTTTGCGGAATATTATAAAATGCACCCCGAAGCCGGAGTTCTAAAAGAGTTCTACCAAGATATGGTACTGCCGATGGCTAATTTCATGTCAAGCTTTGTCGACGATACTACTGGGCTACCAAAACCAAGCTACGACCTATGGGAGCAAACTTTCCAAACTAGCACATATACTACCGCCGTAACCTATGCAGCTTTGATTGCCGCAGCTGACTTAGCTTCTGCTGCAAACGACCCTGATAGCGCCGTCAAATGGCGATCAGCCGCCGACGACATTCAAACTGCCGCCCACAAACATCTATACAACAAAGACCGAAAAGTATTTTATCGTGGCATCAACGTCAAAGACGGACAAGTGATTTACGATAGCGTAATTGATAATTCTAGCATATATGGCGCCTACACCTTTGGTCTGTTTGCACCAGATAGTGAAGAGGTTAAATCCTCTATTGCCACAATAGAAGAGTTATTTGGAATCAACAATGGGGCAATTGGCTTACCGCGTTGCGAAAATGATGATTATCGCCGAGTTAACAAGAATGTCACTGGCAACTACTGGTTCATCTGTTCGCTATGGTTAGCTCAATACTACATTGATAATAACCTAGACGACAAAGCAACTAAAATCGTTGATTGGGTCAAAAGCCACGCTATGAGTACCGGTATGATGGCCGAGCAAATAGACCCAATCACTAATCAAATCGTCTCCCCAGCCCCACTGACATGGTCGCACGCTGAATATGTTTCAACTATGCTAGACATGATCACCGAGAAATAGCCGATGTACCGCCAGATACCTAGTAAAATTAACCGAATCGCTACCAATATATTTCACGGCACCGCTAATAATCGAAAACGCAGACGTACAATTGCTAAATTTGCTGATAAAATCGGTTTGATATATTTTGGACCAGTTAATCAAATCTCTGATGAACACAAGGTAGTGCGTGGTTTTACGGTATCATCTAGTCACAAAGATGCAAGCTACTGCGTTGGTACAATTGATGATTACAATATTACACTTGTTGATAGAAAAGATGCTGTCTTGCAACCAAACGGCAAGGCAGAAAATTATCAGTGGCTTGTGATGGCATTTGAATTGCACACCGACAAAGATTTGCCCCACTTGTTTATTGGCGCCCATGACAAAAACCCAAAGCCTTATGAATTACTATTTGGTACATTCCCAAAGCTACAACCAATCACCCTGGGGACATTCGAAAACTATCATCAAGATTTTACCAGTCGCTATACTATCAGCTCACGCCACGATCAATCAATCGAAGTTGAAAGACTATTTCCTGACAATATTACTAGAATTATTGGTGAGCATTTTTGGCCACTTTCTGCCGAACACCATGAAGGTGTTTTGTACATCTATTCTGACAAACAAAATATCACGCCCAACTTAATGAGCGTGATGATCGAGAATGGTTTGTGGCTTGCAGGCCATTTAGACCGACAAGCCGAAATAGTTTAACTTGGTATTAACCCTTACGAGCTTTTACTTCGTTACGGCCAAGACTTTTCTTTGTCTCGGTATAGGTTGCATGCTTGCGTGCAATTGGGTCGTACTTTTTAAGAACGATTTTTTCGGTAGTATTTTGAGTATTTTTAGTGGTGTAATAAGTTCGGTGACCACTAAGTTCGCTCACTAAACCAACCAATTTTCGCTTTGTATTCTTTTTAGCCATGATATTCCTTATAATTTGTATACGCTATTAAGGATAGATTATAGCAAAAAACCACGATTTCTGCAAGACCAACAGATTATAAACTATCGATAATTATTAAATGCAACCGGAAAATCAAAATCAGTCGATTCGATTAACCGCATTGCAGACTGCAGTTCATCCTTGCTGGTGCTGGTAACCCTGACGGTTTCACCCTGTATCTGAGCCTTAACTTTTGGCAGGCTATCACGTAAAATCTTGACGATTTTCTTTGCCTTATCCTGATCGAGACCCGAAACAAACGGAATCTCTTTGTTAGCCTTCATATTACTTGTTGATATCGCCTTAGACAGGTCTAAAACCTTACTACTCTGATTATGCGAAACTAATTTCTTACGAATAATATCAATAATATTTTCAATTTGCCATTCATTCTCGCCAACAACCTTAAAACCGGCCTTGTCGCCAATCCAATCAATATCAGCTGGCGTGCCTTTAAAATCATAACGATTGCTGATTTCTTTTTGGACCATCGCAAAGACATTATTCATCTCTGCCTTGTTATATTCTGAAACTGTATCAAAACTAAATGTTGCCATGACTACATTATAGCTGAATATAAGTACCATATACAGCAATGTCCTTAATTATTCGACACAATTGCAACTAAATAGCTGTATAATGACAATATGAAGATTACAATATGCGGATCAATGCAATTCGAGCAAGAAATGGACAGCGTTGCAGCAAAACTGCAGTCATTAGGTTATGAAGTTGAAAAACCAAATAGCGTCGAAGGCCACGCTTATGGTGAAGCTCAAAATCTTGATGAAATCGCAGACCTGAAACAAGATTTTATTCGTGAACATTTTGCAAAAATTGATCAATCAGAAGGCATTTTAGTTGTAAATTGCGACAAAAAAGGAGTTGCTGGCTATATAGGTGGCAATACTTTAATGGAAATGACCTATGCCTTTGCGCAAGGTTTAGAAATCTATACATTAAACAATCTTCCCGTCGATCTGCCGTACACTGACGAAATCAACGCGTTTATGCCAATTGTATTAAATGGCGATATCAACGTCCTTGATAAGCACATTAAGACTTTCCCAGTAGTATACGTCAGCAGCAAGTCACCAGTAAAACACACTGCAGTCGGCAGAGGCTTTCGTAAGGCCGGCCTAGCAGTTCAGACTAGGGGCGTTAAAGTCGCCTCAAACGTCAGCGATCAACCGCAATCAACCGATGAGACCTACAAAGGTGCGCTCAATCGTCATCAAGCGCTTAAATCAGCTCTAGACAAAGCAACAGCTGACTTTTACATAACAATAGAAAGTGGTCTGACTAAAGTGCACGATAATCACAATGTTTTTGGTAGCTCGGTAATTATTATCGAGAAATTCGGACAAGATCCTAAAATAGGTATTGATATCGATATTGAAATACCACATGAAATAACCGACAAAGTACCGAGCATTTATCCTGACATCGGCATACTTGTTCAACAAGAATACGGCTCAACGCTTAAAGACCCATACCCATTCTTTACAAACAATCAACTAACCCGAGCAAAAATACTCGAAGATGCAATATATCGCATTGTTATCCAATCTACCACTAACAGCTAGAAACCAAACACAAATTTCAAATTAAAAGCCGCCCGGTAAAGGGTGGCTTTAAAAAATTACGATGGAGCCGCGATCGGGATTTGAACCCGAGACCTCATCCTTACCATGGATGCGCTCTACCAACTGAGCTATCGCGGCATATTACCTGTATTATTGTAACAAATTTATTTAATTATTTGTATATTCATTATTAAAAACTCAATTACAGGACAAGCCTTGTTCAATTAGGTTCTCTCTTATAACATTAAGATTTTTATCTATCCCTAACTTAGCCAGACTCTCCTTGCTAGCATTTTTCGCGTCAACCTTCAAACTAGTTGTATATGTTTTATTCTTTGTGCTACTACTAAATTTAACATAATCATTTTGTAATGCTGCCATATTAGCGTCGTTACCTTTGGCAGCAATACTGCTAAATTTATCAAACCTATTTTGATCTTCGTAAATATATTTTTTATCAATCGTAATATTATTTATAATATTATTTTCAAATTTAATTAAATAGTTTTGTGTAATATTTACTCCGTTTGCCTTATTGTTACTCGAACAAGTAAGATTATTATTATTAAGAAACCCCATTCCTAAATAAACTCCTAGTATAACCGTCAACAAAGCCGCGGCGCCACAAACTAATCCAATAATTAAGCGTTTCTTCATTATTTAATTTCTTTCATAATCATAAGTTTCCTTCTCTGAACTTAATCACGCCGCCATCAAAATACCAAATATAATCCAGTACTTCATCCGTAAAATTAAAGCCAACATCAGTATAGGTGGCTTGGACTGACAAATCGCCCGCGCTAATACTCTTTCCATTAAGGCTATTTAATAATGCGCTTGTTACCACCAAACCATTCATAGTTATATTTGATTGCGCCTCAGCATAAGCTGTGGTTGAATATTTGCCACCAATAACACGACCATAGTCACTGCCTGTTGCAATTATAGCCCCACTGGCATAAACACCTTTTATGTTGTTTGCCTGATAGGCGTAGCCGACCAAACCACCCACAAAACTGCCACCTGACACGTCACCTCGAGCAACTACGCTTTGGATATCAGATGGATAATATGCATAACCCGTAATTAAACCGGCGTAGTTTTTTGCAGAAATGTTCGTACCGGTCAACATTACATCCTTTACGATAACCGTTCCACCAAGGGCAGTACACCCAACGACGCCACCAATACAGTTATTGCCAGAAATATTTGTATTGACCAGGTTTAAACCTTTTACAGTTCCACCCGTCGAACGGCCAACAAAACCCATATAAGAGCCGTACGGTGCATTTATCATCAGATTGCTGATTGTTTTGCCTCCGCCATTAAATGTTCCGCTAAAACCGTTATTTGAACTACCGAACATATAATATTGCTTTCCATACAAATCAATATCAGCGGTTAATTTGTACACCGAGCCAAGTTTTAATGTAGCCTGTTTTAACATAGTATAATTTGTGATTAAATATGGACTAGCCGTCGTACCGCTACCAGATAAACTAAATGTTAATGGACTACTGGCCGTGCTTTTTTCAACCAAATAGCCATTACTGTCATAATCCCAATAATATCCGTCGCCGTCATTATCTCCGCCAATGTAAGTGTCGACTACCTGGTCAGCTGCATTGATATTATCAAAGACATCACTAAGACTATTTATAGTTGTGCCATTTTTTGATAACAATTCCGATGTATTGACTGGAGAGCCATTGATTGTCGAAGACGCTAAAGCATAGCCAAATCTTCCCTCGAGAGACCAGCTTCCGTACAACCGCCCGACATTACCGCCTGTTGCCGTAATGGCAACGCCCGCATTCATGCTATTCATGTCTCCCGCTTTACTGGCTTGGCCAGCGTCGCCACCAATACCACCAACATAATCTGCGCCGCTAACCGTTCCTTGAGCGGAAGATCCTTTTATTAAGTTCATGCCGTACGTCTGGCCAAAAACCAATCCCACATAATTTCGGCCCGTAACGTTGCCCGAGACATTCACATCTATAATGTCCCCACTGCCATACATATACCCAGCCGCACCACCAACGCGGTCATTGCCGACAATATTCAATCTATTTAAGTTTAAATTTTCTATTATTCCATCATGATATCCAGAAAACCCCAGATATGATGATACAGGCGAATTGATATTTAAATTACTGATTGTTTTTTGATTACCAAGAAATTTACCAGTAAACTTATTATTTGAACTACCAAACATATAAAAACGTTTACCGCATAAATCCAGATCAGTAGTAAGCCTAAACGTAGAGCCCAATTTTAGAGTTGCCTGCCGCAAGCTTTCATAATCATTTATTAAATAAGGACTAACCACTGTACCGCTGCCAGCTAGACTAAATGTTAATGGATTATCGGTTGTGTTTCTTTCTACTAGCTTGCCGGCACTATCATAATCCCAATAATAACCGTCATTATCATTGTCACCACCGATGTATGTGTCCATTACCTGTTCGGAAGCATTTATATTACCTAAAACGTTATTGATATTGCTAATAGAAGTTCCGGCTTTAGAGTTTGAAGCAGAAGTAGCCACAGTAGCTACCCCGTTGACGGTCGAGGTTGCAAGTGCATATCCATAGGGCGAGAATACAATCGATGTATTGGCGCCGCCTATTATCCTACCCACATTGACGCCAACCGAAACAACATCAACTCCGTTGTTAATCCCCGCGAAACTGTAAGTTTTATCTACAAACCCCGCCAGGCCACCGACATAGTCATTCCCCGTAACGCTACCCATGGCTACAATTCCGTCCGTATCGCCATAATCCTTCAGGTAACCGACGGTCATACCGACATAATTATTACCCGTAACATTTCCAGATATGGTAATATCTATCAAATTCGCAAACATCCCATAACCCAGTACGGCACCCGTATAATCCTGGCCGGCGACCTCTACGCCCTTCAGATTTAAATTTGATATTGTCATAGCACTATATGCACTCATATAACCAAATAAACCAACGTACTTATCGAGCGGTCGATTTATATACAGATCGTATATTGAATATTGAGAACCCCTAAATTGTCCTTTGAAAAAGTTAGTTATATTATTTCCAATTGGAGTGAAACCCCTGGCTGTCGTTAGTTCAGTTTTTAATTCTTCAACGGTTCCGTTGCCATTAACATCGCCAAAACTTTTATTTGCAAAATCAACATACGATTTTTTTTGATCGAAATCCAAATCAGTATTTAGTTTAATACATTTTCCACTATACGACGTACCCGAATTGACATTACTAGAAAGCGCAACCAGATCCTCGATGCTGTCAATTGTCATGGCAGTAGCACAAGTAGTTCCGACGCCACCGCCGAATATCCCAGGCGTTGGGTCATTTACTGGGTCTACGGCATAACTGCTGCCAAGCCCTGAACAGTTGGCATCGGCGCTATCATAAACCGTTAATGTACTTTGTGTGCCGCAAGCAATTAAATCATGATAATTTTGTTGACCGACAACGTAGACGTAATCGTCGTTTGTAGTGCTTTTTGTAAAGGATAACTCGGCGTAATTATTAGTATTGATATTGAGCTTTTGCTGCAAATTCGTTTTATTTATAATAAAAGGATCAAAAGTTTCATCGGATGAGGTTCTGGTAATCACACTCCGTAGCATTATACTTGCATCGTATCTAAAAGCTGTTCGCCTGGCCTTATCGGCCATGCCTACAAAATAAAGCGCCAACAAACCTGCTAAAATTCCAATTACCACAATCACTACTAAAAGCTCTACAATAGTAAAACCGCGTTGTTTTATGCGTTTGGCTATTTTATTAAATATAAAATATCTATTTATAATACATTTAAATTTATAACCCATTAGTATAATAATAACACTGAGTCCTCAATTTAAACAGTAGCACGTTGAACTGGCTACTAAACAATCAATCGAAAACAGCTATTTGAAAACTAAGAAATAACACTATCAAAATTACAAGTATGATTCATCAGTAATGCACCCAACCGAATTACTACAAGCTCCGGGCAGTGCCGGCTGAGCCGCGGGCGGCGAACCTCTAACAACTACACACGCTGGTGCTGAGCTACCCTGCAACCCGTCAGTACCATTTGTTGGACTAAACCTAACATTCTCACACAGCCAAGAACCTATTGCATCGGTGTCTTTGACAGTATATGACGAGTATTCACTAATCGTCCTAATTAAACCAGTCGACGCACCCGACGGCGAATCACCAACTCCATATTCAATTCCAGGATTAGACCAATCCGAAATACCTGTAATATTTAAATTGCTATGAACTGAGATGTTTGTATACCCTGGCCCATTGTTTATAAGATTATGTGTCCAATGAATCGTATCACCAGTTTTAGCCGTAGTCCTGTCGGCTTTGCTAGTTGCCGAAACTGACCATTGATTAGTGGCCGTAATACCAGGCAAATTACCTACTGAATTACCGCAATCTAATTTAATTGCGTAATAAATCTGGTTCGTGTCATCCTTGTTTCGAAAAATCATCGAAGGAAACGAGCCGCTGTCGTTAAATTTAGAAACATCCCTTTGTTCATTACCCCAGGTTCTATGAGTATTTATTTCACGGCTATATAAATCAAGAATGATTTCAACTAACGGATTATTTACTTTATTCTCCCAGTCTAAGATATCGGCAGCGTCGACGAATCCATGGTCGTACGCACCACCATTAATGGGCCCTCTCATAGTTTGAATAATATATGAGGTTGCAATATATTCAGCCGAACCGACCGCAGATGTGCTCCAAAGGTTTTTTATATAATTTATAAATTCAGCTTTGTTCGTAGTAGACGGAATACCTGCATCAAGTACCGAAAAATTCCCACCATCAGCTCGATTATAAAAATAGCCTTGGTTGACACCGTAATCACTAGCGCTTGCAAATCGCCCTGGGACTACTGAGAAAACGACAGAAGAAACTAGCAGAAGGCACATAAGATATCTAATCGTAAACTTATTGTGAGTTTTCATTACTTAACACCCTTTTCAAGCGCCTCGAGGTGCTTTTTATAATAATTATATTCACGCACAGTCATGTCATTAGGATCCTCTGACGTGATTTTTTTAGATACACGTTCTAAATATAATTTGTAATATTTTATCGCATTAATTGAATTTTTTTGAGCCTCACTAAGAGAGGCCATTAGCATGGCTGTGTTTTCAGTTGGATATAGCTTTTCGGCTGTATAGGCATATTCCAGTGCCTTGGTTTTGTCGTCATCATTTGCTTGGCTCATTAAAGTCGCTTTGTTTATATAAATTCTCGACTGTTCTTCAGGGTTGGTAGTTTTTTTCAAATTTTCATCAAGAACTTTTTGACCCGCATCAAAGCCTTGTTTATAAACAGTGTCGCTCAACTGGGCCGTCTTTTCAGCTTTTGAGTCTTGGGCTTTATTTAGATAAATAATAACTCCCATTGCGGAAATTACCAAAACAGCAACAGCGACAATACATAAGATAATAACTTTCTTATTATTATTCCAAAAATCTAATATTATATTATTATCTTTCATATCTATGCATTACCTTAACCATAATCATAGTATAGTCTAAAGCCTGACGCAATGCACACATTAGGCATAGTCCTATTGCGAGCTTGGTTGCGCAGTCGATATCTAAAACAAACCAATCAAATGAGGGTATTGAATTATTTAAATATTTTAGATAGAATAGTTAAGTACTTTTCAGTAATATGCCGCCTTAGCTCAGTTGGTTAGAGCAGCTGTTTTGTAAACAGCAGGTCTTCGGTTCGAGTCCGAAAGGCGGCTCCATATTTTAGCGTCGTTGACGCTATTGTATTATTAAGAGCTGGGGTAGTGAAGCGGTCAAACACAACAGACTGTAAATCTGTCGGCTTATGCCTTCGCAAGTTCGAATCTTGCCCCCAGTACCAATATAAAATGCCATATCTTAGGATGTGGCTTTTTATATTGCTGTAGTAAAATACGAACTTGCGAAGCCTTTTGTCTACGAAAAAAATTCACAAGTTCGGCGCAGCGCAGCGAAATTTTATAAAAGTTTACTTTTGATAAAACTAGCAAGCGGAGGAGGCCTCTGGGCCGACATCTTACCCTTTTTTGTCTATATGTTGCCTAAAGTGTCGCGCCAATCGAACAGGCGCTAATTACATAACTCGCCTAGGTTGCCTAACCCGCTGCGGCGCACCTTGCGGGATAATCAATTTAGCGGCTTTTTCACGAAGATCCATAGAAAGCTCACCTTGACCGGTTCGCTCATATGCATCAGCTAAAATATTTAGTGTTTGTGGAATAGGATCAATCTCGACAGCGCGCTCTAATGATTCAATCATTTTTTTATCATGACCCAATTTCTCCTGCACTTTAGCATAGGCAATATACCTGGACGAAGAGTCGCTATCAATCGCTAGTGCTTGTTCAAAGGCAAGGGCCGCCTTGTCATAATTTTTAGTCTCGAAATAGATCAAACCGACATTATGCAAACTGCTAGCACTTGGTTCAAGCGACTGCGCAATTTCGAAACATTCAATCGCATCCTTGAGCGAGCGTTGCTTGGCGTACAAAATACCCAAACGGTTATAAGCACTGGCATTTCGCTCATCTATGCGCAAAATCGTCAGTAACGCCTTTTCAGCCCGTAAATATTTCTTAGTTTGTAATGAATCCTGAGCAATTGACCATAGTTGATCAAGCTTGTCGGATAATTTTGCGGGTAAATCTATTGCCACTTCAGCAATAGTTTGAGGCTGTAAAATCGCCCAAACGCCTAGTAGCACAATAAATAAAAGGCCTAACATATCTATCCCCTATTATACCAGATTAAATTACCATTCGGGCCAAACACAGCCTAATATTCCCGTTTTCTTCTATTCGTTGATAGGCCATAAGTATCTTTTCAATCCGCTTGATCGTTTCAATTTGAGGATTGTCTATAATACTTTTCTTGAGAATTTTAGTAGAATCCAGTAGTAATAGCAAAGTTGCCGCGCGATCATCTTTGTAATTTTGCGCAATCAGCATCTTTTGATAAGTACTGCCCATCAATAACTCACGCGCACTGCGTATAATCGAGCTTCTTTTGTTAAAATAATCATCATTTGTCGCCAGTCGCGTTAGTTCTGCCGGTAAACCTTCAGCCATAAACAGTAGTTGCGAACGCTTCTTGACATCACTTACAGATAACTTATCCAGAAGCTCCTCAGATTGCTTTCGGCTGACTGAACGCATATTCAGGTTTTCAGTACGCGATAAAATTGTCGGCAACAGTTTAGATATCGAATGTGAAACCAATATAAAATACACGCCATCACCCGGCTCTTCGAGTAATTTCAAAAAGGCGTTTTGCGCTTGACCGGTCATTCGCTCCGCATAATCAATTATAAAAATTCGCTCACCCGCCGCCTTGGTCCTGGTCTCATCATACAAGCGACGCATGATATCGACACTAACAATACCCTTGTCCAGGTCAATCTTTTCGTCTTTTTCGGGCAAAATTATAGTTGGCGTGACTGATCGCAAACTTGCAATATATTTACTGATTTCGCCCAGCCCAACGCCGATAGCACCAGTCAACAACAACGATTGTGGCAGATTATTGACAACCGCGACAAGCATTTTTTCGCTTGCAGGATGCATAATCGGCTTCACTATAAATTAACCCCCGGAAACATATCAGTAAATTCGGATGGCACAGGCACTTCAAACGTTCGCCTGTCGCCATTTGGAATCGTAATTTCCAGACTAGCTGCATGCAGGTACAATCTGTCAGCTGGTTTGCCGTAAACTTTATCACCCAAAATTGGCGTATTTAAATACTTCATGTGAACACGTAGCTGATGAGTTCGGCCAGTTTTTGGTTGTAATTTAACCAGAGAATATTTGTCATCCGACGCCAAAACTTCATATTTAGTTACGGCATTCTTGCCATTACTGCCGACGCGGAATGTACTAGGCGCAGACGGGTTACGTTCAATCGGTAGGTCAATATTAGCCCGATCAAGTTTCGGTACGCCATCAACTACTGCAAAATAAGTCTTTTTAGTCTTCCTATCAGCAAATTGCTTTTGAAGCATCGTGGCCGTTTCCTCGTTGCGCGCACCAATCATTACACCGCTAGTGTCGCGATCAAGCCGATGAACAATACCTGGGCGATTAGAATCAGCATTGTAGTCACAATACCTTCGGAAAAACTCGCCAACTGTAAATTCTTCGTTCAAAGCGCCTTTGGCATGTGACAACACTCCAATTGGTTTGTTGACAACAATCACATTATCGTCGATAAAAATTATCGGTAATTCGTCGTTTTGAAAATCAGGAGCGTCAGGTTTAGCAATCGAGATTGAATCAGTTTCAGAAACGTCGAATTTAGAAGAATCGACAACTTTGCCATTAACGCTAACATGACCGGCCTTGATATGCTTTGCCCATGTGCTGCGTGAATATTCGGGGTAGCGCTTGGCAAGCTCGCTGTCTAGGCGATGTCGTTCAGAAATAACCGCGTACAAGTAGCTGTCTTTTCCCTTAAACGGCATACCGTAGGTCATTTCGCTGTCGGTTGGGTTTTCAAACAATTCACCTTTGATATTAGTGTTTTTCGTCTGAATTTGCTTTAGAATATAATCGACATCGTCATCAGCCGTATCGTCAAGCAGCATGAAAAACTGATTTTTGTTATATCGGAAAGAGATTAGCGTGTTAATTGCATTTGGATTAGAAGTTTTAACGTTTTCAATGTTACGAGGCACATTGTCATCCCCTGCCAGCTCGTAACGACGCAGGACGCTTAGGATATCGCGACTGGATACTTTTACCATTACAGGGCCTTTGGCCTTAGGCCGACGGCCTGTTGAGCTCTTAGCAAGGTTGCATTTGCAATTGGAGTTAAATCACGCTCGGATTGTTCAAGCTTGGCCATAACAACACCATTATCAACTTCTGATAGACGTTTTTGAAAATCTGACAAGAATTGCTTGATTTCAGTTGCGACAACTTTTTTGAAATCGCCGTAACGAGTTTGACCTTCAAATTCAGCGATAGTATCAGTCAGCGAATTGCCACGAACCAAGGCTAGGATTTCTAGCAGATTACTAATACCAGGTTGAGTTTGTTTATCAAAGTGAATTTCAGCCAAATCATCAGTGGTTGCACCCATAACTTTTTTATAGGCAACTTCTGGGTCATCACCAAGGAATATTACACCGCGACCAGATTCGTCGCTTTTGCTCATCTTTTTAGTTGGATTAACCAAATCTTTGGTACGTAAGCCTTGTTCAGCGCCAAAGAAAGCATTTTGGTCTTTAACAGCCTCTGGCACA
Source organism: Candidatus Saccharibacteria bacterium HGW-Saccharibacteria-1 (assembly GCA_002839415.1). Classification (GTDB taxonomy): domain Bacteria; phylum Patescibacteriota; class Saccharimonadia; order Saccharimonadales; family Saccharimonadaceae; genus UBA1547. The sequence goes on along the minus strand of PGXZ01000004.1, from coordinate 41,581 downwards.
GTAAAGATATTATCAAATTTATTATTCATGCGCTCGGCGATATCACGCGTGAATTCAAGGTGTTGCGATTGGTCTTCGCCCACGGGAACGTACTTTGCATTGTATAGCAAGATATCAGCCGCCATTAGGACTGGATAATTAAACAAGCCAGTAGAAACATGCTCTCTCTTTTTATAATCTTGCAAAAGTGAGACTAGAAATCCTGCACTTTTTGAAAATTCATTTTTATAATCGTAGCCTTTTATTGCTGAAGATTGATTACTAATTGATTCCATCCTATCAATTTCAGAAGTGATTGACGAAAGGAGGCTTTGTGCGCCAGATTTTTCTTTAAATTGAGTCATTCTTTCCATCTCGCCAAAACCAGTAAAACAATCCAATACCCAAGTCAATTCACTATGAGCTGGAATATAGCTTTGGCGATATAGGTAAATACTATCATTATCCAGTGGAAGTCCCGCCGCCACAAACAGCCGTGCGTTATTTATAATTTGCTGATTCAAGGTGTCATGATCGACTGACGTTGTGAAACTATGTAAATCAGGGATAAACATATTGATCTGAAATTCATCAGATCGCTTTTTAGCCATGTCAATAATTGGCAAAATCGCACCAAAATAATTTCCAATCGTTAAATCGTTGTTTGCTCGTATTCCAGTTAAGATTACAGGTTTAGTCATAGTTCTATTTATTATACATTATCTGTTGACATAGGTCACATATTGACAAAATAACAGTTTTGTGGTAGTATCAAATTAGTAAATTGCTTGTGTTATTAAATCAGTAAATTACGACCTTTTAAATCACATTATTACAGTGCATGTCTCGGCTCTAGTGGATTACAAGTTCGGAGCAGTGTATTGGTAGATAATTTTTTATCTTTCGATATGCTGCTCTAATCATAAAAATCCCTCAGAGCGGCTCGATTGTATCTTCGAGTGGAGGGTATGGAGTTTGAAATGGATAACATAATTTCTTTTATAATGAAAGTAACGTACTTTGGCCTAATGGTTGCGCTGTTTGCTGCAATAACATTATTTAGCGCTCCGTTTTTAGGAATTTTTAGCCCGATGGCAGCGGCCGTCGTGTTGCTAATAGCTATCTACCCGCTGACGGAACTATTCATTTTGGCCACAGAGGCTATATTAAATTTTATTTATAATGGCTGGAACTAAGGGCGTCTCAATCCTTAGTTTCCACCCCTAACCCCAACAAATCCTCGACATGCACTTATTTATCCCTATCGATAATATGTAATAATTTGATTTTCACCAAACAAAAAACTCTGGAAGTAGTATCCAGAGTTTTTGTTGTCCAAATGCGTATATTAACGCTTCGAGAACTGTTCGCGCTTGCGGGCGGAACGAAGACCGTACTTTTTGCGTTCTTTCTCACGTGAATCTCGTTTAAGAAATTCAGCTTTTTTAAGAACGGGTCGTAGATCAGGGAATCCAATTGTAATCGCCTTGGCAATAGCTAATTTAATAGCGTCAACTTGACCAGCGGCGCCACCACCTTTAACAAGAATAGTGATATCAAAATCTTTTTGCTTGTTAACAAGTGCTAGTGGATCAGTGATTTCAGCTAGGAAAGACTTGTTTTCACTCAAGTATTCAGCAGCTGGTTTATCATTGATAGTAATCTTACCTTTTCCAGCGTACAGACGTGCACTAGCAGTTGCGCTTTTGCGTCGTCCTAAGCCGTAAAAATATGTCGATTCAGCCATGATTATTTAATCTCAACTTTCTCTGGAGTCTGCGCAGTGTGTGTATGAGCTTCACCAGGAAATACTCGTAGGCGCTTCATACGCTCTGCAGATAACTTGTTATGTGGAATCATACCGCGTACAGCAGACTCGATAAGTCGCTCTGGGTGCTTTGCACGTACTTCGGCAACACTAGCATCTTTGATTCCACCAGGGAAACCAGAGTGACGGTAGTATAATTTGTCAGTTTCTTTTGCACCAGTTACAACTGCCTTTTCAGCATTGATAACAACAACGTAGTCACCAGCATCAATGTGAGGTGTGTAAGTCGGTTTGTATTTGCCAATTAGGTATTTAGCAATTGCAGTAGAAACTCGTCCAAGAGGAGCTTCGGCAGCGTCGATTAGAATCCAACGTCGGCTGACTTCGCTTGGTTTTTGTGAATAGGTTTTAGCATTAACCATTACGCTTTCACCTCCTCGGTAGCAATAGCTACTGGCTTAATCTCATCAACAAAAGCGATTGTAGCCATCTGAGCGCCATCACCAACGCGTAGTTTTGTTCGCTCAACTCGTACATGCCCGCTATTGCGTCCAGTAAGCTGAGGAGCAATTACGTCAAACAACTTGAAAGCTGCTTCTTGGGTGCTGAGACCAGCGATAACTCGTCGGCGATTAGCTAAATCGCCTTTTTTAGCCTTTGTTATAAGTTTTTCTATATAACGCACTAACTCTTTAGCTTTGGGATAAGTAGTTTCGATCTTCTCGTGAAGAACCAAGCTAGTTGCCAAGCCTTTCATCAATGCGCGTCGTTGATCGCGTTCGCGACCAAACTTGCGTCCAATATATCCGTGTCGGTGCATAATTAAAGTTCCAATTCCGCCAATTTATCTTTTACTTCATCAAGTGCTTTTGATCCAAAGCCCTTAAGCTCGCGTAGGTCTTGCTCTGTTAAAGTTACAAGGTCGTGAACCGTTCGGATGTCATTGTTTACCAAAGCGTTGGCAGTTCGAGCTGTTAAATTAAGTTCCTCAACAGGAGTATTTAATTCGTTCTTCTCACCATCTTTTTCTTGACCTAATGCAGGTGCTGAATCAACGATTGTCGAACCAGCAAGTGCTGTATACTGATTAACCAAGATAGCGGCCGCTTCTTCAAATGCATCACGAGGAGACAATGAACCATCAGTTTCGACAGTTAGAAGTAGCTTGTCAAGGTTAGTTTCGCGTCCAACACGAGTACCTTCAACCTTGTAACGTACACGAAGTACTGGGCTAAAGATTGCATCAACAGCAATCATGTCGCTGTGAATTCGGTTGGCACTAGAAACTTCAATTGTTTGGTAACCACGACCCGATTCAGCAACTAAGTCGATAACGACAGTAGTTTTTGGATCATCAATCGTACAAATAACTTGCTCTGGGTTAACAATTTCTACGTCAGCGTTAGTTTGGATGTCGCCAGCTGTAACTGCGCCAGCACCCTTCTTTTCAAGACGTAGTTCAATTGGTTCTTCGCTGTGAACTCGCAAACGAATGTTTTTCATGTTTAGCATGATATCAACAACATCTTCTTTTACACCTGCAACAGTTGTAAATTCGTGGTTTGCGCCTTCGATGCGGAAAGCAACGATAGCTGCACCTTCAACGCTTGAAAGCAGTACACGTCGCAAGCTATTACCTAGGGTATTACCGTAACCAGCATGTAGTGGTTCGATATTAAAAGTTGCGCTAGTAGCGTCGTGCTCTTCAATGTTTGCAAGTGCTGGGTTGTGAATGACTTTTGTTATCATAGTAGGCTCCTTACCCTTTAACGTGAGTAATACTCAACGATTAGCTGTTCTTTGATTTCTGCTTCCGCTTCTTCGCGCTTTGGTAGACCAGTTACTGAAATTGTAAGTTTTTTAGAATCGCTCTTAAGCCAACTAAGTGGTTCTTGAACTGAATTATTTACAACTTCATCAATTTGGCTAAAGTAGCCTGATTTTGTGCTTTTTGGACGAACAACAAGTTCATCGCCAGCCTTTAATCGGATTGATGGAATATTTACGCGACGACCATTTAATAGGAAGTGTCCGTGACCAACTAATTGACGAGCAGCACGTCGGCTAGTAGCAAAACCAGCACGGTATACAGCATTGTCGATACGTCGTTCAAGTAGTTGAAGAAGTAATTCACCAGGAAGTACATCGTGGCCACTTGTTCGAGTTGCTTCGGACATTAATTTTGCAAATTGCTTTTCAAGCAAACCATACGTTCGGCGAACTTTTTGCTTTTCGCGAAGTTGTGTCAAATATAGACTTGGTTTACCTTGACGACCATGAGCGTGTTGACCAGGAATACCGGTCTTTCGAGCCATAATCTTGTGAGCCTTAGGATGAAGGGCGTAACCTTCACGACGGCTTTGTTTGACAATAGGAGAAGTATCTCGTGCCATAAACTATGCCCTTCTCGCTTTACGCGGGCGGCAACCACCATGTGGTACACCTGTTACATCTTTGATACTATCGACTCTAATCTCGTGACTACCCATAGCTCGGATAGCTGCATCACGTCCAAGGCCAACGCCTTTTACGAATACATCAACTGAGCTAGCACCGAATTGGCTTTTTGCAGCCTCGGCAACTTTTTCAGCAGCAATCTGGGCTGCGTATGCAGTACCCTTTTTGCTACCACGGAAACCAGTTGCACCAGCACTAGATGCTGTAAGTGCGTTACCTTTTTTGTCGGTAAAAGTTACGATAGTGTTGTTGAATGTTGCTTGAATATGAAGCTGACCAGAAGGAACTGATCGGCGTTGCTTTTTCTTGGTTGAAGTTTTTGAATCTGCCATAATCTAATTCCTTTCTACGTCTTAGACGCTGCCTTCTTTTGTGTTCCGCCTACGGCTACGCCTTTACCCTTGCGAGTTCGTGCATTCGTTCGGGTGCGTTGACCGTGAACTGGAAGGCCGCTTTTGTGCCTTAGTCCGCGATATGAATTAACATCCTTTAGACGCTTAATATTATTTGTTACCAAGCGCTGTAGGTCGCTTTCGACGGTATAATCGGCATCGATTATCTCGCGAATTCGTTGTTCTTCAGCCTCGGTGAGATCTTTCACCCGAGTGGTCGGCTTTACTTTAGCCGCCGCAAGGATGGTCGATGCAAATTTTGGACCGATGCCGTAAATATACGTCAATGCGGTTTCAACTTGCTTTTCTGATGGGATTGTTACCCCAGCAATTCGAGCCATACTTAACCCTGCCTTTGCTTATTCTTAGGTTTTTTCTTATTGATAACACGTAGAACACCCTTACGGCGAACCAGTTGGTCATCAGGACTGATTTTTTTTACACTTGCACGAACTTTCATAAGCGCTAAAAAACTCCCGTTTCCTTTAAAATTAATCCTTTAAGCGGAATGTGATTCTACCCTTACTGAGATCGTAAGGAGTCAACTCAACTTCCACTTTATCGCCTGGCACAAGTCGGATATAGTGCTTGCGCATTTTACCTGAAATGTGAGCGATAATACTATGGCCATTTTCAAGCTCCACCTTAAATTGAGTATTAGGCAGTGATTCCACTACCTTGCCTTGCAATTTAATTACTTCTTTAATACTAGCCATAAGTTACAATATGCAATTATACACGAAAGTTATCCCGCCGTAAAGAGAAAAAGTAAATTTAATAATATCATTTATTTCGTTACTTAATTTTATGTGCTTATTATATCGCTTGTTGGGTTTTAATGTCAATCAATTACAAGCACTAACAGATCATTTGATATTTAAAAAAGACCTAGCGTTTGCTAGGTCTATGAATACTATACCAATCGTTACCCCTGTCTATATACTTTCTCCTTCTAGCCGACATTTCATTCCCGACTGATGACATTTCATAACACACCTTGGTCTCCTCTAATGTCATATCTGGAGCGATAGCGTAATCATCAGGATCTTTGTTTGACCTTAGTATATACCTTATAAATCGTAGCTGTTCAATATTTCGGTAGCCTTTTTTAACATAGTCCTCTATAGCAAAACCATCAATGCACCACATGCTATATTCCAGCTGTAGCATCGGATCGATTCCGCCATTAAACTCCGAAACCTTAACGTTTAATGAAAGTACGAATATCAAATTTTGTAATTCATTTATATTTGGGATCTTATTGTAAAAGAAATATTTCCAGTTAACTCCGTAGCGGGCTGAAAGGCTATCAATTTGTTGTGCATACTTAAATAAATCATTAGCTATGACTCGTTCGTCTTTGACCATAAACACATCAAAAGTAAGCGCAAAAAAGTCTAAATTATTTTTACTCAATAATTTACAAGCCTGAACCGCCCTAAACTCTTCATCGCAATCATACACAACAAACAAATCACCATAATACATCATACATTCGAGAATTTTTAATTCATTGACGTCTGGATATAATAGCTTAAGCTCTGTTAATACATAAACTAACGACTTCGAATGACATAGAGTATTCCTGCTGGAACTCTGGGCTCTGAAGCGATCACTGAAACGATATTTTAAAATTAGCGAAATTGTTGATTTATCATATTTTTGTAGGTTATCTAACAAAATTCTGTCAAACCGATTTAATTTTTTAAAATTATTTGCCCGAAACATTTTTATCGCCATTTCACATTGCAATTTTGAATGAGTCGAACCAAGATTTGCGCCAATATAACTCATCATTTTTTGCAAACAAACTTGACGCTCAATAACTGACCTTATTTTATCTTGGAACATCTCAGCATTATCAATAAGCATAAACATATTTTTCTGCTTTATGTCATAAATATTAAGATCTTCTGGATGCGAGTCAATCCATGTCTTGCAAATTTCAGCTCTTAAGCTTTGAAACTCACTCTCGTCCACATACTCATTACAAATGATAGCAAAGTCGGCCTCTAATCTTTCTTCTATTATTACTCGCTGATTTATATCACCAAGCATATTTAGATACTTATCAAGTTCAAGTAAAACTTCCTCATCACAATACAAACTTATGTCTTTGAATTTAATAAACAATAAACTCACAACCTTTCATAAAAAATGGGGGTATTTTAAAGATCTAACTCTAATATAGTATAACTATATTTTAACACAGTTTGTTATTTAGTCAATTTGAGCGTATTTTCTAGCTAAGTTATTTATAGTCGTCGTAAGTAACCATCAAAGCGCGTGAGTTGATCTGACGTAGTGATTCTAGGGCCACAGAGACCACGATTAGAAGCCCTGTACCACCAATTGATAGCTTACTACCAGTTACACCTGCTAGGTTATACATTAGGTACTCTCCGATGAACGGTAGGATGGCAATAATACCAAGCGCTAGCGAGCCAAATAATGTTAAGCGATTAACTGTGCGATTAAGATACTTTTCGGTTTGAATACCCGGGCGAATACCTTCGATAAAACCACCTTGCTTCTGCAAGTTCTCGGCGATTTCATTTGAGTTAAAGATAATGCCGGTATAAAAGTACGTAAACAGAATAACAAGCACAAAGTAAGCTACTGGGTAAATAAAGGCCTGTGCTGATGCGCCAGTCCACGAACCTGGATTTGGTGATTGGAACCAAAGAATAAGGTTGTTTGCAATGTCAAGGTAAGCTGCGTTACCCGTTGCCTTTAGAATCTGTCCAATAAACGCAGGTAGTGATAAAAAGGCCACCGCGAAGATAATTGGAATAACATTAGCTGCAATCAACTTAACGGGCAAAATACTTTTTATACCACCGTAGGCACTATTACCATGCACACGCTTGGCGTAATCAATTGTAATAATTCGCTGAGCTTCGTTTATTTTAACGAGTATATATAATACAATAACTGATGATGCGATTAACGCGGCAGCAATCCCAAGACCTGTTGGGCTAACTGGCAGCGTGAACCAATTAAATACATTCAATTTACCATTAGTCGTATCAAGAATCGAGCTACCGATTGTACCAATAGTTGCGGGCATTTGACTAACAATACCAGCAAAAATCATAAGGCTAATACCATTACCAACACCTTGTTCGGTCATTAGCTCACCCAGCCACATCAACAGTACTGAACCGGCTGTCATGGCCGTAACGGCTACTACCCAACTGGTAATAGTAGAATCCGCAAGTAACGTCGTGTTGCTAGCAAGAACAGTCTGACGCAAGATATAAATAAAGGCAACCGATTGAACAATAGCTAGCGGCACGCTGACCATTCGAGTCCATTGGTTGATTTTACGTCGACCAGACTCACCATCTTTGTGTAACTCCTCAAGCTTTGGAATAGCTTTTGTTAGCAACTGGGTAATAATCGAAGCGGTAATAAAGGGACTCATACCAACAAGTACAATCGAGAAACTTGTGAGCGCTCCACCTGACAGCAGATTCAAGAATCCACCAAAGTCAGAGCTGCCAATAACACTATTGATAACTTCTTTTAACTGAGTTGGCTCAGCCAGAGGCACTGGCACGTGCGCCAAAAAGCGATACGCAATAATAATGCCTAAAACAATCAATAGGCGTTTAGCCATATCGCGGTTTTTTAATGATTTAAAGATTGTTTTCCAATTCATCTGTTGTTTACCCTCTCTTAGCCTATTATTCTGAATTTATTGCTACTCCACAGAGTATCTAAACTGTTAATAAAGATACCCTGGAAAGCGCAATAAGGTTATTTTGCTTCGTCAGTTTCTTTTGTACTCATTTTCAATGGTACAGCAGTTTTAGTAAAAGTTCCACCAGCAGCAACAACTGCAGCTTTGACACTCGTACTAGCACCAGCAACATTAAGAGTAATTTTCTCGGTCAATTCACCGCGTAAGATTACTTTTACAGCGTGAAAAGGTGTAGCAATATAGCCAGCTTCAAACAATGTAAAATTATCAGCAGTTTTGCCTGCAAAGGCGTTTAGGTGATCAAGATATACAACCTGCGCTGGAGTTCGGCGCGATTTGAAACCACGAGCTTTTGGCACAGCCGTAACTAGTGAACGTGAGCCACCTTGGAAGGTTGCGCCAAGTTTTTTACCAGTACGAGCTTTTTGACCCTTAGTACCACGACCAGCGGTTTTACCCTGACCAGCTGCGATACCACGACCAACACGCTTGATATTCTTGCTTGCACTAATTATAAGTTCATTATACTTAGTCATTATTTTGTCTCCTCTTCAACTACCTTCTTGGCAGCTGCCTTTTTAGGAGCAGCGTTTAGCCATTCATCTTTTGGAACAAGACTTCGCAATGCTTCGATTGTTGCATAAGCGATGTTTACCTTGTTAGTTGAACCAAGTGATTTAGTTAGCAAGTTTTTAATGCCAGTAACACCAATGATTGAACGAACAACACCACCAGCGATAATACCCGTTCCAGGCGCAGCTGGTTTAACAAGTACTTGCGCACCCGAGAAACGTACTTCTGCATCATGAGGAATAGTGCCATCAGCGATTGCGATATTGATAATATGCTTTTTAGCTACATCAGTTGCCTTGGCGATAGCTGCTTGGACATCTGCGCCCTTAGCAACACCAACACCAACCTTGGTTTTACCGTTACCGACAACAACAAGTGCCTTAAAGCGGAAACGTCGTCCACCTTTTACAACACGAGAAACGCGGTCGATATTGATAACCAACTCTTCGAACTCTTTTGGCTCGGTTGGAGCTTGGTCGCGGCGTCCACTGTTCTGACGTCCGCCAGTTCGTGGTCCGTTTGTATTTCTTACATTTGCATCAGCCATGATTAAAACTCCAAACCTTCCTTGCGTGCAGCATCAGCTAGTGCACTCAATCTTCCAGCGTAACGACGACCATTGCGATCGAAAACAACTGCGTTAATTTTTGCCTTTTTAGCTTTTTTAGCGATATCAGTACCGATAAAAGCCGCTTGCTCGGTAATTGTGCCAGCTTGCTTTGTTCCGACAGTAGTACTGGATACGATAGTCGTTTGCTTAACGTCGTCAATTAGTTGAGCATTAACATGTTTATTACTGATTGACACAGTAAGTCGTGGGCGCTCAGCAATTCCTGAAACCTTTGAACGGACACGCATTTTGCGAAGACCTTGATTTAACATCTTTTTTGCGAGGTTAGCCATGTTACTTACCAGCCTTTCCAGCCTTGCGGCGTACAACTTCATCAGCGTATTTAATACCTTTACCCTTGTATGGTTCAGGCTTCTTGATTGAACGAATCTCGGCAGCAGTTTGACCAACAGCTTGTTTGTCAATTCCACTAACGGTAATATTCATTTTATCAACAGTCAAGTTAATACCATCTTTGGCAGTATATTTAACTGGGTGTGAAAAGCCAAGAAGCATTTCGATTTCTTTGCCGCCACCGTTTACACGGAAACCGACGCCGTTTACTTCAAGTTTCTTTTCATAACCACTAACAACACCAATAACAGCATTATTCAGTAGTGCACGTTGTAAGCCGTGTTGAGCTTTGGCAATTCGTTGATCGTCTTTACGAGTTACGATTGCTTGTGCACCCTCTAGCGTTACAGTTACGTCGCTCAAATGTGGTACCGTCAATTCGCCCTTAGGACCTTTGACAGAAATCACATCCGAGTCAACCGTGATTGTCACACCGGTAGGTACGTCAATAGGTAGTTTTCCGATTCGACTCATATATTTATTCCTTTATTTAACAATTTTACTTTACTAATATACCTTAAGTAGTAGCTCACCGCCAAGACGTTGCTTGATAGCTTCGTGGCCAGGCAATACACCCTTGCTGGTACTAACAAGAACTATACCGCGGCCATTCTTGACTCGTGGAATTTCGCTTGCACCAACATAGACACGACGTCCAGGCTTTGACAAACGAGTAATCTCGGTTATATTAGCATTTTCACCAATTGGGTTAATAGTAATAACTAAAATATCGCGTGGTTTAGCACTCTCAATTTTAACTTCACTAAGGTATTTAGCTTTTTTCAATTCTTTTGCAACGGTAACCTTTAATTTACTTGAAGGTACGCGAATTTCGTTCTTACCAACCATAACTGCGTTACGAATACGAGTTAGTAGGTCGGCGATTGGGTCAGTTGATTGTAATGACATAATTTATTCCTTTCCTACCAGCTACTCTTTGTTATGCCGGGAATTTCGCCTTTTGAAGCTTTTTCACGGAAGTTAATACGGTTTAGACCAAATTTTCGCATGTAGCCACGTGGACGTCCATGTAAAAAGTCACGGTTTTTCCAGCGAGTTGGTGAACTATTAAGTGGCAATTTTGCCAAACCTTCTAGGTCGCCTAATTCTTTTAGTTCAGCGCGCTTTGCGGCAAACTTTAGAATCATTTTTTTGCGCTTTTCATCTCGAGCAATCGAAGATTTCTTAGCCATTAGTTTTTGCCTCCTTGTTTTTCAAATGGAATACCAAATTTTTCAAGTAAAGCACGGCTGTATACTGCGCTACCGCCCGAGATTACCATAGTAATCTGCAAACCATGAACTACTTGTGTTTCTTCGAAAGTTAATTCTGGGAAAATTGATTGATCTACGATGCCGATATTATAATTACCAGCTTTGTCAAAAGCTTTTGCACTTACACCGTGAAAGTCGCGGGTTCGTGGCAAAGATACGTTGACATATCGATCCAAAAATTCATACATTCTAGCACCACGAAGTGTTACATTGATACCTACGCGGTTCATACCTGCACGGATTTTAAAGGTTGCAATTGATTTTTTAGCCATTCGGTCGATTGGGTGTTGGCCAGTAATTTTGGTAAGTGTATTACGAACTACTTCGTAATAACGCTTGTCATCTTTATTCTTACCAATTCCTACGCTTACTACAATTTTCTCAAGTTTTGGAACTTGATGAACGTTTTCTAGTTTCAATTCGGCTTGTAGTTCCTTGACGATTGTACTTTTGTACAAGGCTTTCAGGCGAGGAGTTGTCGATAATTCAGCTGTTTTAGCCATTATTTAATCTCCTTATTCTTATTCTGACGAGCCACGCGAGTGGTTGTACCGTCAGCGTTCTTTACCAAACCAACACGACTTGTCTTGCTGGTTTTTTCATCAATCACTAGCGCAACTTTGTGCAAAGACACAGGAACATGAATGTCCTTTTGTCCACCACGTGGGTTGTGCTGAGATGGTTTGATGTTTCGGTGAATCATACCAACGCCTTCAATTAGGACGGTATTTTTCTTAGCAAGGACTTTTACGACTTTACCAGTTGTGCCTTTGTTAGCACCGCTGATCAATTTAACTGTATCACCTTTGATAATTCGTTTAGTTGCAGTCATTTTATAGTACCTCCGGAGCTAAGCTGATAATCTTGGAATATCCCATATCACGAAGTTCGCGAGGAACTGGTCCAAAGACACGAGTACCTTTTGGATTCTTGTCATCACCGATAATAACAGCAGCGTTATCATCAAAAGCGATAGTTGAACCATCTTTTCGTTGGATTTGATCGCGAGTTCGTACGACAACAGCTTTAACAACTGATTTTCGCTTAACTACACCAATCGCGGTTGCGTCTTTGACGGTAGCGACAATAATGTCACCAACGCGCGCATAACGACGACCTGTGCCACCAAGAACACGGATACAAAGAATTTCCTTTGCACCAGAGTTGTCGCACACTTTTAGACGAGATTCTTGTTGTATCATATTACGCCTCTACCTCATCGTCCTTAAGCTCGATTGAACCACGTGATTTTTCAACCACAGCGTCAAGCTTGAATGCTTTTCGCTTTGAAACTGGTCGGGTTTCTGAAATTGTGACTTTATCACCTTTTTTTGCAATGTTATCTTCATCGTGGGCTGCGTATTTGCGGGTAACAGTATACTGTTTTCCATAAATAGGATGCGTTTCACGACTAGTAACAGTGACGGTAATAGTTTTGTCCGCTACATCCGATGTAACGATACCAGTCAATGTCTTGGCCATATTACTTATTCTCCTTTGCTGACTTCAATTCATCTGCTCGGATAGCAGTGTGAAGACGAGCTATTTCTTTACGCATTGTCGTGATAGCACGAGGATTGGTTAATTCACCAAGCTTGTGTCCACGCTTTGCTTCGTTTAAATCATTCTGTTTAGCTGTCAATTCTGTGCGAAGTTGATCGATAGTCTTTACTTCGGTAGCTTGCTTTGCTGCTTTGATAGTTTTCTTGTCAGCCATTAGATTTGCTCCCTTGTAATAAACTTAGTCTTAACAGGTAATTTATGAGATGCAAGACGCATTGCTTCACGAGCAACAGATTCTTCAACACCTTTCATTTCAAACAAGACTGTTCCGGCCTTAACCTTGGCAACGAAGAATTCTGGGTTACCTTTACCGCTACCCATCTTTACATCCTGTGGCTTGCGCGTAACAGGAGTATGAGGGAAGATACGGATCCAAATTTTGCCACCACGTTTAATATGACGAGTCATAGCTTGACGTGAAGCTTCGATTTGGCGACTGGTAATACATTCATTAGATTGTGATTGCAGACCGTAGTCACCAAAAGCAATATATTGACCGCGTGAAGCTGTGCCCTTATTTTTGCCTTTGCGAACTTTTCGGTGTGCAGTTTTCTTAGGTAATAACATATTGCTTAAATCCTTTCGCCCTTGTAAATCCAAACCTTAACACCAATAACACCGGCAGGAGTATAAGCACGTGCACCACTGTAATCAATATCAGCACGTAATGTATGTAGAGGTACTGATCCTTCGATTACTTTTTCGCGGCGAGCCATTTCTGCGTTGTTTAGTCGGCCTGCAACTTGAATACGAACACCCTTAGCGCCAGCAGCGATTGTGTTTTGTGCCGACATCTTGATTGCACGTCGGAAGTTGACACGTCGCTCTAGTTGGTGAGCAATATTCTCGGCAACTAGTTTAGCGGCAAGTTCTGGTCGTTTTACCTCTTCGATGTTCAATCGAATCGGTAGGCTAACGATCTTTTCAAGCATAGATTTAAGTTCAGTTACGCCTGCACCACCACGACCAATCACAACACCAGCTTTGGCAGTGTGAATAGTAATAGTAATCAGATTTGCTGAACGCTCAATCTCGATTTTGTTAATTGTTGGACGGCTACTAAATCGCTTCTCGATAAGTTCACGAATGCGAATATCTTCAGATAGCCACTTTGCAAAGTCTTTTTTGCCAGCAACGAACCAACGTGAATCCCAGTTCTTGTGAACTTGAAGGCGGAAGCTAATTGGGTTTACTTTTTGTCCCATTACTTGCTCTCCTTTGTCTCAGCTGGCTTTGCAGCTGGTTTTTTCTTTGGTTTCTCATCACCAGTTACTTCAACTAGAATATTTGCCGATTTCTTTTCAAATGGCAAAGCACGACCACGGCTTGCAGGCTTGAAACGCTTTAGTCGCTCGCCAGCCGTAACTGACAAAGTTGAGATTTCAAGGGTTTTACCATCTAGGCCATGGTTGTTGATTGCATTTGCTTTGGCGCTTTCGATAGCTTTAATAACACACTGAGCAGAACGCTTTGGTGTATGAGCCAGAATTACCAAGGCGTCAGCCACGGTTCGACCGCGGACTAGACTTGCAACCAAGGCAACCTTACGAGGTGCCTGATCTACACCTTTGGCGTATGAACGGACAGTTAATGATTTAGCCATTATTTCTTGCCCTTTCCGCCGTGTTTACGGAATTTACGGGTAGGACTAAACTCACCAAGTTTGTGGCCAACCATATTTTCCGACAATAGCACTGGAATGTGCATTTTACCATTGTGAACGGCAATTGTACGTCCGACCATTTCTGGACTGATTGTACTTGCGCGTGCCCAAGTTTTGATTATTGTACGATCGTCAGGTCCAAGCGCTGCGATTTTCTTAGCTAGCTTGAAGTCAACGAAAGGTCCTTTTTTTAGTGAACGACTCATATACTACTTCTTCCTCTTCGCATCATGGCGACTCTTTACGATCAACTTACTGACATCTTTACGACGACGAGTACGATATCCGAGGGCCAATTGACCCCATGGTGTCTGTGGTGGTTTACCAGTACCGTGACGTCCGCCGTCTCCACCACCGTGTGGGTGATCACAAGCGTTCATTACTACACCACGAACTCCTGGTCGAATGCCCTTACGGCGATTACGTCCAGCAGAACCGATCTTTATATTCTGATGTTGCACGTTACCAACTACACCGATAGCAGCAGTTGCTTCTAGTCGGAAGCGTCGAACTTCACCTGATGGCATACGAACTGATGCATAGTCACCTTCTTTGGCCATAAGCTGAGCTTTTGTACCAGCAGAACGAACCATCTGTGCGCCTTTACCAGGGTAGATTTCGATTGCGTAAATCTGAGTACCAACAGGTATTCGAGATAATGGCATTCGGTTACTTGACTCGATTGGAGCTTCGTCGCCGCTAACGATAACCTTACCTTTTTGCATTGAAGTATCAGCTAGAATGTAGTGATAAAGACCATATTGATCTTTGACACGTGCAATTCGGGCACTACGATTTGGATCGTATTCGATTTCTTCAACAGTTACAGTTAGGCCTGCAGCTAGTTTATGGTTAACCAAGCGATAATGACGCTTTACGCCACCACCACGGTGTCGAACCGTAATTCGACCAGTGTTGTTACGACCAGCATTTTGCTTCTTGCTTTTGATCAAGCTTTTTAGTGGCTTACGGGTAGTAATGTCACTAAGGTCTTGACTGGTCATACCGCGACGAGCTGGAGTAGTTGGATTGTATTGCTTAATTGGCATTACTTAGTCTCCTTCTTTGCAGCTTTTTTATCAGCCTTTTTTGTAGGCTCTACTTCGGCAGGTTCGTCAAAAATACTAATTTTGTCGCCTTCTGCTAATGTTACGTAAGCTTTCTTTAGATCCTTACGAGTAGTTTTGCCAGGTTGGCTTCGCTTACCCTTAGAAAAACGAATCGCTTTTCCATTTTGGATCAAAGTTTTAATGTTTACGATTTTAACACCGAATTGAGCTTCGATAGCTGCCACGATTTGTTGCTTGTTAGCATTTAGTGGTGCTTCAAAAACATAGATATTATTCTTTGACTGCGCATACGCTTTTTCAGTAGCTCGTGGGAATACGTTAATTAGATTTGTCATATTATTTATCCCCTCCGACTAGCCAGTCTTTAATGATATCTACTGATTTAGTTGATAATACGACCTTGTCAGCGTTAATAATGTGATAAACACTAAGGTAATTAGCGCGTACCAACAATACGTTCTGAAGGTTATTTGTTGCGCGTAGTAGTTCTGGAGTCTTTTCGTCGACAACCATTAGTACTCGGCGCTCTAGCTTGTTATCAGCCAAGAATTTGACTGTTTCGCTAGTTTTACCAGTTGTCTTGAAATCAAGAACAACGATTTTATTAGATTTATTCGAAAGTGTAAGAGCTTGGCGAAGAGCAACGCGCTTGCTTGTTGTAGAAAGTCGCTTTGTGTAATTCTCATTGCCACGTGGTCCAAATACGATACCACCACCGCGCCAAATTGGGTTACGTGATGAACCGAAACGTGCACGTCCTGTGCCTTTTTGCTTCCATGGTTTTTTACCACCACCGCGAACTTCACCGCGTTGCTTAGTGGTTGCACTAGCAGTACGTGAGTTTGCAAGGTAACTATCATAGGCAAGCTTTAATAGTTCGTGGTTAGTTACTTCTACTTCAAAAACTTCACTAGGTAAAGTAATCTTAGCAGGTGCTTTTGTAGTATCAGCCATTATGCTTTTCCTCCGATAGTAATCAGACCTTTTTTAGGACCTGGAACAGCACCACGAAGACCAATCAAATTATTCTCTAGGTCAACGTAGGCAACAACTAGGTTTTTGACCGTAACTTGGTCATGTCCCATTCGTCCTGCCATTCGCTTACCGCGGAAAACTTTTTGAGGATACATTGATCCGATTGATCCTGGCTTTCGTACATCACCGTTTCCACCGTGTGTATGTCTGCTGGTATTAAAGTTATGTCGTTTTACAGTTCCTGCAAAACCCTTACCTTTGCTTGTACCAGTAACATCAACGATGTCTCCTAGTGAAAAGGTTGTTACGTCAAACGTGCTTCCTACCGATAGGCCATCTGGTAGTTCTGTTACACGGATTTCCCGAATATGCTTCGGTGTCACTTTGGCAGACTTTACATGTCCAGCCACGGCCTTGCTCAGGTTCTTACCCTCACCATATGCCACTTGAACTGCAGTATAGCCATCGGTTTCGACGGTCTTTACCTGAGTAACAGTCACAGGGCCAGCTTGAATCAATGTTACAGGAATTGCAACACCGTTCTCACTAATGATTTGGGTCATACCAATTTTGGTACCGAGAAGTGCTTTCATAGCGCTTTTGCTCCCACTTAAAATTCTTGGTGGAAGGCAGTATCTAATCTGTTAGACTTACCAATTCACCAAGAATCGTTTTATATTTCGTAATAAGTTACCTACTAACACTAGCACACTATCTGTTAATAGTCAATAAAACAAGCTCCTTTATAACTAGATTGTTAGGATAGGCACGTTAGTCTTTTAAGCATCGTACAGAAAGTGCAAAGGACTTATCGTATGCAAACTCAGTAAGATTCGTACCAGCACCCTGGCCGCTATAATAATTTCCGAATTGCCACGAATTCCACGGTACACCTACAATATGGCTACTCGACCAATTATATGCATAAGTATCTTTTTCATGAAAGCCTCCCGCCCCGGCAAATCTCATTCCACCAAACATCATATCAAAACCAACACCACCAGACGAACTCAGTTTCATGCCCGCGATTTCAATGCCGCCAAGATATGTAAACAATGCTTTCCATTCTAATTCCGTTGGAACGTGTGAACCCACAGGGCATACACCCCTAGTACCTTCAGCCTCGGTGTCTGGAACGTATGCCATCATTTCGCGCCATTGGTATAAACCACCATATTTTGTACAGTTAGACTCTAGGTTATCATAGCAATTTTTTTCAACTAAAGAATTGTTCGTCTGGTATTGACTGCCATCAATCATAACCCCGACATTCAAATTTTTTCTAGCCCACTTTTGAGTACCGATTGTTACCCAGTCTGGGTCGTTTGCAGTTAGTCCAGAATTATCAGTGATAGTAAGCACAAGCGTACCTTTAGTAGCAGTAAGTTTATATTTACTACCATCAGCTTCAGAAATTTCTATATCATCACCAGAACTAGGCTTAAGACAATAGTTAGTGTCAGGGGATGGATTAGTTGTTCCTGTTGGGCATTTATTTTCATTTAGACCGGTTGGGTATACTCCGTGTTCTGTATAGTATAGGGCGAATTGCTTCTTGGCTGTAGCTAGGTCTGATTACAGGGTTGATTCGTTGGCTTTTTTGGTTATGCCTGTGTAGGAGACTATGGTTATGGCAGCTAGGATACCTATTACTGCTGTGACTACTAATAACTCTACGATGGTGAAACCTAATGGTTTGTTTTTAGGTTTGAATTTATTAGTTTTTAAGGTCATAGTGTAGTTACCCTTTTACAATTTATTATTCTATTTTGTTTATATATAAATATTATGAATATGATTATGTTTAAAGTTATTTTATATCTTAATATTATTTTAAACGCGATATTTTATAAACCCCAGCAGTTTTCCTTCTTTTGATGACAAAAGAAGAATGTCTATTGTTTTAAATAATATTAAGATATAAAATAACGTTTAGTAATACAAGATTGCGCAAGCTAATAACCAATTAGCCATATTTCCACAACATCTGCAACCCGAGGCGAGACAAGGCGCCGGAGCCCTTGGATGGCCCGGCGTGAAGCCGTTGTGGGAGTGTGGGTGATTGGTTATTATGTACAATAATGCGACCGCCCTTATTAAAACTGGGGCGAAGGAGTTTGGGGATATTTTTGATGGATTGTTGGGTATAGTTTTTTCAGCAAGTTCGTTTCTTTAAATGACAAAACAAAATGAATACATTTTATGCTAAAATCATCTTATGAAAATAGCACAAAATCGTTCCAAAAAAACGTTAATATTACCCGCAATACTACTTGCTGTTAGCGTATGCTTTGGAGTGATAATTTTTATTAACTATAATCCAGCCCACTCTCCGACCGTCCCTAAAAGCGTTACAACCAAAAAATCCGAAACTGTCAAGGCACAAGAAAGCGTGACTGCAAAACAATCAACGCCCGAAGTCACCAAAACCGAGCCTAAAACAATCACAACCGCGTTTGATAAATCCAAATATTCAACCACTGATCCATCAAGTATCTGGATCGTTGCAAACAAACAACATCAACTAAACCCAGCCCAGTTCGCCCCCAGCGACTTAGTAACCTATGGCAATGCGACTATCAGTAGCAAGGCTATTGATGATTTAAGAGCCATGACGCAGGCCGCTAGTTCAGCATCGGTAACGTTGACAGCTGTTAGCAGTTATCGCTCCTATAGTACTCAAAACACGCTATATAACAATTATGTGGCTAGTAACGGTCAAGTTGCTGCCGATACGTTCAGCGCTAGGCCGGGATATAGCGAGCACCAAACAGGCTTGGCTATTGATTTTGGTAGTATTGGCAATTCTGGCTGTAATTTTGATGACTGCTTTGCGACAACCGCTGAAGGTTCGTGGTTGGCGGCTCATGCATACGAATACGGTTTTCTGTTACGTTATACAACCGACAAACAGTCAATTACGGGTTACAAAAACGAACCATGGCACTATCGCTACATTGGTCGAGAGCTAGCAGCTGAAATGAAAAAACAGTCAATTATCACATTAGAAGAATTCTTCGGTGTTAGCGGTGGTACGAATTACTAATTTTACAACAAAATTTCCATAACGCTTGAGTTTATCATCAAAATCAGTCATACTGTTTTTATAAAGATTATCAAAGGAGAAATGGCCATATGGCAACTGAAAAGAAACCAACAACTAAGAAACCTGTCGCTAAAAAGCCAGTAGCAAAAAAGACTACTGCTAAAAAAACAGTCGCAGCTAAAACGACAGTTAAAAAAGCTACTGTTAGCAAAAAGGTTACTCCAGTAAAGGCAAAGCGTTCAGCAAAGCAAGAATCTTTCAAAGTTTGCAAAGAGCCAAGCACATTTATGTCTTTCAAAATCACCGAGCAGACAGTTTATTGGTCAATTCTTTTAATCTACATCATGCTACTAGTTCTTTGGATTAGCAATATCCAACTTGAAACTATGCGCATTATCGACAGTATCCGCGTTTCTTAATACGGACAGCAACCAAATAAATAACCTCACGAAATTGTGAGGTTGTTTATTACCGCGAGGTTTTAACTACATTCGGATTTCGGCGTCAACACCAGCTGGCAAACTTAAATTTTGCAAGCTATCGATTGTCTTTGGTGTTGCATTAGTAATGTCAATAAGACGTTTGTGAATACGCATTTCAAATGCTTCACCGCCCTTTTTATAGACATGTGGTGATTTAACAACAGTATACATACTTCGACGAGTAGGAAGCGGTACTGGGCCTGCAATACTTGCACCAGTCCTGATTGCTGTGTCAATAATTTGTTTTGCTGATTGATCGATTACTTTGTAGTCGTAAGCCTTTAGGCGAATACGAATACGTAGACTTTGTTCTTGCTTGTCTGCCATTTGTTTTCCTCCCGCAAATGCGGATGTGCTATATCGTAACCTCTGCTGTGGTTCGGTTTTGTTCCGCCATTGCCGAGTTCTCGATATGATTAATAATACGGTTTAAATATTATCACTTTTTGACTAATAAGGCAAATCCTTAGCGATAAAATTAATTTTACTATAAAATACCTAGATAAAGTCACTTCAAGCACTTAAATCAATACCAGCCTCCATTAACTTCGGTATTTAAAATCAATAACATTAAATTAAAATTTATCTTATAAAGTAATACATGCGAGCTATCAAAAGAATAAACGTATAACTCAAAAAATTAACGAGCTACGCGAAAACCATTATTATTACCTATTCCATCAGGCGATGAATCAATTCTTAGTGACAATACGCCGTCAATTCCACTATCATCAAAATCGCCACCACGCCTAAACCCGCGTAGTTCCGTATCGTTCGAATTGCTACCTAGCTTTCCAATACCCATCGATTCAGACGTCCAGGATGAAGCCCCTTCAATACCAGTACCCTCTGGATAAATATTTACAGGTAATACTGGTTTTGAAGTTAAGCTTGAGAAATTGCGCCAATAAACAGAAGCGCCCGAGTCATCGGTGTTTCCAGGCTTTCCCCCAGCTATAGTAGCATCAGACCATTCGTTAACGTTGCCAGAAAAATCCCAAATTACTTCGCCGTTCGTTAGTGTTAATGTTCTTTTTTGAGTATCTCCAATTAATGTACTTTCTGGTGGTACACCATTATCTCCCGCAAAATCATTTGTGCCAAAATATCCATCATCATCATTACTGGCGGCGATACCGTTTTCTGGGTCAGTGTCATTATGTCCCGAATATATATACCCAACACCTACAGTTCCACCGCTCCAATTACTTGAAACGTTTAATAAATTCTGTGCAATAGTCATCCATTCTGCCTCGGAAATCAAATGACAACCAGTACAGACGGTTTTTGATTCATCCCTTGCTGCAATCTGATCTATGTAAACCCATGGAGTACCAGAAGCTCTTGTTTCTGGAATAAAACTGGAATCATATGTAGTAGCTCCATTGTCATTACCTTTAATTTTAGCCTCATACTTCATCACACAAAAATCGCTCGTTCCATAAGTTTTACTACCCGGTACAACAATGTAGCCAGCTGGACATGCAATTGGCTCAGAGCCATTGGCTGTACGATAGCTTAAGTCAACATCATTACCTTTTGAAGCGGACAAGCCGAAAGTGTCTGGACTAGCAGTAGTGTTGACATTATAAGCAAAAATCGTATCACTCGTAGTACCTTTAATACATAGATTCGTTTTACTATCTGGCACCGAGCAAGATATAGTTACCGGATAAACACCATAAGTAGCCTTAAATTTAGCCAATTTACTCGTGGCGCTCAACAAATCTGATTTTAAATTCTCGACAGCGACTTTTTTAATTATTCCACCATAAGAAATAAACATAATTGTTGCCAGTATCCCAATCACAACCATCGATATGACTAGCTCGACAATCGTAAAGCCACTCGTTTTATTTTTTTTGCGCGCATTCATTTATTAAAAGTATAACACTAGCGTTATAAAATACAAAAGAAATCATAAATTTACTTTTGTATATATTTAAATCAAATCATTACAATAGTACATATTGAGAAAATTGGAGTCTAGTTAGTTTCTAGACTCCGCAACGACTATACAAGCTCTAGATAAACACCTGCTTGCTCTGATGCTTCATTCGCAATCTGAATATTACTAGGATAAGCCCAGCCCTCCTTCGGTTTTACTGAATCTTCGTCATAAACCATTAGGGTAGCCTCGCTTAACGCTAAGTCAATGCAGGTAATAATTTCATCCTTTCTAAATAACCGGCTAGGGTTTACATCAGCTAGTTTATCAAAATAAAATTTAGTAAGTTCCATAGAATTTGCGATAATTACATTTTTGAGATTATCATCTATTTTGAATGGTTTGAACGGATCGATGTACATAATCTGTGCCCTTTCGGCAAAATAGACCACAGCGCAACCGCTGGCCATCATAGCTTCTTCTAGGTTATACCCGCTCTTATTTACACGTCTTATAGTTTTCTTTACAGACAAAAACAATGGATTTGGAATTAGTTTGTTCATGTTACACCTCGGATTCTATAAATTACCGTCCTCAGACTCAAAGACGGCTAATGATCTAACTTTTCACTAGACCAATAGCCATCTTTGAATCAATCCCAACGTCATGGCTTCCTCAATATGTACTGTAATAATTTGACTTATTAAATAGCAAATACTTAAAAAAGTAATAATCTAAATCATACCCCATATCACTTTAAAACTAAAGCAAAAGCATTAACATAAAAACTAAACACCCCCGAAAACTCGGGGGTGTTTAAGATATTTAATCGTGTGTGGTATTATTTTACAATTTTCGTAACAACACCAGCACCAACAGTTTTGCCACCTTCACGAATAGCGAAGTTTAGGCCTTGCTCCATAGCAATAGGTGCAAGCAACTTAACCTTGAAAGTTAGTGTATCGCCAGGGATAACCAACTCTTTGTCAGCTGGAAGTTCAACTTCACCAGTAACGTCAGTTGTACGGAAGTAGAACTGTGGCTTGTAGCCCTTACTAAATGGAGTGTGTCGTCCACCTTCTTCTTTTTTCAAGATGTAAACTTCAGCGTCAAACTCTGTGTGTGGAGTCAAACTACCTGGCTTAACAACAACTTGACCGCGTTCAATTTGCTCGCGCTCGATACCACGTAGTAGTAGTCCAGCGTTGTCGCCTGCTTGACCTTGATTAAGATTCTTTTTGAAAGCTTCAATACCAGTAACAACTGATGTTTGAGTAGCCTTTAGGCCAACGATTTCAACAGGGTCATTAAGTTTGATGATACCTTGTTCAATACGACCAGTAGCAACAGTTCCACGACCCTTGATTGAGAATACGTCCTCAATTGGCATTAGGAATGGCTTGTCTAGGTCACGAACTGGTTCTGGTACGTAGCTGTCTAATGCTGCGACTAGTTCCATAATTGCATCTTCGTTCTCTTTGTCACCTTCTAGGGCCTTAGTAGCTGAACCCTTGATGATTGGAGCATCTTCGTCAAATCCGTTTTTAGCCAACAGCTCGCGAATATCCATTTCAACTAGTTCAACTAGTTCAGGATCTGCAAGGTCCATCTTGTTTAGGAAAACAAGAATTTTTGGAACACCAACTTGCTTTGCAAGTAGAACGTGCTCACGAGTTTGTGGCAATGGGCCGTCATTAGCAGCCACAACCAAGATAGCACCGTCAATCTGAGCAGCACCAGTGATCATGTTCTTAACATAGTCAGCATGTCCTGGCATGTCAACGTGAGCATAGTGGCGTAGTTCTGATTCATACTCTTGGTGAGATGAAGCAATAGTAATACCACGTGCGCGCTCTTCTGGAGCGTTGTCGATTTGGTCATAAGCAACAGCTTTGTTTACTTCACTTGGAAGTCGCTTTGCCAATGTTGCTGTAATAGCAGCAGTTAAAGTTGTTTTACCGTGGTCAACGTGGCCCATAGTACCAACATTTACGTGAGGTTTGGTTCGATCGAAATCTGCCATTTTGGTTATTTCTCCTAATTAATTACTTTATTTAGACGGGGTAATATTCTAAACATTACCTCACGACGTATGGTTGATATTATACAGAATTATATGCATAAGGTAAAGTGTTTTATCCAATCAGGTGTGCATTTTTCTTACCTAAAAATTTTAAAAGGATATATTTATCAATAAATATATCCTCTGCTACAACTTAATGTAAAAACTATTACTAAACTACTTTGTGCACATATTTTTTTGTCGACATGTATGCACTCTTTATTCTTTCATTAGTTTGCTGGTTGGTAAATTTATCAGTAACCCTATTGAATATCTTGTCGATACTATTCGACTCTTTGACAATTTGTAAACTCTGGATTAAAGACATATTAAATATATATGCCACCATAGACAACCACCATTCCGCGGGCGTATTAACAATGTCATAATTGATAGATTTATTTGTCATAAAAGTATCAAAGACAGCGTCTGAAATATTGCAGGACCAAAATTCATCAACAGTAGCGCCTCTTGAGTTCATAAATGTTGTCATATCTTCATCAACCATAACGTTAATGACATTATCTAACATATCTGCATCTCTGAGGATTTTACAATGACGGATTTCTCTTTCGGTCATTTCTGATTCATCCAAAAGCAAATCGCCATGCATAGCTATTGCCTTATAGACAATCTTGTATTCCTCGTCTGATATTTCGTAGGTGAATCTTTCAATATTACGATCATCAAACAACATTTTAATACCAAGTTCTGCGTGTGGGTGTTTTTTGCCATCATCACAAATAGCAACATCACGAAACGTGCGATAATCTCGCCACTGGATAAACCGCCCATCATCGTGGTGTTGGGCGATAAATACCGCCAAATCGTCGTCCTGTTTAGACAATCTGCGCTTATTTGCAATTATTTTTGCAAATTGAACCACATTATTTATATGACGAATTTTTAACATTAACACCGGGTCTTTGATATTAAATTGACACAACCATTTTCGATAAGGAGCTCTCCGTTCCTTCATTCAAATCACCACTTTCGTAAAAATTTTGAGTATGGAGTTAATTATTATTATACAACTATTTTATACAAAATACAAATTTAAAAGAGCACGTTCGTAAGGAACGTGCTCTAATGCACTGCTATTTAATAGTTACTCGTTCATATCTTATTACTGATATAATTTTCCGCTATTTGCTGTGCTTGTTCAAAATACTTTTTAGTTTGCTTGTTTGAGAATTTATCCAAACGAGCAAAAATCTTTTCTATACATTTTTCATTATCAACAACCTTCAGGCTTTCTGGAAGCGAAAAATTGTAAATATATGCTACCCATGTCAGCCACCAGTCAGCCGGAGTCTTTACGATTCCGTAATTTATCGACTTGTGATTACAAAAAGTCTCAAAAACCTCTTCCGTAACTTCACTTGCCCATAACTCTTTCATACTGAAACCTTGGATTTTCATCAAATCCCTAACGGTTTCACTTAACTTAACATTTATCAAGTTATCAAGCATGTCCGCGTCGCGGATAATCTGGCAATGAGTTAACTCTCGTTCAGTCAAATCAGAGGCATCAAGAACTAAATCACCATGGCGGTAAATTGCTTCTTTAACAACTCTTGCCTCTTCTGGCTTGATGTCTGGGGCGAAACGAAGAATTTCATGATTTCGTTTTCCGAACAATACGACTATACTCAAACGTGCGTGCGGGTGAGTATCACCTAAGACAACTTCTTTATCGTTGAACGTACCATATTTAGTCCACTGCACAAAGCGACCATCGTCGTGGTGCTGTGCGATAAATTCTGCAAGCTGAACATCGTCCTCACTCATATTGCGAATCTTAGCGATATCACTCGCAAAACCAACAACATTTTGGATATGCCGAACCTTAAGGCTAAGCGCCTCGCATTCTAAATCAAACTGACCTAACCATTTATCGTATGCTTCTTTTTGTATATTCATTCATATACACCTCAATTCATAAAGTCACAGCATTTTGTGCTATGCAAAAAAGCCACTAAGTTAATAGCGACCATTTCACATAGCACAAATCAACCACGACTTATAAATATGCTATAAACGAGATAATTAAAAGCGACCTCAAATAATACTAGGTTATTGAAATTAGCGTAAGTACAAAAAAGAGAAATAGATTTTCAAAAATGTATAGATGAAGTATTTTCATTCTAATCATTTACTTTGAACGTGCATAACATTTGAAAATCAAAGTTAATATTGGTATGATATCATACTTATTAAATACTGTCAATAGTCATTAACTTAACTAAGTTTATTTAGTACTTCTGCAAAACTAGCAGTTTTAAATATCGCATCCTTGCTAAAGATAGAAGGCGTAAAATTCATTGCTATCGGAAGAGCAACCGACTTCCATAAATCAATATCATCACCTGAATAACCAGTACCAGACGTACGTTCAAACGGAATATCCAATTTAGTCCTTATGATATCTACACCATAAGATTTTCGGGCAGCAGTGATTTCTATATAGCAACTTGCATGCGTAATAGAAATGGATAAGTTATTTATATCAGTTCGCAAATCTCCGCTAAGTAACCTAACTAATTCACTTTTGATAATGCCGGGGAAATTCATAACTTGTTTTCTAAATTGATTTGGAACAGTGAGAATAATCTTCCTATGATTATCATTTTGATTAAAATCCAAAATTGTCTCAAGTTGACCAAAGACCGCCATTTCATATCTAGCAAAAACATTTTCTGGATTGTCGCACGAGATTATTCCATCTTTATCACTAACAACACCCATACCGTTTTCTTTTGCAATCTTACAGATCACATCAACGATCTGCGGATCAATAACTTTGTCCATAATAATTTCATTATTCAAACATACCGTACCACCACCATACGCAATCCAGGTTTCTAGGCCCAGTTTTTCGCACAAAATCTTAGTAATAGCCGCTGGCCTTGCAGTAACTGGGATAACATAATCACCTGCACTAATAGATTTTTTAATAGGCTCTATGACTGACTGAAGAATCAAGCCGTCAGAATCAGTTAATATATTACTGAAACTAGCAAAATGAATCATATTGCCGCTTTTTGGCATTTTTATTAATGACAATTTATTTGACAGTAGTGCATTTAAGTAATTATCATCATTCATAAGCTATATTTTAGCATATATCAAAAAGAGTGTAACCACAACGGCTACACTCTTTTATCAAATTTCTTACTGAAATTATTTGCTTGAACGTTTTTCGATAATGTCCTGAGCGACATTTGGTGGTACTTCCTCGTATTGAGCAAGTTCCATCGTACTAGCTGCACGACCTTGGCTCATCGAGCGAATATCACTGGTGTAACCAAACATGTTAGCAAGTGGCACGAAGGCCTTGATCAACTTGGCACCACCATTTAGGTCTTCCATAGCTTCAATTCGGCCACGTCGTGAGTTTAAGTCTCCGATTACATCACCCATGAACTCTTCCGGGGTTGTAACTTCAACGCGCATGACAGGTTCTAGGATGACAGGTTTAGCTTGGCGAATACCTTCGCGAGTTGCAAGTGCACCGGCCAACTTAAAGGCAAGTTCGCTCGAGTCAACATCATGATAGCTACCATCGTAAAGAGTTGCCTTGATATCAACTACTGGATAACCGGCAATAACGCCGCCATCCAATGTCTCACGAATACCAGCCTCTACTGGTTTGCGATATTCTTGCGGCACAACACCACCCTTAATCACATCGATAAACTCAAAGCCCTTACCAGGTTCGTTTGGTTCAAATTCAATCCAAACATCACCATATTGACCACGACCACCAGATTGCTTAGCATGCTTACCTTGGACTTTTGAAGTTCCACGGATAGATTCACGGAAAGCAACTTGCGGTTCACCAATGTTCGCTTCAACCTTAAACTCTCGTTTCATTCGATCGATAAGGATATCAAGGTGCAACTCGCCCATTCCTGACATAATAGTCTGGCCAGTTTCTTCGTTTGTGCTAATACGGAAAGTTGGATCTTCTTCGGCAAGTCGTTGCAAAGCAACGCCCATTTTCTCTTGGTCAGCCTTAGTTTTAGGCTCGACCGCAATCGAAACTGGTGGATCTGGGAAAGTAATAGACTCTAGGATAATTGGATTTGTAACATCACACAAAGTCGTACCGGTAAAGGTGTCCTTTAATCCAACAACAGCAGCAATATCACCTGCGCTAATTGAGTCGATTTCTTCACGCTTGTCGGCATGCATACGAACGATTCGGCCAACGCGCTCTTTGTTACCGGTCGTAGCATTCAAAACATACGAACCAGCTGTCATTTGACCACTGTAAACACGTACGAAAATCAATTTACCAACAAATGGGTCGGTTGCAATCTTAAACGCAAGTGCTGAAAGAGGTTCTTTGTCGTCTGCTTTTCGCTCAATTTCATCACCGGTTTTAGTGTGTTGACCCCAAGTTGAGCCAATATCAAGAGGCGAAGGCAAGAATTCGACAGCCAAATCAAGAAGCTTCTCGACAATAACACCACGACCATCGCCACCACTGACAAGGTAAAAGTCACCAGCAATAACTCGCTTACGAAGAGCTGATTTTAACTCATCAATCGTAATCGATTCTTCACCTTTATCTAGGAATCGCTCAAATAGTTCGTCATCAGCTTCAACAGCTGCTTCAATTAACAAACTTCGTGCGTGTTTAGCTTTTTCCAGCATGTCAGCAGGAATTTCACCAACAATAAGCTCGTGATCGGTGAAATCTTTGTAGGTATAAGATTTCATGTCAATTAAGTCGATAACACCATTGATTTCTTTTTCAAAACCAATTGGAAGGTGCACAGGAAGTGCGTTTTTAGTTAAACGTCGGTGAATCGAATCAAGCGATTTATAAAAATCACCACCAGTTTGGTTAATCTTGTTAATAAAACAGATACGAGGAACATTATATTTGTTAGCTTGTCGCCATACAGTTTCAGACTGAGCCTCGACGCCCATCTTGCCGTCAAAGACCGTAATTGCACCGTCAAGAACACGTAGCGATCGCTCTACCTCGGCCGTAAAGTCGATGTGTCCTGGGGTGTCAATAATATTGATTTTACAGCTTTTCCAGAAAGCCGTAACAGCAGCAGAAGTAATAGTAATACCACGCTCACGCTCTTGCTCCATCCAGTCAGTAGTTGTTCCACCTTCGTGAACTAGACCAATCTTGTGAGATAGACCGGTGCGATATAAAATCGCCTCTGTCGTAGTCGTTTTACCTGCGTCGATATGTGCAATAATTCCAATATTGCGAAGATCCGCTAGCGGGA
Source organism: Candidatus Saccharibacteria bacterium HGW-Saccharibacteria-1 (assembly GCA_002839415.1). Lineage (GTDB taxonomy): Bacteria > Patescibacteriota > Saccharimonadia > Saccharimonadales > Saccharimonadaceae > UBA1547. Next base: position 12,464 of record PGXZ01000004.1, on the reverse strand, counting down.
CTTTCTTTTCAGCCATATAATTTCCTGTATCCTTTTATTAAATTTATTTTTTGCCACAAAAAATAGCTCTTACGGATAATTATACCATATATTTGGTATAATTTTTAGTATAATCAAATTATTACAATCAGCGCACATTTAATCCATAAACGACTGGACCTCTTGCACTTTCTTATGCCTCCGGTTTATAAATTCAGCTTATATGCCCTATGAATATGGTAAAAGGCGCTGTAATAATTTGATTATTAAAGTTTGCATCTCTATATGTCCAATTGCCGAATAATTAAGTTGTTACAAATAGCGCACGTTAGCCCAAATGGGCGAGGCAGTCAATTTACATCAACCACCCCTCGGTATTAAGACATCATCATAATTAACGAATCAATTATGACGGCAAAACTAATTATAACCAACACCGATGCTAGAGATAAACAAAATATAACAGTAGATTGCCTACTTTTCTCACTAATCCCCTTACTCATGCCTTCTATGAAACATAGAATGCCTGAAAGCAAATATATAGCCGAAGCTAAAATTGCAACCGTGAATAATGAACCAACTACAAGAAAAACCCATCGTGCAACCATAAAGGCGCAATAAATCATCAAAACTCCAGTAAAGTTTGATGTATTAAGCCACCGTGGAACTACATTTTTGCGACCAGAATCATTAGTATTCATCTGTTGAATACCTCCATATATTAGAGTCTGTATCAAAATAATATCTTGATGCAGCTAAGCAATTAGCCATAATCAATAGCCAATTACCAAGCTGCACTACTAATATTATTAATCAAAAACAAGACTAACATGCACTGTAATAACTTAATTATAAATGAACTTTCGATAGAATTTATCCATATAATACACCTACATCGAGATTTTGTCAAATGGGAGTAAGTCTACTACAGTTCAATGATCGGCAAAGCCCCATCTGTCGTTATACTATCTCCTCCACCATTACGATGATGATAGGCGCTGAAATAGCTAGCAATCGTTTTAACAGATTTCAACTTTCCCGCATCGCTCAAAGTTTTTACAATATAATCACGCTCTATGTCCGTGTCTGATTCTATTCGATGGGTTATTTGAAGTGTAAAGTACGAGAATCCAACCGTTCGATCAAACGTACCGGCCGCCAACCAATCGACTTTATAGCCACCGGGCATCAGCCAACCATCTGGAACTTTGAAAAATCGCACATGATGACGAGCAAATGGCTTGTTTTTAATATTTTGTTGATAGGTAAAATTCTGCTTATTGTTAAACAAATAACCTGGACTAACAGGCGCACTAACATAACTCTCGCGCTTTAGCATACAAACAATCGTCCAAAAGCCCGAACGTGGTGTTAGCTTGTGTGCCGGCGACCAGCCAGCTGATTGCATTGCCGTATGCAACTCGTCTTCACTGCCTATAAATGCCAAATTCACAGGATCACTCAGCAGTCCGTCAATTGTCCTAATGCGGCCAATAAAATAATCTGGTATATATAGCTTAGTCAAGATACGGTGAGCCATTGGTATAAAAATATAGGCAACAATAATCCACAAGACTACAAAGGCCGCCGCCTGATCAAAATGATTGCCATGAATTAGTGGCCGAAACAACAATTCATAGGCCAACCAACCAGAAAATAACAACAAAAAACCTAGCGCCATACGCTTAATCGTCATCAATACTGAAATTGTAGACATTAAAACGCGGGCGCTAGGTTTTAGTTTCATAATATAATAATTATTATATTAAGCTCGAGCAAAGTGTGCAAATGCACGGTTCGCTTCGGCCATCTTGTGGGTGTCTTCTTTCTTCTTGAACGCACCACCAGCTTCGCTGTAGGCATCTACAATTTCAGAGGCAAGTCGTTGTGAATAGGCAGCACCTTTGCGGGCACGAGCAGCTTTTACCAACCAGCTAAATGCGTAGTGCAATTGGCGGTGTCCCTGAACTGGGAATGGAATTTGGTAGTTAGCACCACCAACACGTCGAGATTTAACCTCAAAGTTTGGTGAAATATTTGCTAGTGCTTTTTCAAAAACTTCTAGTGGGTTTTCGCTACCAAGTTTTTTAGCAGCAATTTCAAGTGCGTCGTAAACTGCGCGCTCAGCCAATAATTTTTTGCCGTTTAGCATAGATTTATTGATTAAACGTTGCACGAGTACACTTTGATATTTTCGGTCTGGATTAAGTTTACGCTGTAAACTAACTGTTACTTTACGAGGCATAACTACTTACTCTCCTTTTTTGTACCGTATTTAGAACGGCCTTGTTGACGCTTAGCAACACCCTGAAGGTCAAGCGCACCACGAACGATATGATAGCGAACACCTGGGAGATCTGGAACACGACCACCACGAACAAGCACGACGGCGTGTTCCTGAAGGTTATGGCCTTCACCACCAATATATGCCCAAACTTCTTGCTGGTTCGTCAAACGAACACGAGCAACCTTACGAAGAGCCGAGTTAGGTTTTTTAGGTGTCTTAGTAGTAACGCGTACACATACACCACGCTTTAGTGGGCTATTTTGGTTGTAATAACGGGTTTTAAGCGCGTTATGGATTTTGCTTAGCGCAGGAGACTTTGACTTTTTAATCGCAGTCTTACGAGGCTTTCGCACCAATTGATTAATTGTTGGCATCAACACTCCTTTTAAGAGAATTATTTTGTAATATCTTAGACAAAACGTCCTATTTACAGATTGAACTCAGCATGTTCTCTCTGTGTCGTACTTGCCGGCATTAACGAATTTGTACACATTCAAATAATTCATTAACCCAACAAGAGTAAACTCGTTTGTAATTATAGCAAAAATAGCAACAAAAAGCAATGTGCGTACAGTTTATATATTATTTTGGAGTTCGACCTGCCTAAAAACAATAACGCCCGGATTGATACCAGGCGTTATTATTATTCGTACCGAGCCGACTAGACGTCTTGCTCGATTTCCTCGGCAATTTCTTGCTCGATGTCGATGCTTGAAGCAGATTGTCCGTAACCCTCGGCGCCAGTTCCAACTGGAATCTTGCGTCCGATGATAACGTTTTCCTTCAAACCATGCAATCGATCAATTCGTCCGCTAATAGCTGCGTTAATCAAAACACGGGTCGTGTCTTGGAATGATGCAGCTGACAGGAAGCTGTCTGACCAGATTGAGACCTTAGTAATTCCTAGCAGCAACTGGGTGTAGCTAACTAATTCCTTACCCTCAGCAGCAAGTTCAGCGTTTGCTTCAACAACAGATGCTTTTGAAACAATATCACCTGATACAAAGATGCCATCACCTGGATCTTCGATCTGAACACGACTGAACATTTGACGAACAATGATCTCGAGGTGCTTGTCTGCAACATCTTGACCCTGTGCAGCGTAAATGCGCAACACTTCGTTAATGATATATCGTTGAGTAGCCTCGGTTCCCTTTAGGCGCATTAAATCATGTAGATTCAATGAACCACCAGTTAGACGATCGCCAGCTTCAACAACATCACCAGCTGCAACTTGCAATTGATGGCTGTTTGGAATTTCGTATCGAACAGGTGAACTGGCGTTTGCAGCCAAGATCAGCGCCTCATCAGCAACTTCAACTACACCGTCAAATGGAGCAGTTAAAGGTCGTGATTCACTCTCGCCTGAAGCCAAGATATCACCAACTTTTACGTTACTACCAGCCTTGACAACAACAGTTCGTCCCTCAAGGGCGATTCGCTCAACATGTCCTGCCTCCGGAGTAACCTGAACGATGTACTTTTTGTTATCTTCCCAAACATCAACTAGACCAGTTACCTCGGTAACATGAGCTTGACCCTTAGGGTTACGAGCTTCAAACAACTCTTCAACACGAGGAAGACCCTGAGTAATGTCGCCACCAGCCTCACCACCAGCGTGGAAAGTCTTAAGTGTTAGCTGAGTACCAGGCTCACCAACAGACTGAGCGGCAATAACACCGACAGGTTGAGATTCGGCTATCAAATTACCAGTTGACATATCGATACCGTAACTCTTTTGTGGAATACCGCGTAGATTCTTTGTTGAAAGGACTGATTGAATCTTGACACTTTGAATTTCTTCGTCAGCATCAATTCCGTTAGCAATTTCGCGAGTAATCATTTGATCAGCTTCGATATGACCTGGAATAGCTTCGGCCGTAAATCGTCCTACAAGCCTGTTCGAGAACTCAATCATAGTTAATTCAGTTTCGTTTCGGTAAATTGCAAAGCCATCATCATCGCTAACTTCACTGTCGGCAACAGTAAATACGTCCTGCGACACATCTACGAGACGTCGAGTAAGATAACCGGCGTCAGCAGTCTTTAGGGCTGTATCAATAAGTCCCTTACGAGCACCTCGAGTTTGCACGAACTGTTCAAGTGAGCTTAGGCCGTCTTTGTAGTTTGAGCGAATTGGAAGCTCGATTTCGTGGTTGTTTGAGTCCACCACGATACCAATCATAGCTGCAGCCCACTTAATGTTCGAGATCGTACCACGCGCACCAGAGTTCACCATGACACTAATGCTGGTGTCCTGGTGTTTTAACTCTTCTTGCATAAAGTCAGCAATCTTTCGGTCAACTGCGCGCCAAGTAGCAATAGTCAAGCTGTATCGTTCATCCTCGGTAATCAAACCTTGGTCAAATTGTTCTGAAATCAAGGCAGTCTTTGCGTCACCTTCGGCCACGAAATCACTTGTTTCACTAAATTGTACGTAGTCATCTTTACCAGTTGATACAGCCGCAATTGTAGCAAAACGGAAGGCAAGACCCTTCATTCGGTCAGCAGTCTTTGCTGTTATATCTGCGCCGTAATCATTAAAGATATTGGCAAGAACTTTTTTAAGTTGCTTCTTGTTTTGAACAGCGTTATCAAATGGATAGTTTTCAGGTAGAATCTCGTTAAAGAATACACAACCAAGGGTAGTTTCGCGAACTTCGCCCTTATATTTAACGCGAATTGGCGTTTGAAGTTGGATATGCCCATCATCATAAGCCATTTCAGCTTCGTAAACTGAACTATATGCTTTGACAGCTTGACCCTGAGCACTTGGCTTTTTGTATGTCAAGTAATAGTTACCAAGGACAACGTCCTGACCAATGTTAAGCACAGGTGCGCCATCAGCAGGTTTTAGCAAGTTGTTTGTTGCACTCATCAATTCGCGTGCTTCGCGTTGCGCAGCATCTGAAAGTGGCAAATGAACAGCCATCTGGTCACCGTCGTAGTCAGCGTTAAAGCCGTTAGCTACAAGTGGGTGAAGTTGGATTGCCTTACCTTCAACAAGTACAGGTTGGAAAGCCTGGATTGACAAACGGTGCAATGATGGAGCACGGTTCAACAGAACGTACTTTCCTTCAATGACAGCATCAAGTGCGTCCCAAACTAGTGCATCACCCGATTCGATCAATCGTGTAGCTGAACGGATATTGTAAGCGTGCTCGCCACGAATCAACCAACTGATAATAAAAGGCTTAAATAGTTCAAGCGCCATTTGCTTTGGCAAACCACACTCATGAATGTGAAGTTTAGGACCAACCACAATAACTGAACGACCTGAATAGTCAACGCGCTTACCCAAAAGGTTTTGACGGAAACGACCGTTTTTACCCTTTAGCATGTCGCTAATAGACTTAAGTCGGCGTCGGCCACCAGTTGCGTTAACTGCACGATTACCCTTTGCGGCACTGTTGTCGATTAGAGCATCAACAGCTTCTTGCAGCATACGCATTTCATTTCGGCAGATTACTTCTGGAGCATTTAGACTCATCAATTTCTTTAGACGATTGTTTCGGTTGATAACGCGTCGGTAAAGATCATTTAAGTCGCTAGTTGCAAAACGACCACCAGTTAGAACGACCATTGGGCGAAGATCTGGAGGAATAACAGGTAGAACTGTTAGAGCAAGGCTACTTGGTTTAATACCAGCAAGTTGCATACCTTCAAGCATCTTAAGACGCTTTAGAAGTTTCTTTTCGCGTTGACCCTTTGCGCCAGCTACCTCTTCGGATAGATTTGCAATCAATTGAGACAAATCAATCTCGTCAAGCATCTTTTTAAGCGCTGTACCACCCATACCAACTTCTACGATTTCTTCGTATTCTTCTGGTAGGTTTCGGTAGTCAACTTCGCTAATCAAAGCACCCTTTACTAGGCTTTCAAGTTGAGCTTTTTTGGTCATGTAAACGTCGTTTAGCTCTTCTAGTTCAGCTGATTGCTGAGTTGCAAGTGCCTTGACATCAGCGTTTTCAGCACCAGCTTCGCGTTCGTAACGAATCTTGATAGCAGCTCGTCCTGCTTCAGTTTCAGCTTCGATATCTGATAGGAATTGCTCGCGTTTTTTCTCGTCTGAATTCAAAATTACATAAGTTGCAAAATAAGCAATTCGCTCAAGATTACGAACAGTAATTCCAAGCAATAGCCCCATAGCACTTGGTGTACCACGCATAAACCAAATGTGCGCAACTGGCGCAGCCAAGGTAATGTGCGCCATTCGCTCGCGACGAACGATAGATTTAGTGATCAATTCACCATCTTTACCGACCGCAGCTTCGCGTGAACGAACACCTTTTAACTTATTGTCGTGTGGATTGATGTCTTTGACAGGTCCAAAAATACGCTCACAGAACAAACCATCTCGTTCTGGTTTTTGAGTACGATAGTTAATCGTTTCTGGTTTTGTAACTTCGCCATTACTCCACTTAAGGATGTCCTCGGGGCTTGCTACTGTTAAGCGAATCGCATTAAAGTCGGAAATCCCGTTAGTTGCAATTACTCGTGGCATATTACGCCTCCTCCTTGATTTCTGCTATTTCTTCTAATTCATCTATCTCGTGGAGATCTTCTAAATCTATATCATCCATATCTTGGTCGTCTTCGCGAATTGCTTCAGCGATTTCGTGATCGATATGCTCACCGCCAATTCCGCCAATAACATGCGCTGCATCAATAATTGCGTCCTCTGTCTCGTCCAACAAATCAACACGTAGTCCAAGTCCTTGAAGTTCCTTAACTAACACGTTGAATGATTCTGGAAGTTTCGGACCAACAATTGGTTCGTTTTTAATGATTGATTCATAAGCTTTTGCACGTCCGTAAACGTCATCAGATTTGATCGTAATCATTTCCTGCAAAGTTGCAGCTGCACCATAAGCTTCTAGTGCCCAGACTTCCATCTCTCCAAAGCGCTGACCACCGTTTTGAGCTTTACCACCAAGTGGTTGCTGAGTAACCATTGTGTATGGACCAGTTGAACGTGCGTGAATCTTGTCGCTAACCATGTGGTGCAACTTGATCATGTGCATGATTCCAACGGTTGTTCGTTCTTCAAAGGCTTTACCGTCGCGACCATCAAACAATTGGAATTTGCCATCGCGGGCAAAACCAGCTTTTTCAAGCTCATCGCCGATTACTTCGTTTGGAACACCATTAAATGGAGGCGTTGCAACTTTGTATCCAAGTGCGCGCGCTGCCATACCTAAGTGGGTTTCAAATAGCTGACCAATATTCATACGACTTGGCACACCAAGTGGGTTCAAAACGACATCAACAGGCGTACCGTCTTCCATGTATGGCATATCTTCGATTGGAAGGATCTTAGCAACAACACCCTTGTTTCCGTGTCGTCCAGCTAACTTGTCGCCGACGCTAATTTTACGAAGTTGAGCAACAAAGATCTGGACTTGCATCAAGACACCAGCTTTTAGTTCATTACCGTTTTCACGGCTAAAGATCTTAACGCCAACAACTTTACCACCACCAGCATTATTCATACGTAGAGAAGTATCGCGAACGTCCTTAGCTTTTTCACCAAAGATAGCGCGCAAGAGTCGCTCTTCGCTTGATAGCTCTTGCTCACCCTTTGGCGTAATTTTACCAACCAAAACATCACCAGATTTGATTTCAGAACCAATCTGTACGATACCGAATTCATCTAGGTGTCGCAATGATTCTTCGCTAACATTTGGAATATCGCGAGTAACAATTTCATTACCAATCTTAGTTTCACGAACTTCAACGGTGTAGTCTTTGATATTGATACTTGTTAGTGCATCATCCGTTACAAGTCGGTTAGAAAGGATGATAGCATCATCCATGTTGTAACCACACCAAGGCATAAAGGCAACCATCAGGTCACGACCAAGAGCTAACTCGCCGTTATCAATCGAAGCACCTTCGACCAAAATATCACCAGCTTTGACCTTTTGGCCTCGCTCTACGCGAACTTTTTGGTTAATTGAACGGTCATCATTACTCTTTGCAAAGTGAACTAATTCGTATTTTTTAACACCATCAGCATATTTAACATGCACTTCGTCGCCATCAGCACGAACAACTTCACCTTCGCCGCTTGCGGTAACAAGCTGGCTAGTGTTTCGGGCAATATCAGCTTCGATTCCTGTTCCAACTGTTGGAGCTTCTGGAGTTAATAGTGGTACGGCTTGTTTCTGCATGGCAGAACCAGTCAAGGCACGGTCAACACGGTCTTTTTCGATAAATGGAATCAGGCCAGCTGATGCACCAAGAATTTGTTTGTGAGCCGCGTCAACGTAAGTAACTTCACTAGCGTCAACTTGCTCTGGCAAGATACCGTTTCGGGCACTTACGCGCTCGTCGATAAATGAACCATCGTCGTTCAACTTAACACTAGCGTCGGCAATAACCTCAGTAACCTCTTGGGCAGCATCTAGGTAAACAACTTCTTTGGTTACTTTTCCGTCAACAACCTTAAGATAAGGAGTTTCGATAAATCCATATTCATTTACTCGTGCATAAGACGCAAGGTTCAATACTAGTCCAATGTTTGCACCTTCAGGGGTTTCAATCACACAAAGGCGACCATAGTGTGTTGGGTGCGCATCACGAACATCAAATCCAGCACGTTCGCGTGAAAGTCCACCAGGCCCCATCGAGCTTAGGCGTCGTTTGTGTGAAAGTTCTGAAAGTGGGTTTGTTTCATCCATCAACTGTGAAAGCTGTGAACTGGCAAAGAATTCACGAACAGCTGCAACAACCGGTCGGGCGTTAATCAATTGGCCAGGAGAAACATTCTCAATGTCAATCATACTCATACGATCCATAGCATTTCGTTGCATGCGTAGCATACCAACGCGGAACTGACGAGCCACCAACTCACCTACCAATTTAACGCGTCGATTTGATAATGCGTCGATATCATCTGGCTTGTCCTGAGTATTATTCAAGCGAATAATTTCACGAATAATAGCAATTAGGTCGCTCAATTGGAATACGCGATATTCGGTTGTATTTGGCAAAGTCAAACCAAGGCGTTGATTTAATTTAAATCGTCCTACTCGGCTGTAGTCGAATCGTTTAAAGTCAAAGAACATTCGCTCGATCATTGTTCGGGCGTTGTCAACTGTGGCAAGATCGCCTGGTCGCAAACGGCGGTAAACTTCGATCAAAGCTTCATTTGAGCCCCTGGCAGCGTCTTTTTCTAATGTGGCATCAATATATTTAACATCACCAGTGTCAATGTCATCAAACAAGCTCTTGATTTCAGAAGTTTTACTGTAACCAAGCGCGCGGAACAATGTCGTAATAGGTAATTTACGGCGACGATCGATTTTTACGTAAATAGCACCATTTGATGCAGTCTCAATTTCTAGCCATGCACCACGGCCAGGAATAAGTTTTGCACCGTAAAAGTTGCGAGCAGCAGCTTTTTCAGCCGTAAAGAACACACCAGCACTTCGGATAAGTTGCGAAACAACCACACGCTCAGTACCGTTTACGATAAATGTACCGCGGTCAGTCATCCATGGATAATCACCTAGGTAAATTTCTTGTTCCTTTACTTCGCCAGTAACTTTATTGGTCAATTCAACATTAGCGTGCAATGGCGCGTCAAATGTTAAATTGTTTTCTTTTGCATCTTTTTCACTAGTTTTTGGGTCTTGGAAAGAATATTCCTTGAAACGTAGTGAAAGCTTTTGACCAGTGTAATCGTCGATTGGGTTAAGCTCTGCGAAAATTTCGCTAAGTCCCGTTTCGACGAATTCACGCCAGCTATCCTTTTGATGAGCTATTAAGTTTGGTAATGGTAGCGATGAATCTCCATCTGTAAAGAATACACGCTTATTACTGTTAGGCGTTGATTTTGCCATAAGTTGATGCTGCTCCTTATAATAAATTGTTTTAGTTAATAGGGGTTCTTGGCGCCGAAGATTCCCTTAATTATGGTCTGCGATTCGTACGATGCCACTCATACAAAAAGACATAGATAACCACAACTACACTACTTCTTGATACCTATTGTGAAGCAATAACAGGCAATAGTCAATAGCTTTATATAATATTAAATATATTTGACAAACAGCAACAAAAAGCATATAAATATACCTACGTTTTACGACATTAAATCGTTAAATGAACATTTAAAAATCAAATTATTACAGTGCACGTTACCCACCCACGCCCTAGTTGGGGCGATACATTAGTCGATTATAATTAACCACCTAATGTGTCGCTCCAAGTTTAAAAGCAATTTCTTTTAAATAATTCAGGGGCATGGAGGATGTAATGAATATGTTATTTGGTAAAACTAGCCAGAAAAAAGTTAAAGTTAATCCTAAACCCGCGACAAAACAAATGTCTACTGGCGAGAGAAACGCACGATTAGAAAAATGTTTCCAGCTGGGGCTTCAAAACCTTGCAAAATCAGAAGATGTATATGTGCGAAAACACAACGGCGTCATTATGATAACCGCATCGCCACTATTAAACCAGTCGACAAGCCATTCTATTTTGTATTGGGATGCCATCGAAAGAGACGGCACAACCATAAACGACATGCTTCGACAAACATTCAAATATCTGTACATTCTAGATAAAAAGAACCGTCAATTTGACTGTTCAGACGAAGAAATGCTTGACCACGACATAGAAATAATCAACCAATCAGTTGAAATTTCATACAACCAGATGATCAAGGAAGGACTAGTCGAGATATAGGTTTATTCACCTATATTCAAGAATAAGGAGGTGAAAGTTTTTTGAATCGCAAGCCCAACAAAACAAGTGCTAGCTCGCGCAATCAAAATGATACAGTTAACAATATCTACAAAAAAGAAGCTCACAATTTAATAATTTCAGCTATAATCTTTTTTGTGTTTCTGGTGGCTTTATCAATAAGTATTACGTTTATAGTTTATGTACCAGATGAAATGTTTAAAATTATAATTTTATCTGCCGTATCGGTTTTTTGCCTAGCATTAACCGTCCGCGTTTTATTTGTAGAACACAAAGTTAGAAAAATGCGCAAACAGTAAATAACAATTCCAATTACGGGTTGTCTGGAATATTAGGCAACCCAAGCATTACATAACGTGCACTTTTGTAATAATTTGATTTTAAACTAAAAGACTCCGACATTACGGAGTCTTTTTTAATTTACAGATGCTAAGCCTTTGCAATAACCTCGTCGATTAGACCATAGACTTTAGCCTCTTCGGCCGTCATCCAATAATCGCGTTCCATGTCGGCCTTGACCTTGGCTAGTTTTTGACCGGTGTTTTTAGACATAATAGCTGCCAACATCTCTTTAATAGCCAAGCCTTCCTTTAGTTCTATTTCCATATCAGTAACCTTGCCGCGCATTCCGCTACTAGGTTGATGAATCATAACTTTGCTATGTGGCAAAGCAAATCGCTTGCCCTTTGCGCCGCTCGACAGCAAAAACGCCCCCATACTAGCTTGCAAACCAATACCAATGGTCTGCACGTCTGGTGCGATGTACTGCATCGTATCATAAATCGCCATACCATCATATACACTACCGCCAGGGCTATTGATATATAATTTTATGTCCTTTTTTGGATCAGTATAGGCCAGGTGGATTAGTTGCGCAACCACAATATTCGCCGTGTGCTCGTTCACGTCTTCACCCAAAAAGATGATTCGTTCGTTTAAAAGCCTTGAATAAATATCAAACGCCCGCTCGCCATCGTACGTCTTTTCGATTACTGTTGGAACTAGATAATTATTTGGTTTATTCATAATACTATTATAACACCCCTGGGAAATGAAAAAGCCCCTGCCAGAATTAACTGGCAAGGGTCGGGAAAGGAGTTTTAATAAAGAATCAATCGGTAGGATGCGGGCAATCCAGGCAGTTACTGCCACCACAAACATCACAAGAACCTCCACAACAACAGCTATTACATCTTGAAGGTGCATCAATTTCTTCAATTTTACCGGCATGTCCTATTACAGTGCTTGGGTGTTTTTCGGGATAGTGTCTTTCCATGATCTTCTCCTTTGAGGTACGAATTAGCATTTAACCCTGCTTTAGGCGTTTTGTTATTTTTAATCAATAACTCTATTGTTTTATCATACAATCTACTTTGTATCAAGTAATTCGTACTAACTCACAACCATTGCAACATAAAAGCAGGCTCCGTAAACTGTAGTTAATATCACTCAATTACAGAAAGGAGGCCTGCTATGGCCTATTCTA
>PGXZ01000030.1 GCA_002839415.1 Candidatus Saccharibacteria bacterium HGW-Saccharibacteria-1 | reverse complement strand
TTAATAAATACCTAGACTATTACAATACCGAGCGTGTACACTTAGGGATACAGATGCGGACACCCGCTGGGATGTTGCAAAGGTATTGAGTTTTATACGCAAAGTAATAATCATAGAAACATTAGCTATTCGCCTTTGATTAAAAAGAAAATTTACTTGCCGTCTGCCCCAATTTTTGTGCAGACTGATTTCGTGACAACGGCTCAACTGGCAATTGTCCTAATAGCAATGCGTTTGTTCTTTCTAATTCGGCTAACTTGGCTAAAACTATTGTATATTTTTGTTCTAATTCTAGACTTTTCTGCTCTAAGATGATTTTTTCTTGTACAAGATCAGCATTGACCAGTTCTAGCTCATCAGATTTTCTGTCGGATATTGCAAGCTGTAATTCAAGAGCTTCGGCTCTATCAACTTCTTTGTGATAGGTTTCAGGGTCTACTCGACAACCGATTCGGTTATTATCCACTCTCTGTGCTGCTTGTTTTTTATAAAGTTCTTCAAAGTATTCGTTATATTCTTCTAAACTCGGTTTTTCAAGAGAGTTCGGCTCTTCGGGTATGTGTACTGGTGTTCCAAATTCAAAATTGTTTTTCATGATTATGGTTATACTCCTTGTGATTATTGTTATACTCCATTTTTAAAAAAATGCAAGCATTATGTAGTAAATTAGTTTATTACTGTAAATATAGTCGCCTATTCGCAAATTTTGATACAATTATTACTATGCAAAATCCATCTATATTTACGAAAATTATCAACGGTGAAATTGGGGCGTATAAACTTTATGAGGATGATCGAGTGATTGTTTTTTTAGATTTACATCCACAAGTTGAAGGTCACACACTGGTTGTGCCTAAAAAACAGGTTGATCACATTTGGGATCTTGATGATGACGATTATAATTATTTGCTAGGTATGGCCAAAAAAGTTGGTAATCATATTCGCCAGACGATAGAATCACCCCGGGTTGGCATGCTGGTTGAGGGTTTTGGTGTTCCTCATGCTCATATTCACATAGTGCCGATTTACCATGGTAACGATCTTAAAATTTCTCAGGATTTGGATGCCGAGCCTGACCACCAAGCATTGACGGCAATGGCTATTCGCCTAAAAATGTAATGTCGATACGTATAATTGCAGTTGGTAAAAAACACGAAGCTTGGGTAGAGGATGGGATTAAACGTTACCAGGGGCGTCTGAAGCGACCTTATGGCATAGAGTGGATACTTTTACCGCATTCTGTCTTATCGAATGACATGGCGCGTCAGGAAGAGTCAGGGCGCATATTATCGCGCCTAAATGCTAATGATTTTGTTATTCTGCTGGATGAACGTGGTAAAAATATTGATTCAATTGAGCTTGCCCAGTTGTTGCGAACGCCTATCGATACAGCTCGTCAGGCGGTAATTGTCATTGGTGGTGCATATGGCGTTGACGGTGTTGTCCATCAGCGAGCTAACTTTGTTTGGTCGTTATCGAAATTAGTTTTTCCGCATCAACTCGTTCGTTTGATTTTGACCGAGCAAATATATAGGTCTCAAGAGATAGCTGGTAATAAACCATATCACCACGTTTAGGTTTCTTTGGAACTAATACGTATAAAACTCAATACCTTTGCAACATCCCAGCGGGTGTCCGCATCTGTATCCCTAAGTGTACACGCTCGGTATTGTAATAGTCTAGGTATTTATT
>PGXZ01000003.1 GCA_002839415.1 Candidatus Saccharibacteria bacterium HGW-Saccharibacteria-1 | reverse complement strand
GCTATCCATAAAGCAGACTGGCGAGAAGGCTGTGGTTGGGCTGGTGGTGCCGGTGAGTGAGTAGGGGTGATTAACAAATATCACATAATGTGTTATAATAGTATTTAATCTAAATACAAAAAAGTAGAACCTGATAAAAATGCTATAATTTAACAATGACACAAACCGAAAAACTAACACTTGATTATATAAAAAGCCAAATGAGCGAAAGTCGTTTTAAACACGTCCTATCCGTTGCCGAAAACGCCAAAAAACTCGCCCAAATACACAATATTAACCAATATGACGCCGAAACTGCCGGATTGTTACACGATCTAGCCAGAGAATGGAGCGGTGAGCAGCTCATAGATTTTTTAAAACAGAGGTCAATCAAAATTTCAACGCAGCAAATGGAACTACCGATTTTACTACACGGACACGTTGCCTCAATAATAGTCCACGAAAAATTTGGTATAAATAATAATGATTTACTAAATAGCGTCAAAAATCACACTTCAGGCGCCACATATATGTCAGAGCTTGAAAAAATAATATTTATTTCTGATACGCTTGGTTCGATGCAGTCAAAAGACCCTGCAAGATATAACGAAATCATGGACGCAGCTACCAAATCACTAAGCAAAGGCGTTGAACTGATTTACGAATTAACATATCAACACTTCATTGACAATAACATCACAATCGCCGAAAATTTTTTCGACAATTGGAATGCCAACAAGCCTAAGCAAATTTGACATTTTATAGTTTTAATTATAAAATACAAAATGAATTATATCTAGCGAATGTCGCTTGGTATAAATTTGTTTCTTAAAATCTCATCATGGCACGGCTCAAAATTTAGTTTAGGAGGGCGTAGGGTCAAATGAATCAAGAGTTTATATGCACAGACATTGAACAGCTTAAAATTAAGCAGAGGGAATTTTTGGCAAGAACTAAGTATTCAAAAGACGATTTTAAATGGCAGACACAACTAGACGAAATCAACACCGGGCTTGCGGACACGCGCGTCAGTGTTGACGCTATATGTCTTTATGCAAAACCACAATACACATCAAAGGTAATGTATCAAATACGGCTAGGCGCAACGCAAAAGCTTACGATTGATGAGCTCAAATTTGTATTAAAATTTAGCTCGCAAGATACTTCAATGATGTCAAAAGTTCGCGTCTTATTGTCACAAAAGGACGTTGATTTAAACTTCATTAAATCACTCCTCATTGAGGATAATAAAGACATTGGGTCTAAGTATTTAAATACGTCGTCATTTGCCAACGGCATGAAAATTGCAACGCCGCTTGATACGTTAGAGATGGCAAAGAAGTATATACTGAATGGCTACTACAACGAGCTAAACGACTATGTTTCAAGACACTCAATCAAAGAAAATCGAGAATTCTTGGCACTTTGTAGTAAATTAGAGCTACCGCAAGCAATTGACTGTCTGGAAATGGAATTACCCCTGAATGCTATATATTCGTTTGTATACATCAAGGAAGGTCAAGCTACCTGGAGCGAACTAATTGAATTCCTAAAAATGCACGACAAAGCAAAAAATTATGCAAAAGCTTTTTGTAAAGGGATTTTTTACAAAAAGTATAAAAAAGACATAAAAAAGCTTTTCAAACTTAATACCAACAAAGTAATCGACCGTCTTTTCGTTGAGCACGACGTTGATGTCGACCTACTTGGAGAATTCACTGGATACCGCGACGACGTCGACGATACCAACTCGCAATACGTTTATTCTGGATACGCAATACGTTCGGCCGACGAATCAAAAGAGATTTGCGAACATATCGTAAAACTATTTTCCGTAGGCAAAACCATTGATTGTATTAAAAAGTTCATTAGCCCGGACTGTAAATTCACAAAACTATCATTAGATATTTACCTTCAATATCCATGTTCACCCGAACAAGCGATTGATGCAGCGAATATCTTGGGGGCCGAAATCGGACCAGATTTCACAGTACCTAAAGTCGACAAAATGTATCAATTCGGCAGTGACGATACGATCTTTCAGCCACAAAAGCTGCCATGCTAATGAGATTTATCAAACACCAGCACCCTTAATTACGAGGGTGCTTTTAATTTCCCTATAAAATAGTAAAATAGATACAGCTATGCAGCTACTCGCCCTGGCGTTTCCAGATGCAAGCCTTTTGATTCATAAAATTTAGTTTTTCCGCCCACGCATCAACAGAATAACGGTCTGAACGATACTAACGAAAAAGCTCCACAAACCAAATTCCGTTAATTATAACTAATTATTCTTTTTAAAAGTGGGGCTTTGAAATTTATGGATCCAACAATCAAAATTAACAAACGCGTCGATATTATTACTATTTTTTATGCCAAATCGCCTGAAAAAACCCTTTGCATACCCAAAAAAATGAAATACAAGGGGAGTGAGATTACGTTTACTACCTTTGGCATGCGACACCCGACCGCTAGGGGCAAACGAATGATACACATTTTCGACATGAGCGACGGCGTCAATGATTATCGCCTCGAATTCGACGCCGAAGGTTTAACCTGGACGCTAATCAGTATGATCGAGGGTAGCTATGTATAACATCAGCAAAGAAAAGGCCCTGATTATGCATATCGACCTCAACAGTGCCTTTGCGACCGCCGAGCAACAAGCACACCCATCGCTGCGCGGCAAACCAATGGGCGTAACTAACAGAATATCCAAAGAATGCTGCGTAATTGCCGCCTCGTACGAAGCCAAAGCCCTTGGCATCAAAGTCGGCATGCGCCGCAGCGAAGTTATGGCCATTTGCCCTAAATTCATACTGGTTGAAACCGACCCGCCAAAATACAATGACGTTTACCGAAAACTGATCAAAATCATGAAAAGTTATTCCCCTAAAATCAAAATGAAAAGCATCGACGAAGGGCTACTCGATTTTCACGGCCTTGAGCCAATTCTAAAAGGACAAAGCCTGACTGAAATTGGTTACGAAATCAAACAGCGTGTTCGGGACGAAATAGGCGATTATATGCGCATTAACGTCGGTATCGGCAGTAACAGGTTTCTAGCCAAACAAGCGGCCGGCTGGCACAAACCAGACGGTCTTGATAAAATCGACCATACTAATTTAATCGATTATTACAAAAGCATCAAATTGACTGACCTAACAGGCATCGCCAAACATAACCAAGCCAGATTGAACTCATACGGCATGATGACACCAATTGATTTCATTAACGCCGACGAATTGCTACTTAAAAAACAAGTATTTAAAAGCATCACTGGTACATATTGGTATCGGCGCTTACGCGGCTATGAAATTGACGATTACGAAACTAATCTTGGCATGGTTGGTCGTCAATGGATGGTCAAAGACCCCTCCAGTAAAAACGATTACCTCTTACCATGTCTCAGTTACTTATGCGAAACAACTGGTATGAAACTACGATTTCGCCAGGTCGAAGCCCGCGGTGTCTATATTGGATTGTCATTTCAAAACGGTGAATACTGGCAATCACGCCAAACCTACAAAACTCCTTTCTATACCAACCAAGAGATCTATCAAAAAATGTTAGAGCTATTCAATAAACGCCCACATGGCACCGTAAAATTCATTCGCGTCTATTGTTACAATCTGGTGCCGTCTGGCAGAAACCAAATGAACTTGTTCGAAGATGCAGTCAAAAAAGAATGGCTAACCAAGGCCGTCGATGAAATTAACGAATTTTATGGCATTTTTACCGTCTATTCCGCCGGCAGCCTAGACGGCAAGAAAATAATCAAACAAAAAATACCATTCGGCGGCACTGATTATTTTGATTTATTGTTAAAACAAAGTTAGGCAAAAAGCACAACAATTATGCTATATTAAGAATACTTTTATAAATAAAAACGAGAAAATATGGAAAACAACCCAATTCAAAACCCAAAAGACAACCAAAGCGCAAACACACAAAACAACCAGATAAATTACTTTGGTCAAAACACCAATAGCCAGCCGCTAGTCACTCAAAACCAAGCAGGTAGCCAGTCATTTAACAACCCCGAGATTCAAGTCCCCGAAGATTTAAAAGGCGTTAAAATATTTAGCGTAACTAATGGACAAACAGCCGGCAAACATTCTAACCCACTAGCCGCAATTGCAATCAGTGTTATATTTACTATATCAATCGCAGCCATCATATATCTAATCAGCGGAAAAACCGAAATTGCAAGCAACTCAAACAATCTCGTGCCGACACTAATCATGTTACTATTTCCAATAGTTGGCTCTTCTATTGGATTAAATATGATTCTAAATGAGAGAAAAAGCAAGGAACGCTGCACGCAATCATCAACAGGTGACTGTATCGAGGTTAGCGAAAGACTAGTTAGCGGATCAGACAATCACAACAGGTTAATGTACACACCAACATACAGCTACCTAGCAAACGGCCAAAATTACACAATCATATCAGAAGACTCATATAACAGGCTAATGAAACCAGCTATTGGATCAAGCAAACAAATCATGTTCAACCCAAGCGATCCAACTGACGCATTCATTCCCAAATCGACAATTCAAATCATAATGATGATAGCCATCTGTGGATCACTCGTCGCAGCCGGCTTTGGCGCATTATTTCTCTTTATAAATAAATAGCAACCGTATTAAAATTGACTATATTAAAAGTTAATTTTATAATAATAAATGTGTCAAGGGTGCACAAAAAATCAAAACAAAAGAGGTGATTAAATTGACTGATAAAATTAGCCTAAATAGTCTAAAATTATTAGAAAACCAGCTTGAGATTGCAAGACGTGCACAAATTTTGGCTAGTCGAAGGCAAACCAACTTAAAGTTTGAATTGGCAAAACTAGAGAAGAAAATTCTAAGTCAAAAAAATGAACATAATCTTCTAAGATCAACCCAGCGAAATGCATATCTCGCAAAAAACAACAATAAAAAGAGAGACTCGGTTAATTACAGGGGCGAAACTAACAAATATTCAGAAGAAATTGAAAGTTTGTCTAAAAGACTTGACTCAATCAAAAAGGATATTGAACGTAACAAGAAAAAAACATCGCAACTTACAACTTCAATTAAGAGCACAGAAATCGAATACCAAAAAAAGGTCAAAGCCTATCAACAGTTAAAGTCTGAGTTCAAAAGACTAACCTTAAACCATACCGAGTGGAATGAGTGGAGCCTTCGTCAGAACAAAAGGACTAATGAATTAGCGATTTACGCCGATATTCCAAGAAGACACTTCAACACGGTTGTAGTAAAACCAGGCAACGATAAGGATAAAAGCCTAAGACTTTACTACGGCGACACCGAGCGCGTTTATGACGAAAACGATGTATGTTATATCATACTCAGCAACGGTTCAGTTTATCACAGAGATAAACACGGCACCCTTGATCTAATTAAAGATAAGGGTGCGGAGCAGGCCTAGGTCTGCTCTTTTTCTTTTTTACTGGTTTCAATTCATAAAATAATATATGCTGATAACATGCCATTAAAAATTTATTTATCGCAAGTCAGCGACGGCAACATGAAACCTGACAATATGGACAAACAACTTAGCGTCCTTGATAATCGGGCTAAATTTCTATTGAAAAATAATATCAGCCCAAACGACACATCATTAGTTAAAGTCAGCTACGACGGCGATAATTACACGCGCTATTTAATATTAGGAGATGAAAAAAAAGGCGATGGCATCGTTCGCGAATCAGACATAATCGTCGACGCGTTAGTGACAACAGCCGCAAACCATGCATTATTTTTACCGCTTGCCGATTGCGTAGGCGCCGTAATCTATGACGAAACGACAAGCGTTTTAATGTTATCCCACCTCGGACGACATAGCCTTGAACAATCAGGCGGCGTCAAATCAGTTGAATACCTGTTAGATAATTTCAATATCAACCCAGATAATCTCACGGTTTGGCTAAGTCCAGCCGCAGGACGAGAAAATTATCCACTAAGTTCATTTGAAGGTAAAAGTCTACAACAGGTCGCAAAAGAGCAATTAGCTTCAGCTGGAATTCGTACATCTAGTGTTTCAGCTTCATCCATCGACACTACCAAAAATGATTCATATTTTTCGCACAGCCAATTCCTAAGTGGCAAGCGAAAAGAGAGTGGCCGATTCGCCGTCGTTGCAATTATCGAAGAGTAGTTTTGATATAATAACGTAATGAACATCAAAATCGCCTCATGGAACCTGGAAAGCCGTCTCGGCAACACAACTACGAAAAATAGAGGCACGCCACAACAAATAATCGAAAATATCAAATCAGTAAACGCCGATATTTTATTCTTGCCCGATGCCTACAAAAAGATTTCAGCCGATGAATTAAAAGTGAGAACCAAAGAACTGAACTCATTAGGCTACAAAACATACAGCGTACCGTATGACGATAATATTAATTTGCGACAAAAATCGGATTCAGCCGGTACGTCACTAGTTTTATTGTCAAAATTACCCATTACGGTAATAAATACTATCAGACTAGGCAGCTACCGTAATGCACTCCACGCAGTTATTGAAGTCAATGAAAAGGTGTTAAATATCTTTGGCATTCACCTGGACGATATTCACGAATCTATGCGAGTAACACAAATAAACGACCTAACAAGAATAATTAACAGTACAGGCGCGCCGGTGATTGTCATGGGCGATTTTAATGCTATGCATGGCGAAGATTTTTGGCCGGCCAGTTTTTTTCGCAGTAAATTTGCTAAAATGTTATCAAAAATTATCTTGCCCGATGTTTTTATTCGCGTAACAGAAATGGCAAGTGGTGAAGCCTTGAAGCTACTCGAAGTAAATACTGATTTAAGCGACGTCGATAAACGACAC
This sequence comes from Candidatus Saccharibacteria bacterium HGW-Saccharibacteria-1, assembly GCA_002839415.1. GTDB lineage: Bacteria > Patescibacteriota > Saccharimonadia > Saccharimonadales > Saccharimonadaceae > UBA1547. Next base: position 92,074 of record PGXZ01000003.1, on the reverse strand, counting down.
AGACCGACTACGACACCAAAAATGCGCGAACACGAGTGGATGCCTAGTATAAAGCTGATTCAAATCGATCATATATACACTTCACCTGGTATTACAACATCAAACTTTCATATACATAGCGACGGCGGCTCTGATCATCGTGCGATTAGTGTTGTTATTGAAATCTAATTTTTGCTTAAGATAAAATTAAACACAATTCTCAAAACCCATTCCGCGGGTGGCGTCCGGCGGGGCAGCACCCGATTTACTACAAAACGGTAATCCGTTTTTATAAATCGGGGGCGGACCGGACGACAGGACCCGAGGGGGTTTTAAGCCTCAAAATAATTGAACTTGCTACATTTATCATCATCTGCTATAAATATACATAATGCAAAAAATTCAAACACAATTTAGTTCAAGCTGGCGTGGTTCATTTAACTGCGGTGGTTTGTTCCGTGTTTTGAAATAATCTTTTATCAATATACCGACCAGCCCACCGCAAAGTGGGCTATTTTAAATCTAATATGAATAAAAGGAAATAATATGAATTTTGAAACAATGACAATAAATAAAATCAATCAATCCCAACTTGAGGAAGCATCAATCATCACTGCGCACGGTTTTAGCCGTCCTAACGATGCGCATAATCAATATGACACTCAGGCCCATATTGAAGGCGTTGATTTGCTTCAGGTTGCTACCTGTCAGGAAAAAATGGCAGGCTACGTTGGATTCCGGAGGTTACTTTGGCAATCGCGTAATTGAACTGTCGGGCATTGTAATTCACCCAGACTTTCAAAACATGGGTATCGGTAAAAAACTAGTCAACGACGCACTGAATCATTTTAATCCCGAAATGGTAACTTCGTTTACACGTAATCCCTCGGTCTTGCGCTTACTTGAAGAAATCGGCGACGACGATATTTTCAACCAGAATAACAAAGCATTCGCCCTAACACTTCCAAACGTTACAGCCGAAATTGACGGCTACAACTACCACATCGACCGCTTCGGCCCAAATGGCTTATACGGCGCAAATGATCCGGCTGAGCAAATTTATAAAAATCAAAAATTTATGGAAAAGTTTGTTGGACTAAAAAATACTTGCAACGCATTAGCTTTGGCTGTAAATATTAAAGCAGGAGAGACAAAATGAAAAAAATCTTACTACTTGGATCACAGCATGGAAACGAGTTATTGGGCGAAAAGCTATATCACCATATCAAAACTAATCGACCTGAATTATCTAAATATATTTCATACAAAATTGGCAACCTGAGAGCAAAAAAAGCCGGCCTCAGATACATTGAAACCGACCTAAACCGCAGCTATAATTGTGGCCAAAAAACCTACGAGCAACGACGCTCAAAACGAATTATTCAATATATTACTGACAATCAATTTGACCTCGTCTTAGACCTGCATACAACCACTTGCGATCAGACACCCTGCATAATCATTCCGTCAATCAACCCCGACAATTCAACATTTTTAAATGCTACTTTTATCGATAAAATAATTCACATGGACATTGATGTAGTAAATCAATCACTAATTGGTACATATCCAAAATCAGTTTCAATCGAAGTCAGCAAAAAACAACTTAAACCAGGCCTGCTCGATAAACTCGCTGACGACATCGATAGATATATCAAAGCAGAAAACAACAACCGCCTAGCTATCGTATATCAAGTTCATGATTTTATTCACAAAGATAAAATAAGCGAAGAGTTGGCCGCTAAGCTTAATAACTTCGAATTATGTAACCAAGGTTTTTATCCAGTGCTTGTTGGCGAAAAATCATACAAAAAACAAACCAACTATCTTGGGTTTAAAGCTATAAATACCTATGATTACAAAATAGTCAAAAATTAAAATGATATAATCGATATCATGAATTTGATTATCGTAAATGGACTTCCCGGTACCGGAAAATCAACACTAGCTAAAAAATTAGCCGATAAACTAAGTTCGCCGTTAATTATGAAGGATGGAATAAAGGAATTCTTGTTTGACGCGCTAGGTACAAAAGATCGGGCATGGTCAGGTGAGCTAGGTAAATTTTCGTACAAATATCTGTACGAATTGACCGATTTTATGCTTGAAAACGGCCACTCAGTAATCATTGAAAATGCTTTTGAACGAAAATACTCAAAACCGGCAATTCAACAAATTATTGAAAAAAACAAACCTGATAATGTTTACGAAATTTATTGCTTTACTGACACGACAACGCGTCGAAATAGATACAAGGAACGCAATGAATCAGGCAATCGGCATGCCGACCACGTTGATCACCTCAACTATCTATCCGACAGTGATCCCGAGCCAACCGAAAAATACGCGCCACTAGACGTGGGCGCTTTAACTAAAATTGATACTACCGATTTTAAGAATGTTAAAACTAAGGACATACTAGCAAATATTAAATCATAGTAAATTTATCAAACCAAGACACAAGCAATCTAACAGCTAGAAACCAACCTATTTAACTCGGCAACCTTTTCAGCAAAATCATTATTAAGGTCTGCGATTTCACTACGCCTCGAAACAACATCCAAGATCGACTCATACCACCACAGCTGATCGGCTACATTCTTTGTCGTAAACCTTTGCCACAACTCATCACCAACAATTTCATAATCTGTTAGCGTCGACAATAAATTATGCATTTTATCAGCGGCGCTAACAATCACAGCTTTTTGACACGCATAATTATCAAGATGGTTCAAATAATCCTTTGACTGAATATGCCAATCACTTAAATTACTATCTTTGGTAACATCCTTAACTATTTCAGTAATATCATCACCAAATTCTAGCCGCATATCACTCTCATTGTAAAGCTCAATCGACACGTCTTCTAAGATATCATGCATCAAGCAAGCAATTAATACATCCTCGTCATTAGTGTAATTACTTGCAATCGTCATTACGCCAAACGGATGAATAATATATGGAATATCAGTACCATTTCTATATTGTTTTTGTTTTCCGTGCGCCCACGCCGCACGCCTAATTGCCATGTCTAATTTTTTTGTATAGTTTATCACAAATTACTCCTTATCTGATTCAAAAATCAGGGATTAAATAAATAGCCGCAATAGACGTCTTATGACCGCTGTCCTATGATTCAATTATATCAGTTCATTGACCCAATAAAAAATATATGATATTGTAAAAATATCTAAAAGCTGACGTACTTTAAAACACCCTCCTACGAATCGTCATTACTCGTTTGCAGATGTTTGTGTATTTGTTGGCAAAATGCCCATACATCTGCTCGCTTGAGTAAGACTATTTTTCAAGGAGGATCTATAATGGAAATTATCAATGAAAGAATTCTCTTAAATTATATAAGAGAATATATTGAAAATGATGAGAGCGAATACGATTATTCATTTTCGATAAACAATCCTGACTGGAAGAGGGTATTGGATTGTCATATAAGCCTATACGAACACGAAAGCCTGCTCTTAGCTGCTAGATGGGCCAATGAAGCCGAAAAAGCAATCGCCGAAAACGAAAGTGCCGAGGATTATAATGACCTAAGTAAAATTATCATTAAGGTGCTTAGTCTCGTCAAAGGCTGTTCTACGGCTTCTATAATTCTGGAAGCCTATCAATTGTTGATTTCGATTTGGAGCTATAACGAAGCCTTAAACTACCCAATACAAGTGATTGAAAGTAAAATCAGCGAGTCCGGGGAACTAAGACCTCCTTATGCAAGTAGCGCTTTTTAGTAAAGTGCCCCCAATACGGGGGCATTTTTAATTTTTAAATTTAATTATTTAACAAACATAAAAATAAACAAAGCAATAACAGCCACACCCATCACGAGCAATGCAAGCCTGACAAATATATTCGACACGACGCCATTTATATAACTACCCATAATCTTACTGTTATTGCCTACTCGGGCAATCATCCAAAGAAGCGGAACAGCCGCAATGCCATTGAAAACAGCCGTGAATATTAGCGCCTGAATAGGATCAATCCCCAAAAAGTTAATAAATAAACCAACCAATGTTGCAACAATTATAACTATATAAAAACCAGCCGCCCGTTTAAACTTACGATGCAGACCCTCTTTCCATCCAAGCGTTTCACTAATAGCATAAGCCGATGACCCAGCCAAGACCGGTACCGCCAAAAGGCCGATTCCAATCACACCAACCGAAAATATACCTTTAGCTATTAGACCTGAATAGGGAAAACCATTAACAAGCGGCTCGAGAGCCTTAGCAGCATCAGCTGCTGTATCTATGCCAGTTACTCCGTTTTTGAACAAAACCGACGCACAGACAATTACAATGAACCAGGCCGTAACAGTCGCCAGCGTCATACCCATAAAATTATCCAGCCGTATACTTTTTAAAAAGTGCTTATTTACTTTAGGATTTGAGCCGGTTTCAGTCAATCTATGATGAACAATTTCTTCCTCAACAATCTCTGACGTATCCCAGAAAAACAAATACGGTGAAATAGTCGTGCCTAATATTCCAACCAAAATGTAAATCGTATCAGCGTTAATTGAAGGCAGACTAAGGAATGTCGCTTGAAAAACTTCCGACCAATCTTGACCAATCAAAAACGCCGCCACAGGATATGACAAAAGCGCGATTGCAAGCCACTTCAGAATTTTAGCGTATTTTTTATAACTAACAAAAACAACTAATAATATAATAACTACGGCGTAAATCACAGCCAACAGAGCATACGGTAAATCAACAAAAAGTTGAGTCGTTGCCGCCATTGCGCCCAGGTCGGCTCCAATATTTATAGTGTTAGCTACCACCACCAAAAGGACCGACATATATAGCAGTTTTCGACTATAGTTCTCTTTTATAACAGCCGCTAAACCTTTTCCAGTAACGGCCCCAATCCTTGAGCATGATTCCTGAACCGCCAAAAGCAAGGGATATATAAAAGGGAAAACCCATAAGAACCCGAATCCATAAGCCGCACCTGCCTGAGAATAAGTCGCAATTCCAGACGGATCATCATCCGCTGCACCAGTAACGATACCAGGACCTAAAACTCGTAAAAACCTGCTAAAACTTTTACGCTGCATCATATGCTTTGCAATATTTTTTGCACGATGTTCAGTTTTGGTAATTTTTCTATTTAATTTTCGGGTGTTCTTGGTAAAATTACTAAGTTTTTTGGTCATCCGCGTTCTTCTACTTGCTGCTTAAATTATTATAGCTAGCATACTATACATAAGCACAATTTAACAGCCTAGAGATAAAACGCTAAATCAAATTTGTCTGCTTAATCCGACTTAAGAGTATATATATTGTCATAAATTTGCTATACTGTCATGTATGAAATCATTAGACTTAACGAAGCCACATTTAATAATCATGGTTGGCATTCCTGGCGCAGGTAAGAGCTTTTTTGCTGAACAATTTGCTGAAACTTTCAAGGCGCCTATTGTTAATTTTGAGAAGATTAGGCGAGACTTATTCACAGAACCGACTTTTAACAACGACGAAGATTTGATGGTTGAAAAAATAACGACCAATCTACTTAATCAAATTGTCAAAACCGACCGCACGATAGTTTACGTAGGTCAAACCGACCTACGCGCCGAGCGAATGGACCTTGCCAGAAAAGTACGTAGCCTTGGTTACGAACCAATGTTCGTCTGGGTTCAGACCGAACCGATTACCGCCCAAAGACGCGCTCAAAAAACCAGTGGGCTAACCAAGGAACTATTCGAAGCTAGAATTAAGAAGTTCAGCCCACCACACCCTAACGAAAAAGCCATAGTTATAAGTGGCAAACACACCTTTGCTTCACAGATTAAAATCGTTCTTAAGCGATTAGTCGAACCGCGCCAAAAGACCAGCCAGCCGTCGCCAGCTCAACAAAAACCAATCACAGCTAGACTACCTGTTCGTAACCGTAATATTTTAATTCGCTAGAGGTAAAATGCCAATAATTCAAGATAAAGAATTCGGCAAGATTACAATTAGACGCAGTATTCGCGCAAAACAAGTCAGAATAAAAGTCGCGCCCGACGGAACATTGCGAGCTTCATTGCCAATGTATGCGCCAATCCTACTAGTTAAACATTTGGTTAAAACCTCTCGAAATGAGCTTCGATCAATGCTAAGTAGGGCAAGGCCAGAGTATGAATATCTAAACGGTATGCAAATCGGTAAAAGCCATACATTGATAATCCACGAAACAAGTGGCCAAAACTTCAACGTATCACTTCATGGTCAACAAATAATAGTCAAATTACCACAAGACAAAAATTTATACGATAACATTGTTGAACGCGAAATTCGCGACAAAATCATCGCCGCCCTTCGTATCGAAGCTAAAAGCTATTTACCAAAGCGCCTATCATTTCTCGCTGACAAATATGGTTATTCTTACGACCGAGTCAAATTTTCACACGCTAGCGGCAGATGGGGGAGTTGTAGTAGTAATGGCACTATCAGCCTAAATATTGCCCTCATGAAGTTACCGTTTGAACTAATCGATTACATTTTAATACACGAACTATCGCACACCAAACAAATGAACCATAGCTCATCTTTCTGGAATTTAGTTGGAGTGGCCGACCCAAACTACAAAATTCATCGGAATGCATTAAAATTACAAAACCCGTCTATATAAAAATAGACATGCCATGTATAATAAGCACAAGATGTATAAGGGTGGACCTAGTTACAAACCATTTTCAGCGTTTATTTTTCGAGTTTCGATACTTTTTTTGCCGATTATCTTTGCGGTTTATGGAATATTAGTCCAAGTCGACGTTATCAATTCAACCCATGAAGTAACTAATCTTGAGTTATTGTTGATCGTATCGCTATGTTCTTGTCTCAGCATTATTCAATTTGCACTACCCAGCAAGAGCAACTTCGAATCCGCCCTCAAGCTAATCGCCTTCCATGTACTGATTGGAGTTTACCTAGTTTTCATATCTGGCGTCTCGTCGCCATTCGTTGCCTTCTGGCTAATCCTAGCCGTTATTTCATACGCCAGATTTGCCGAATTGGGATTACAGCTCAGCATAATGGGGTATATATCAGTCGTTGCCGTCAATATAATTTACTGGAAAGAGTTAAATTATGCAGTTATTACTAGCGAGCTATTATCACTAATAATTATCATTCTAACTGGCCTTATTATTATGAGCTTCTCTAAATCACAAAAGATTTCCAGAAAAGAGCTAAACATCAGCAAGGCCCAAGAGTCCCTGCATCGCGACCGCACACTTACGATTGTAAATAACTTATCCGATGCAGTTCTCAGTACCGATATGGACGGCATAATCAGAGTTTATAATGCCGCCAGCCTAAACCTACTCGACACCAACAATAGCCTCAACGGCCATCATATTGACGAAGTTATATCACTAATCGATCAAAATGATACACCCGTCAGTCTATTCAAGGAATGCAAAAAATTAAAAACAGTAATCAAGCGCGACGATTTAAACTATACATTTAGTGACGGCGAAGAAATACGCCTGGAGGTAACTTATTCACCAATCCGTAGCAGCTTTAGCCGCTCTAAAAAAGGCGAAACCCATGATGGCTACATTATTATCATGCGTGACATCACCAAAGCCAAAAGCCTCGAGGAAGAACGCGACGAATTTATTAGCGTTATTAGCCACGAACTTCGTACGCCACTTACTATTGCTGAAGGCACTATCTCGAACGTCCAACTAATGATGTCCCATCCTGATATAACAAACGAAATGCTCAAGGACTCTATCAATGTAGCGCACGATCAAGTAATCTTCCTAGCCAATATGGTAAACGACCTCAGTACATTGTCGCGCGCTGAACGTGGAGTGCTGGCCGACACCGAAGAAATCGACGTTCGTGAACTAGCGCACAAATTGTACGACAAGTATCACGACGAAGCCGTCAAAAAACAGCTTCAGCTTGATCTTGATATCAGTCCAATCCTCGGTAAAGTTAAAACCAGTCGTCTATATCTAGAAGAACTGCTTCAAAACTTTATAACTAACGCCCTTAAATACACAAAAGAAGGTAGTGTTAAGATCGCAATCAGCCAAAAGGATGATCAGATTGAATTTTCGGTGAAAGATTCTGGCATCGGCATCAGTAAAACTGACCAAGACAAAATATTTGACAAATTTTACCGTAGCGAAGATTATCGAACACGCGAAACTGGTGGCACAGGTCTTGGTTTATATGTTGCATCAAAGCTATCCAAGCGCATTGGTGCAAAAATTGAAGTAAAAAGTCGACTAAATTACGGCTCAACTTTCAGCTTTAAATTGCCAAAATTCGGTGATAAATAAATTTAAAATCAAATTGTTATAAAAGTGCACATCGTGTGATAAGTGTTAGTAGGTCGCTAAAATTCAGCAACCTACTAACGGACAGTGTTAATGGCTTAGGCGACTAATCGCCTTTTTTAATTTTTTCTGTCGTCGCATTTCGACAAAATGACGAAATTTGCGTCGTAATTTGATTGATTTAATAATCAAATTACCTAGTAAGAAAAAGAAGTAGGCCTCGATATCGTTACCTTCAAGCTGCATTGCTCTATCGCCCTTACCATTGACGGCTAAATAAGCCGACCAGAACGCATACAGGGTTAGGTAAGTAACTCCAACCACAACACAAATTCCTAAATACAAGTAGCCTAAAAAATGAATAATACCCAATAACATCTGCTTTACCCCCTAAAATAAATTTCTTCGCTGGCTTAAACCAAGAAGATGTGAAAGCAGTACCTAAAACCAATCAACACTTTCGATTAGTCATAGGTACCGCTTCCAACTAATTACTAAAAAGGGATGTGCACTATAACAATTTGACTTTTCAATGAACTATATGTATTGATATATACATTTAAGCTGAATTGTATCACAAAATAATGTATTTGTCAATACTATGAAACATTTTACAATTTTGTCTAGCCATTAGAAAAGGCTGGTATTATATCAATAATGATACTTTACCAGCCAGCTTCGCTCTTGCTAATTTGTGTTATTATTTTATGTCGTTAGTTTTTGCGACGGAACATAGAGCTAAATTTATATTTAACAGTATCGGCTATTTTCTCAACCAGAGTATAATCTTGATCCAGTATTACATCTAGCCTGCTTATATCCGCCGCCTTATTCAAACTACTTTCTTTCATGTTATGAACCTTATCAGAAATTAAATTATATTCAGATAAGGATTCTTGAAAGCAAGTCTGAATCTTATAAAACTTTTTTTGACCGACATTTAGTTCATCGATCAAATCTCTGATTTCAGTTCTTAGTTCAAAAATACGCTTACTGTGATTATCAATGCAATAGTAGAGAGGAGAAACCTTACCTTGATCGATAAACTTTTCTTCGTCAATTTTGAATGCCAGAATTACGTTATCAGGACCCGTTAACAGCTTTAATTCGGTCTTAAGTTTATGAATCTGTGCGTTATTTTTGCCGCACAACTCATCAAACTTTCTTTTTGACTCGCCATAGCGAGCCGAAATTTCTAGAAACTTTGATTCGACTAAGTTAAACTCAGCCCAAAGCTCACTATCTGAATTATTTTCCAACAGCACACCTCTTTTTCATGATGCACAAACAACAAGAGCTATATGTATTAAATACATATTAAATATATTATATAATAAACGACATACAATTACAAGCGACGCCAAAATTCAGAGCATTTTAAAAGGCCAGTACTGTATACTGACCTTTGTTGGGGTGAAGGGGTTAGTGGTTTATTTTCTAAATGGTAGTCGGGATAAAAGACGACCGAAAAATTCTGAAACTTTTTCAAAAAAACTAGGATTACCAACTAAATCGTCGCCATATAGAGGGTCTATATGGGTATGATCAGCAGCTAACGTAGCAACTATTGGTTCTTCTGTTCTTTGTTCGCTCTTTTGAATCATGAAAAGGTCAGATTCCAGCTCTTTAAGCGATAACATTGCGCTTGCCAACAACTCATAGCCCGTATCAACCGATACACTTGTCGCTTTAATTTGTTTGGTCAAGACGCGCTGTTCTTCTTTTAAAGCCGAAATCTCTTTCTTGTGCGGATTTTCCAGATAAAACGAAGTTGTGTACTCGCCGCGGCTGTCAATGTTTTTATCGTTAACCAAAAAAACAACGTCACCATCAGCATTTTTCAATGTTTCGATTTTCTTTTCAATCTCTTTGATCCTGGGTTCATTTTTAGCTTTAATGTCGAAGCGAACATCTTTTTCGTGCTTTAAGTTCGCTTCCGCCGCCTGAACCCTCAACCTCACCATTCCAATCTCTTCAATCAAGCTCTTTTCATCACTAGATTGAATCATTTGAGACTTTGTTTTTTCTGTTTCGTCCTCGACCGCGCGGTTTCGGAACTTATCCAGAAAAACAATTCCACTTTTTTTGTCATCAACGTTTTTCGTTTTCAACGGATGACACCTCCTTACTGAATTTATGCATATCTAGCTAGGCCGTACGCAAATAGCTAAATCGCACATCCCTTAATTATAAAATAAACATCTCAATCTAGCAAGCATAATATGCATTCTATTGACTAAACCCCATAAATCAACTACACTAGTACTTGACAGTCTGCCTTGAGCAGGCTATTTAATTTAGGAGTAAAATAGTGGCGTTTAAAAAGGACAAAAAACCTAGCAAAAAAATCAAGTCCAAGGTAATTAAACCCAAAAAGCCTAAAAAGGGTATATTTAAACTCTTAGCGGCGATTGGTGGTTATTTCAAGGGTGCATGGATTGAACTGAAACAAGTTCGATGGCCTAACCGCAGTGCAACCTGGAGCCTAACATTAGCAGTTATATTGTTCAGCGCGTTCTTTTTAGCACTGATTGTGTTTTTGGATGCCGGTTTTAAATATTTATTTGAACTAATACTAAAGAAGTAAAGGAAATTATGTCAAAAAATCGATACGACTCAACCCGTTCATGGTATGCAATTCATACGTACAGTGGTTACGAAGAAAAGGTAGCAGAAAGCATCCGACAACGAATCAACGCCGTAGATATGGCTGATAAGATTTTTGATGTTATGGTGCCAAAAGAAAAGCAAATTGAAATCAAAAACGGCAAACGCAAAGTTGTCGAAAAGAAAATCTTCCAAGGTTATGCCCTAGTTGAGATGAAATTAACCGACGAAACTTGGTACATTATCCGCAATACACCTGGTGTAACTGGCTTTGTCGGTACAGGCACCGAGCCAACACCAGTTTCAGACAGCGAAATTGCTAAAACCAAGAAACGAATGGGCGTCGAAGATCCAAAACACAACATCGACTTTTCAATCGGTGAAGTTATCAGCATCACCGATGGTCCTTTCAAAGGCTTTGACGGTGCAATTTCCGAAATTGACACGCAAAAAGGCAAAGTCAAGGTTATGGTCAGTATGTTTGGTCGCGATACATCAGTCGAACTTGACGCATTACAGGTTAATAAGGTACAATAACGCAGTTACGCACTCGATTAATCGAGTACAAGGAAAGAAAATAATATGGCAAAGAAAATTATCGGTAATCTAAAATTACGAATCCCTGCCGGCAAAGCAACCGCAGGTCCTCCAGTTGGCTCAACATTGGGTCAGTGGGGTCTAAATATGATGGATTTTATCAATCCATTTAACGCAGCAACCAAAGATTTAATGGGCAAAGACGTTATCGTTCACATGCAAGTGTTCGAAGACCGAACATTTAACTGGAAATCACTTGGTCAACCAGTTGACGATTTAATTCGTGAAAAAACAGGCATCAAAAAGGGCAGCGGCAAGCCACATGCCGAAAAAGTTGGTAAAATTACCCGCGCACAACTAGAAGAAATTGCCGAGATCAAAAAAGATCAATTAAACGCAATCGACCTAGAAGGCCGTGTTAAAATTATCGCTGGCTCAGCTCGATCAATGGGAGTTGAAGTCGAAGGTTAATTCACTCAGAAACTTCAAAAAAGCACCGCAAACAATTGCGGTGCTTTTTATATTACGTCACCATTTGACCAACCTAATTCGCTTGTGTTAATATTCAATCATTGAGCTTTAAATTAGATGCGAAAAGAGGAAACCGAAGTGCACAAGAAATCATTTATGAAATTAAAAATAGGCATTAGGCAATCCGGCTTTACAATAGTCGAGCTCTTAGTCGTTATTGTTGTTATTGGTATATTGGCGGCTATAACAATCGTCTCATACGTTGGCATATCAGCAAAAGCAAACGATGCTACCATTCAATCAGATTCTACCAATGCATCAAAAAAGCTTAAATTATATTACGTTGAGCACGACGCCTACCCCTCATCACTTGATAGTAATGGATGTCCGGTACCAACCGATAACAATTATTGTATTAAACTTACCCCAGGCAGCTCTTTTTCTTATAACTCTGAATCTCCTTATCAGACATTTACAATTGAAGTCACTAAACTTGCAAAAACATATCGCACAACCGATAAATTACAGCCAGTCGCAGTTACGCCAGCAGCTTCGTTCGCAACAGCCTGGGGTAACAACGACGACGAATATGGTAACGGTGTCGCACAAACTAACGATGGCGGATATGTCGTCACTGGTCGAAATACTGCTTACGACGCATACATTGCAAAATACAGCAGCGAAGGAAACCTTAGTTGGGTTAAAACATGGGGCGGTGTCAGTACTGATCATGGTTATGGTATAGTTCAAACAAGTGATGGCGGGTACGCAATCACAGGTTATACATACAGTTTCACTGCCGGTAATTCAGATATGTTCCTGGCTCGATTTGATGTAAGCGGCAATGTACTGTGGAGTAAAACATGGGGCAGCGCCAGTGCTGATATCGGCAATAGCTTAAGCCAAACTGGCGATGGGGGATTTGTTGTCACTGGCTATACGGGGCTAGGCTCGGGTGGTAACGACATGTTTATTAACAAATACGATTCGAGCGGTAATTTATCGTGGCACAACATCTGGGGTGGAGCTAGCGGCGAATCAGGACAGAATGTTATTCAAGCAAGCGACGGTAGCTATTTAGTTACCGGTGAGACATATAGCTATGGCGCTGGTGGCTCGGATGCTTTTTTGGTTAAATATGATTCCAGCGGAAACTTCGCCTGGAACAGAGTCTGGGGAGGCGCAAACAACGAAATCAATCGTCGAGTAGTTGAAACTGGCGACGGTAACTATGCAGTCGGCGGCCAGACAGCCAGTTATGGTACGGCTGGTGACATTTTCCTGAACAAATTCGACACAAGCGGCAGTATTGTTTGGAGTAAAACATGGGGCGGTGCGGCTTTTGATTACAGCTATGGACTGACAAAATCAAACGATAATGGGCTTGTCATTGCTGGCGCGACAATGAGCTATGGCGCCGGAAGTTACGATATTGCACTAATTAAATTCAATTCAGACGGAACCCTAGCTTGGAACCGAACATGGGGCGGAACAGGGTCAGATAGCAGCCAAAGCATAATCCGAACTAGCGACAATGGCTTTGCTATATCTGGCTATACGACAGGCTGGGGCGCTGGCAACCAAGACATGTTGTTATTGAAAGTTAAAGCAGACGGAACAATGAATAACTGTAGTTCGCCAATGTGCCAAAGCCCGTCAGTGACCCCGGGCAGCCCATCAATCACACCAATTACACCAACCGCGCCAACTTCATCACCAAACGCAACTATTAGCACGCCAAGCGTAACTTCCGCAAATGCCACAGGTACAATAACCAGCATTCTAGTACCCTAGACAGACACGGCTGCTGCTTAAGATAGTAGCTTATGTTTGCATAATGATAAAAATTATCGTTAAATCATAAAGATGAAATCTTGCGAAAACAATACCAATTCGACCCTAATTAGACCTGAATACTCTGACGCCGAGCTTGGCGAGACTTATGGTCATTATGAGTATTTAAAACTTCCCGTAGATCAAGTCGTTGTATTGCCACAAGTCCGTGGCAGCGAAAATCATGCACAAGTTGAATTAACACAATCTATTAAAAGTACCGGCAGACTACTGAATCCAGTTGATATTGCGCTAATGTCGCGCGATCAACTATTAAGCCATTTAGATTTTATAAATAGTATATGGAACACTAATGCCGACATTGATGATTTTGGCGAGCCTAACAACGGCATATTTCCTGTACTAATCGCTGGCCACTCCAGGCTGAAGTCAATTAAAGCGCTTCAGCGCGACGACGGTCAACCAAAAGGAATTGTAGCTAAAATTCACAATATCGCCTCATCGGCCGACTTTCTCAGCCTTCAGCTAGCCGAAAATACCTATAACAATATCAAGCCAGAGCGACGCGCAATGGCTATCGTTGAAATGTTTCAGTACGGCTTTGACAAGAACGCCGAAATTGACGATATAAGTCACTGGTCATCAAACGCCGATTTTATTAGAAAAAATGGGAATAACATCAGCGAAGAGATGCTTCGTGACGGGATTGCGCTAACTAAATTATCGCCCCAGGTTCGTGACTTTGTTTTTGCCGGAAAATTATATTATGGCGCAGCAGTCGAGATAGGCAAAAACGCAGATACGATAATGGATTATACGAAACATAGACTTGGCGAAAGTGCCGATATACATGATATAGACAAAGCTTATAATTTTGAACTCGCCATACTAATAAACAACCTTATTGAATCACGTAAAAACTCAAAAGGCAGCCTGAAAAGGGCGATTAGTATTATTCGACAAAAAACCTCATACATGAAAGATATCGTAAATCCGCCAAATCCAGAAAATTACCAAATGACAATGATTAGTACTATTTTAGATGCACCAAATATCCAACGAAGGGAATATTTAGCAGATATCCGCAATGAATATCAAGACGCAATCAAACGACTCAAAAGCCAGCCAGTCAGTTCAATAATTGAATGCCTAAAATTAAATAGTGCAATCACCGGCGAAGACTTAAGTGACGAAATAGACGAAGCTCAAAAAGCCTATAAATCACTGGTTGGAAAAACAGTAATTAATTCTATTTTGAAACAATAGCCAAGGTGCAAGACCGGTTTGTAAATAATATTATATTGACAGACTGACCTTGCACCTATTAGCTAATACATTAAAATGTATTGTGTTATTATATTACTATATATTTAATAGGGGGCTTATGAAAAAACAAAGTAAAATTTTATTAGTTAGTGTTGGTTTTATCGTTATTATATTTGCAATTTTATCTTTTTTGCCGTTCTTCCCAAGCCACCCATTCGGTGGATGCAAAAACACGCCAACAATACAGCAGGTAGACGGACCTGTTAAGTGTCCTAATTCAGCGAACTTTTGGCAATACATGATTGATGATTTGAAATATATAGACAAACAGTAATCAAGGACAGTTTAGTATCTCAATCTTTACTACCGGCATTAGATCCGGCCACGTAGCCAGTAGACCAACATAACTGCAACGAAAAACCACCTGACGGCCGATTAATATGCAATAAATCACCAGTCACGAAAAGGTTATTAACCTTCTTTGATCGCATAGTTCTCATATCTACTTCAGTTAACGGTAAGCCACCATCGGCAACAATCGCCCTATCTAGGCCCATCAATCCAGTGATTGTAATTGGCAGCGCCTTAAACAAATTGACTATCTTTTTTCGATTGTCTTTTGTCACTGAATGAACTTTTATATCCATATCCATTTGCCCAGATAGTAATACCAACATTCCTTTGGACATTCCCGCCGGCACTAATTCGCTAATAATATTTTTCAGTGTTTTGTTCTTATTGGTATCAAAAATACTAATTATTTTACGCTCTAAATTCCCAGAATCTAACTTTGGAAACATATCAATCTCGGCAGTAACAACGCCCGTTGGCAATAGCTTCGAAACTTTAGAGGCGCAATTGAGAATCAGCGGACCAGAAATGCCAAAATGAGTAAACAGTATCCTGCCATTTAATTTAAATTCTTTTTTATTATCAACAAAAAATGTGATCTTCATATCTTCTAACGATATGCCCGATAATTCCTTCGCCCAATTTTCTTTAACACGAAGAGGTACTAAACTCGGAGTTGGATTGATGACCGTATGCCCAAGTTGCTTTAACCATTTATAGCCATCACCAGTTGAGCCAGTTTCTGGATGAGACGTGCCGCCAGTTGCAAATATATATTCATCAGCAATTAATACATCAGAACCGCATGTAATAGATTCGATATTACCATCTTTCATTTGCACAGACGAAACAACACGCTGATTTCGCACTTCTACGTTACCCCTACGCATATAATCAGCCAAAAAGTCTACTACATCTTGCGCGCTTTGTGATTTTGGAAATGCACGATTATTACCTTCAATTACTAGCGGTAATCCGCCTAAATTAAAAAAATCGAATGCCTCTTTCTCTCCAAACTGAGCAAAAATCGAATATAGGAACTTTTTTGAACTACCATATTTTTCCAAAAGCATATGTTCGTCTTCTATGGCATTTAATATATTGCAGCGACCATTGCCGGTGATTAGTATCTTGCTGCCTAGTTTTATATTTTTCTCTAGCAAAAGAACGCGAAGTCCGCGCTCGCCAGCACGTCCAGCCGCTATCATCCCCGATGCGCCACCGCCAACTACTATAAGGTCATATTTACTCATTCAAGATTATATTATAATACATTGATTATAAATATTATACGTAAAGGAAATTTCTCTATGAAAGTCAGTTTGTTTGACCGCGCGAATAAGCTTGTGCTAATATTCAACTATTGAATTTAATATTTTTTAAAATTGACAAGGATGTGTGTGAGTAAAAAAATAACATCAAACATTGATAATAAACCATTAGGCTTCACCATAGTAGAACTCCTAATAGTCATAGTAATAATAGGTATCCTAGCTGCCATAGTAATAGTATCCTACATAGGACTATCCTATACAAAACAGAACATGAAACATATCCAACAACAATGGATGCAAATAAATGTCCAACCGACCCTATAAACGACACTAAATACTGTCTTAAAAACAAATCATTAGAATACACTACAATCGACAATGGCTTAACTTACATTCTAAAACTAACTAAATCAGACATTACGTTCGAAGTGACTAACGACTCAACTCCAAAACTAGCCGCAGCCGCTCCAGCTGAACCAACCCTCCCAGAATCTGATTGGATTACCGTTGGCACTCAGCGGTGGGCTAGGAAGAATTTGAATGTAGGTACGATAATAAATGGGGATCTAGAGCAAACCGACAACGGTGGCACAAACATAGTAGAGAAATACTGTAATGACGACGACGAAGCTAACTGCACCGCCAATGACAACGGCGGACTATACCAGTGGGATGAAGCTATGAATTACAGCACAACCGAAGGTGCACAAGGTATTTGTCCATTAGGTAGTCATATTCCAAGCGATAATGATTGGAAGACGCTTGAAATGCACCTAGGGATGACCCAGGAACAGGCTGATGCAGAAGGATGGCGCGGCACAAATCAAGGCACGAAGATGAAATTTGGCGGTAGTTCTGAGCTTAACATACCCCTTGCTGGCTATCGCTATTCTAGCGGAGGCTTTGGTTATTTAAACACTGGTACTAATCTATGGTCTAGTTCGTATGATGCATGGGCTAGGTTTCTGTATTTAACCGAATCGAAAATAGTTAGGGGCGCGGAGGCTGGTAAGTATTATGGTTACTCTGTACGTTGTCTAGGAAATTGATATACCTACAGCTACAATTTAACACTTTAGTCTTATCTCGGACCGTATACAATAACAGCCAAATATGATACAATAGATTTATAACAAATCAATGTTGGGAGGCGATATTAAAACCGCCGCTATTACCACAGAAAGGGTTCATACTAATGGCCAAAAAAGCAGACCTACTGATCGTTGCATCAGAACTAAAGTTAAAAGTTACCGAGGCTAATACAATTGCTGAAATCGAAGCAGCGATTGCCGAGGCTAAAATCTCGACCGACGCTCCAGTTGCAGAAATCGTCGAAGCAGATGTAAAACTTGCTAAATCAGGCAAGCGAAGCGAAAAAGCAATCAAAGAAGTAGTTGAAAAAATCGCCAAAGAAGAGCGCAAAGAGCACGGCGATACCACCCCTCAATCTGACGAAGCTGAAGCTGCTGTCAAAAAAGGACCAAAGCCAATTACTCGCTCACTACTCGAGCGCCGTGGCAAAGCTTACCGCAAAGTTGCCGAGCTTGTTGACAATTCAAAAACTTATTCATTAACAGATGCACTTGAACTTGCTACTAAAACTAATCCAAGCAAATTCGACGCTAGCGTTGAAATTCACGTCAAATTAGGTGTTGACCCACGCCAAGCCGACCAAAACATCCGCGCAACCGTATCACTACCAAATGGTACAGGTAAGACTATCAAGGTCGCTGTATTTGCACCAGAATCAGAACACGCAGCAGCCACAAAAGCTGGTGCTGACGTTGTTGGCGACGAAGAATTTCTAAAACAATTAGACAAAGAAGAAATCAACTTTGACATCCTAGTCGCAACTCCACAGTACATGCCAAAACTTGGTAAATACGCACGTTTGCTTGGTCCACGTGGTTTAATGCCAAACCCTAAGAGCGGAACAGTTGCCGTTGACGTCGCTAAAGCCGTTTCAGAAGCAAAGGCCGGTAAAGTTGAATACCGAGTCGACAAACAAGCTATCGTTCACCTGAGCGTTGGTAAAGTATCATTTGGCACAGCTAAATTGCAAGAAAATGCAAATGCATTCTTTGACAGCCTAAAATCACAGAAGCCTACAACCCTAAAAGGTATGTACGTTAAATCAACTTCGATCGCTACCTCACAAGGTCCAAGCATCAAGGTCGAGAGCATTATTTAATCGATTTTGCTAATTTAAAATAGCCGGGGACTACCTCGGCTATTTTATTTTCAATAAATTTTAGTTTATAATTAGCAGATATGAATATTACAAAAGCTATTATACCTGTCGCAGGTTGGGGTACCCGACGTCTGCCAATTACCAAAGCCATCGAAAAATGTATGTTGCCAATTGGCAATCGACCAGTAGTTGATTACGTTGTCCAAGATTGTATTGCGGCCGGAATTACCGACATTTATTTTGTTATTAGCGAGCAAAGTACACAGCTGCGCGATTACTATCGTTCAAATATAGACTTAATCGACTACTTAAAGCGCAATGGCAAAGAGAAGATGCTTCCGCTAATCGCGCCTCCTCAGATCAAAATGCACTATATTACTCAGTCTAGCTACGGAAAATACGGTACATCGATACCAGTCGGTCTAGTTGTGCCTCTTTTGGAAGAAAATGAATCAGCCATTGTATTGATGGGTGATGACGGAATCTATCATAAGGACGGCAAATCTGAAGTCGCCAGGTTAATCGAGGCCGCTGGCGATAATTCGGCAATGTTAGGAATTGAAGTGCCACATTCGGACGTTTCAAAATATGGAGTTATCAAGGCCAATGAAAACGGCGAATTTGAGGGTATTGTCGAAAAACCAAATCCCGAAGATGCACCAAGCAACATGGTTAATGTCAGCAAGTATGTATTTAATTATGCTGCACTAAAAATGATCGAAAAACACGCCAACCTTGAAAATATTGACGGTGAATATTACATAACCGACCCAATCAATCAATACATCGCTAGCGGCGGGAAGCTTAAGGTTATCAAAGCCGAAGGACGGTATATTGATAGCGGCACAACTGAAGGTTGGCTGAAAGCTAATCAAATTGTTATTGCGGATATGCAATAACAATTTCAGGTTTGCACACAAGCCGTACATGGTCACGCTAGGGTTTGGACGGCTCCTCGATCTCTGTCATAATAAATCTAATAAAACATTTCGCGGAGGTAACATGAAACAATATCTGAGCCTTTTAAAAGACGTAAACGACAACGGCGTAGTTAAATCTGACCGCACTGGCGTAGGAACTAAAAATGTATTCGGTCGCCAAACTAGGTACGATTTAAGCGTAGGTTTTCCAGCTGTTACCACTAAAAAATTAAACTTAAATAGCGTTATCCACGAACTTTTGTGGTTCATTAGTGGCGAAACCAACATTGAATACTTGGTCAAAAACAATGTTAATATTTGGAACGAATGGCCGTTTAGGGCATATTTAAAAGAAATCGGTCAAGATATACCCGCAGTAGGCTCGGAAGAGTGGAGCGATTATTTGCAAGAATACGTTGAAAATATTAAAACCGACCATGATTTTGCCCTGAAATACGGCAAGCTTGGACCTGTTTATGGCCACCAATGGCGACATTGGCCTGGTAAAAATGGCGAGGAAATCGATCAAATAGCAGAGCTAATTGACACCCTAAAAAACAATCCTGATTCTCGCCGAATGATAGTGTCAGCCTGGAACGTCACTGATATTGAAGAAATGACAAAAGCTGGCTTGCCACCATGCCACAGTTTATTCCAATTTAATGTATTGGAAGGTAAATTAAATTGTCAGCTGTACCAGCGCAGCGCCGATATGTTCTTGGGCGTGCCATTTAATATCGCCTCGTACTCACTACTAACAATGATGGTCGCGCAAGTTGTCGGATTGCAGCCTGGCGAATTCGTTCATACGATTGGCGATGCACATGTTTACTTAAACCACCTCGACCAGGTCAAACTACAACTAAGTCGCAAGCCTAAAAAACTTCCAAAAATGATTATCAACCCTAACATAAAGTCCATATTTGACTTTAAAATTGACGATTTCGAGTTAGTAGGCTATGACCCACATCCGCCAATCAAGGCTCCTATTGCTGTTTGATGTAATCTACAAATGAATAATCGTATTTATTCATTTCGTCTTTTGAATATTTTACGCGCGAAACTTCAACCCAGCCATCTGGTAACTCAGAGAAATAAATATCACCCTCAAAGGAAGCCTCAATTTCGGTCGCCAGGATTCTGTCGATATCCGAAAGTGACTCTGCAAAAATCTGACCACCACCAATAACATAAATATCCTTGCCAGCTTCAGCCGCCTGGTAAGCTTTTTTTAGACTATCAACCACTACCGCGCCCTCAATTTGCATATCTTGACGAGTAATTACAATATTTTGTCGGTTCGGCAGTGGATGACCTATCGAATCATAAGTTTTACGACCCATAATTACAACATTATCAGTCGTTAATTCACGAAATCTTTTCATATCAACCGGCATGTCATTCTGCCATAGCAAAGTGTTGTTGCCACCAATTAACCGATTTTTATCATACGCCACAATAATATATTTCATATTACAATAGTAACAGACATGCTGATTATGCTACAATTTATAAAGATTTCGATGGGGGAGTTTATAAATTTTGTTAATTATACGAGGGTTGTTTTATGAGCGTGTACAGCAATAAAGATATCAAATCAGCGATCGACAATGGGACTGTCGTTTGCGTTCCGTTTAATCCAGATCACGTCTCACAGGCTAGCCTGGATTTTACATTGGGTCATTATTTTTATAAACAAGA
Organism: Candidatus Saccharibacteria bacterium HGW-Saccharibacteria-1; assembly: GCA_002839415.1. Taxonomy (GTDB): domain Bacteria; phylum Patescibacteriota; class Saccharimonadia; order Saccharimonadales; family Saccharimonadaceae; genus UBA1547. The sequence goes on along the minus strand of PGXZ01000003.1, from coordinate 70,684 downwards.
ATACACTGAAGACGCCAGAATCTACAATCCATTTGACCAACATGATGTTTCCAGATATTTCAAAGGTCCACTCGTAGCCATGCCTCACAAACGGTGGTGCGACAAATACGGCTATAAGCTATTCAATAACATTCCCGAAAACCACCCAATCATCGTCCTAAGACCAGGCGAGCGAATCCTGGCACACACTCACGAATTTATCGGCATCCGCAAACACGGCGGCGCAGCCGAGGTTAAGGCGCGTAGCAGTTGGGGTCGCAATGGCGTTGCGGTCTGCTTTGACGCCGGCTGGGTTGACCCAGGCTATATCAATCGCATTACACTCGAGATTTATAATCTGAATCAGCACGAATCAGTTGTTCTACCAGTTGGCGAGCGTGTAGGGCAATTGATATTTCACACAACCGGCGAAGTTGAAGGTGACTATAGCGACAGTCGGGGCGGCGTCAGTGGTAAATATCAAACGACTAGCGACCTTGACGAGCTAATCGCTAACTGGTCTCCAGAACAAATGCTCCCGCGGGCGTACAAGGACGTTCGCAAAGCTCCACAAATTATTAAAGGACTACCAGAAGGGGTTAAGTAATGACTGAACGTGGATTATTTATTGCAATTGAGGGTGGTGACGGTACAGGCAAGGCAACCCAAGCCGAAATCCTTCGTAAATACTTTAGTGAAGAGCTTAAAAAAGACGTTTTCAAAATTAGCTTTCCGCGCTATACCGAAAAATCATCATATTACGCTAGTCAATATTTAAATGGCGCTTACGGATCGGCCGACCAAATATCAGGCGACCTAGCAGGCCTGGCTTATGCAGTTGATCGTTTTGCCGCCAAAGATGAGATGACAACTTTTCTTGACAGACCAAGCAGTATTATTGTGGCCGACCGCTACGTAGCGTCCAACCTAGCTCATCAAGGCACTAAGTTTACTGACACAAAAGAGCGCAAAGAATATTACGAGCGCGCAATGTATTTAGAATATGATATTTTCGGCATACCACGCCCTGACATCAATATTGTGCTGTTGATGTCGACAGAAATGATGCAATCAAACGTCGACAAAAAGGACACTCGTTCGTACACTGACAAAAAACGCGACATACACGAAGCCGACGCTTCACACCTCGACCGCGCAAAAGCAAACTACGAAGAACTTTGTCAACTTTATCCAGACAAATTCATCGCTATACAATGTATCGATGAAAAAAATCAAATGAAATCAATCGATGAAATCCAGCAACAAATTCGAACTTCGATAAAGACGCATATCAAATAATATTGACAACAGATAAGCGATTTGATATACTCCTCTTTAGACAAAACCAAAGACAGTAGCAGTGGCAACACTTAATTAGCTACCGAGGATTATGTAACATAAATACATTATTCAAAATCAGTCTTTGGCGATGCGAGGTCCAAAGACTTTTTCTTTTACCCGAGCATCCGCCGTCTGGAACGTTTACAATCTGGTCGAATAAATAATAAAACAACTAAAGGAGGATTTTTATGGCAATTTCACGCGATAAAAAGAATACTTTGGTTGCAGAATTAGCTGAATTATTTGCAAACGCAAAAGGTTCTGTGGGCGCAGCCTACACCAATCTAACCGTTGCTGATATGCAAGAACTTCGTGCTGCTGCTCGTGAAAACAACGTAGTAATCAAGGTTGCTAAAAACCGCCTTATCCGCGTTGCACTAGGACAGAACGAAAAGTTCAAAGCTGCTGACACTAGTCTATTAACTGGTCAATTGGTTTACGCTTTTTCAAGCGAAGACGAAGTTGCCCCAGCTCAAGTTTTAGCTAAGTTTGCCAAAGCCCACCCAGATTTAAAACTGGTTGCTGGTTTTGACGGCACAGGCGCATCACTTGATACAGCTACTGTTACAGCTCTCGCTGCACTTCCAACCAAGGATCAACTCCGCGGTCAAGTCGTCAGCGTTATCGCAGCACCACTTACAGGATTCCTACGAGTTGCCAATGGTACACAACGTGGTTTCGCTCAGGTGCTTTCACAACGTGCTGAATCAATCTAATTTTGTAACCATTTAATTAATAAACCATCTATAAAGTTTGAGAGGATTTAGCAACCTTTCTATGCAGAACGTATGAGAGCCCAAGAATTTACATCGCTAATTCGTGAAATTCTTGGCGCGGAGTCGTTCTGAGTAGAAACGGTTGCGAAAGCCTCAATAACCGAAACATAGATAATTAGGAGAATATAATCATGGCTGAAGAAATCAAGCTATCTGCTGCACAAGCAAAAATCGTTGAAGAACTCAACAAACTATCCGCTCTAGAATTGAGCCAAATCGTTAAACACCTAGAAGAGGAATGGGGCGTTAGCGCCGCTGCTCCAGTTGCTGTTGCTGCTGTTGCTGCCGATGCTGCACCTGCTGCTGACGAGAAAACCGAATTTACAGTTACTCTAAAAGACGCTGGTTCACAGAAAGTTGCTGTTATCAAAGCAGTTAAAGAAATCACTGGCCTAGGTCTTGGTGAGGCAAAAGCAATCGTTGATGGTGTTCCTTCACCAGTCAAAGAAAAAGTAAACAAAGAAGAAGCTGAAGCTGCCAAGAAACTTCTAGAAGAAGCTGGCGCAACAGTAGAACTTGCTTAATTTAATTTAGCAAACATTCGATCATATTGTAAACAAACGCACGATACCACTCAGAAATGGGTGGTATTTTGTTTTAGCAAAATATACAACACTTTCACGCTTTAAGCATAAAATCATGTGGAAAATCTTGTAAATGTTATCATTGACGAGCATTTCAAATATTTGACAATATAACATTCAAATGTTAAAATATAATTATCAACAGATCTAATCGGTTTGTTGATTTGTTATTTTAAAAATCAATTTATTACAGTGCACATTATCTTAAACCTTTCGCAATATCTAGGATAAAATCTAAACCAATTACAATATTGATTCAGATTTTATCCTAGATTATTTCTAATATTAGATTTAATCTAAAAAATTAAAAAGGTGGTTTAATAAAATGGAAAAAGCAAAAAGAAGTATCACGTTTTCACTAATGTATATTATGGCAATAGAGATCATCATTCATATAGCCGCAGCACTAATCTCGTCTGATGGAAGGTATTTTGCCGGTCAACCAAGTAATGTTTTCCTATATAATTTCACGGAAACGACAATCAGAATATTTTTTATGGCAGTAACTGTCTACACTTTTGCGTACTGGGCGAATATCAGTTGCAAACCAAGATTCTTTTCACTAATTATCGACAACTTTACTGTTATATACATTGCCTTGTCGTTTATCATGTTGAATGCAATTGGTAATTTATGTTTTTGACCTCATTGCGCCGGGAGCCACAAAAACCCTGGCGCAATCCATTACCAAAAGATAACGTGCACTTTTGTAATAATTTGATTTTTATAATTTGACAAAATTTACCAATCGTCTATTATGCTTAATGGTAACCATAATTTGCACATTAAAATCAATTTATTACAGCGCACGTTTAAGACATTATCCCGTCAAACTCAGAGTAGTATATTTATCAATTTTTTTAAAGTTGAAAAATATACTACTCTGAACCTTGAGTAGTAAATACTTGCAGGAGACGTTATGAATGGTGAAAATTACCGAATACGAAAAGAAACGACTTGTATCTAGTTTTATCAATTTAGATATAAGAGGGCAGATTGAATATTATTGGGACGACAGATTAGATATCGAACAAGAGATGATAGATATCTACATCAAAAGGGTTGAAAATGGCAGCAGCAGATACAGGGCCTATATCGATACAGTTGATGACATATTGATCAAATATCGTATGCCACCAAATAAAATCGATAAAGGCTACGCCGCTAGAGCAAGAAATAGCACAAAGAAACAATACTATTCGATTTGGTGCACTTTAATCGCAACAATAATTGCAGCACAATTATTTTTCCTATTTGGATCGATAATTGCTGACTTGCCACTCTTTCGGCTATTAACAGTCCAGGGTGTGTTTTTAGGATTTGCACTAATCATGTTTCTTTATATTTTTATTTTAATTAGTAAAGATAAAAATTATAACACCGATGATGAGTTAAGGGCATACTGTAAATATCAAATTGAAGTTTTTATGATAATCATATTCAGTCCATTTTTGATGTTTATTGAGCTCTTTAGACCGTCAGCTCGCAAACGATAAGTATGGTATGGTTCATTGGTCTAGGCTATCCTCGGCCAATGAACTCAAATTTTAAACGTGCGCTATTTGTAATAAATTGATTTTATCTTGACACACACAGCTGAAGTGGTATTCTAGCATTATTGGCGTTGGCCATTGATCCTTAAAAATCAGATTATTACAGTGCACGTCAATATCATGCGACAAATCTCTATTAGGGTAGTGTTTTCGACCGGTCAATTCATCCGGCTTAAAACACTGCTCTAAATTCATATTTTATGAGCGGTAAATAAATTACCCCATAAAAGGGTGAAAGGAGATTAAGATGGAAATCGTTGAACCAACCAGTTTTAAAAAACTCATATTATTATCACGCAATTACGACAAAGACATTGAAGAAATGCTACTCGCATTTAGCGACTACATTGATACACATGAATTTTGCATGACCAGATCTGACGAGTGTAGGCGGGAAATGGAAAACATGCTACCTAGCGATACGTTATTCAATAATCTCAAGCAAACATTTTTAGCAAACATCAATTACGGCTTGTCAAAAAACGACTCGCTCAAATTGTCATTAGCTGAAATATTAAATGAAAGTTGCGTAAGCGTAAGTATGAATTATGCAAATGCAATCGCCGACCAAGTATTTTTGCATTACGAAATCAGGCTGCAAGAAGCTATGTCGGATGCTAGCAATTGGACGTACCCAAAAAAGACATCGATGATTTTAGCATATATTATAGGTGGGATAATTAGCGTATTGATGTTATTTCTTTGGGTGAACAATATTCTCCCAATAGTCGACAAAAGAATCGAGCTACTTAGCTGCTTGTGGTTAATTTCTTACTTGATATTATTATCAATATCATTTAATAAAAAAATCCTCGGAAAAATGCTATTTAATATATTAGTGCTGCAAATGATTATTCTTATATTAGTATACATGGCGCTTTTTTCATTGTCGTAATGATGAATTCTTGGGGCTATTTACTTAATAGTCCCAAGAAATAATTAACGTGCATTTTTGTAATAACTTGATTTTTTAAAAATTGACTAATATGCCGTATTGTGAGAATATAACATTACTAGCACATTGACGTGCTAGTAGTTTTTTTAAAATCAAATTATTACAGTGCATATCAGATAAATCGACCCGTTACCAAAGTAGTTTGCCAAGAAACCTAAATCAGGCTTTTTAGCAAACTACTTTGGCATAAACCCGAGTAGTTTAGTTTTTTACATAAAAAACGAATCCGAGACACCTGAACTGAATTTTCAGCAGGCAACAGAGCGGATTATTTCGAAAGGTAAGGTGAAGTTATGGACGTCGGCATCAAGCCTAAAGATTTAAATAACATTGAAGTTATGGTTGATGTGATATTAGACCTCATTGACTCGGGCAAGCACAAAGACATAATTAGCGATGAATTAAAAAATGATTCTGCAAGATTTGACAGATCAATTCTCAAAAGAAAACTTACGAATTTTATGGTAACACAATTTAATTACCATATAGGCCTTGGGTTTTCACCTAAAAAGTCGTTGAAGATGGCAACTGAAGGCACCCTTAAACATTGGGGTTACCGAGATTACGTCGAAGACCTTGTATGTATTTTGTTGCTAGTTTTTTGTGAATACAGAGATAAAACATCAAATAATATCACGCGGTGGCTGAGAAGATATAATATTGTTTCAATTATTGGATTAGCATTATTTAGTCTATTTACGACATTTTTTGCAATAGTCGTAACGTCAAATTTTCTGCCAGAGATTGCAGCGATTTGCACTGAGGCCATAGCGTGCTTGGAATTGATATTTGTACTAATTTTAGTATCGGCATCAATCAACAGAATGATATTTATCGACAAGTTTAGATACCTACTGAATTATCAACTTAAAATATTCTTGTTTTTATTCTTAATTGGTGCGCACAATGTAATCGTCTCATGGATATAATTTATAGGGTGGGGTCTATCATTAGCCCCCACCAAATTTACGATATGCACTTTTGTAATAATTTGATTTTAATAAAAACAGCTAAATGTCGATTAAAATCGGCTATCTGATTGACAAGAGCTACGTTTATTGGTATATATAGAAGTAATATAACTACAAAAATAGACAAAAGGAAATTGCGAGTTACCATGTCTGAATTACCCGAGAAACAAGTCAAGCGTTTACACGCACTAATCCAAGAAGCAGAAACTAACCTTGCCGCAGCTAAAGAGTTGTTAATTAGCATCGTTGGTGATAACGGAGCAGCCATCACTCCAAAGTCAAGTAACCCTGAAGATGCCCGAGGCAAAGTCATTGAAGGTGTATTTGATGGTCAAAAAATGGCTGGACCTGACGGCAAAGAATACCCAGTACCAACAAACTATGCTAGCAAATCAAAGTTAGTCGAAGGCGACATCCTTAAACTAACTATCACTGACGACGGTGGATTTATTTACAAACAAATCGGACCAATAGAGCGCAAGCAAATTATTGGAACATTAGTCCAACACGACGGAGCATACTATGTCGAAGCCAGCGGACGCGAATATCGAATCTTGCTAGCTAGCGTGACATATTTCCGTATCAACGTCGGTGACCAAGTTGCAATTATCATCCCTGCTGACAATCCAGAGGCTATCTGGGCAGCTGTTGAAACAGCTTTATAATCCATATACTAGTATATTCAATAAAGTTCGCTATTTGGCGGACTTTATTTGATTTTAAAAATCACAAGCAATATAATATAGATATCGCGTGGGGCGAGGACAAAAAATAAACAAGAGGTAATAAATATGGCAAAACTTCATTTTAAATATGGCGCAATGAATAGCGGCAAAACCGACATTCTAATAAAAACCGCCTATAACTATACAGAGCGTGGCCTAAACGTAATTGTAATCAAACCAAGTATCGATACCAAAGGTGGCAAAACAGTTGTTACGCGAGCCGGTGGAAGGCGAGACGTTGATATTTTAATCAGCCCAAAGTCGAATGTTCAAAATGAGGTCAGAAAATATACCACTAATCGTGATCTTTCAAAAATTCACTGTATATTAGTTGACGAGGCGCAGCTTTTGACCGAAAACCAAATCGATCAATTGTTTAATATTGCAAAGCACGACAATATCTCTGTGATTGCGTATGGACTTCGGACTGATTTTTTATCGAGTTTATTTGCAGGTAGCAAAAGATTGCTTGCTCTGGCAGACAATATCGAAAAAATACCAACCATGTGCCGATGTGGCTCGCAGGCAGAGTTTAACTGTCGAAAAATCGACAATCAATTTGTATTTAGCGGCAATCAGATTGCAATCGACGGCGAAAGCAACGTTGCTTATGAATCACTTTGCGGAGTTTGCTATTTAAATGCGAAAAACAAAGAAACGCTTAAAGCACAACAATAAAACATTTAAAAACGCGTATAATCATAGATAGAACGTGAGGGAAGTAGGGGAGTTTTTAACAATGTCAAAAGCATTGTATCGTAAATATCGTAGCAAATCACTCGATGAAGTGATTGGTCAAAAACACATTACAAGTATTTTGGCACGTGCCGTCTCGCAAGGGCGTGTGTCTCATGCATATCTGCTGACTGGCCCAAGAGGTGTCGGTAAGACTTCGGTTGCCAGAATTTTAGCTTACGAGATCAATAATCTACCTTACGACGAAGATAGTACTAACCTAGATATTATCGAGATTGATGCCGCCAGCAATAACGGCGTCGAAGACGTACGTGATTTGCGTGAAAAAGTTCAGATCGCACCAGTTTCGGCAAAAAAGAAAATTTATATCATCGACGAAGTTCACATGCTATCAAAAGCTGCTTTTAACGCACTACTTAAAACGCTTGAAGAGCCGCCAGAACACGTTGTATTTATACTGGCAACAACCAACGCAGAAAAATTGCCAGCTACTATCATCAGTCGCACACAACGCTATGGCTTTAGGCCGATTTCGAACGATGACGCTATCAAACATCTGGCATATATTGCGGGTCAAGAAAAAATCAATATAACAGATGACGCTCTAAAACTAATTGCCGAGCGCAGTGATGGTAGTTTTCGCGACAGCATTAGTTTGCTTGACCAATTATCCAGCCTAGTCGAGACTGATGAAAAAAATCAGATAACTGCTAAATTGATCGAAGAAACATTAGGACTTGCGCCAAATGAAATGATAAATCAACTTCTAGATGCAGTTGAAGCCAAAAATCTAACCGTTGTTGTTGAAATTTTGGATCGCTCATTTAACGAGGGTATTAGCGCGTCAGTACTATCAAATCAACTAACAAATTATATTCGTAGTTCAATTGCCTCAAAACCACAGCTGTTGCCACTACTTGACCAGTTAATTGATGTCGACAAAAGCCCCCAGCCGGATTTAAAGTTACTTAGCATCCTTGGCCAGGAATCTACACCAAAGCACATTCCTAAAACCGTCGCATTAGCAACGCCAGTTCTGGAAGTCAAAGCTTCGATTGCCGAACTTGAAAAAGAAGCCATCAAAGCGCGCCCAAACGAAATACATACCCAAAAGCCCGCTAAAAAAGTTGCGACAAAACCAGTTAAACCAACACTAACCGAGAAAAACGTCGCATCGGCGCGTCCACTAAAACCATCAGAAATTAAAATTGACACTTTTGACTGGGCAAAATTAGTCGAGCATGTTAGGCAAAATTACGTCGCACTGCATAGCGTATTGTCAAAATGTAGCTATGAATTAAACGGTAACGTACTAACACTATATACGTGCAATAACTTTTACAAGAAAAAACTTGATGACACAAAATACAGTCCACTGCTAAATAAATGCCTCCAAGATATTGGCGTATTTGGGTTGGATATTGACACAATCCCAACCGCACCACCACCAAAGGATAGCCAAGCGGCCGCTATTGCTGCTATGATGGGTGGAGGAGAAGAGGTCTCGATAGAGTCCGTTTAAGAGAGTTTGCGCCGTGAGTAAAGAAATTGCAGTAGGAAAAATACCACCCCAAAATGTTGATGCCGAGAAAAGTTTACTTGGTGCTGTTTTAATTGACGAAGAAACCCTGGCCGATATTTCCGAAAATGTTACTGTCAAAGATTTTTACGAAAAACGCCATTCGATAATTTATGGCGGCATGATGCGACTGTACGAAAAGCACAGTCCAGTCGATTTGTTGACGCTAACCGACGAATTAAAACGAAAAGACGAATTGGACATTGTTGGTGGCTCGGCGTATTTAACCGAACTGACAAACTACGTGCCGACATCGGCTCATGCCGAAGCTTACGCTAAATTAGTTTCTCAAAAAGCCGTTCGCCGTCGCTTAATCAAGGCAAGCGCCGAAATTGCTGAATTTGGCTATGACGAAGAAACAACAACACAAGAACTATTAGAAAAAGCCGAGGCTGAACTGTTTTCAGTTAGCGATCAATCACTAAAACAAGATTTGGTCAGCATTGAAAGTATCTTGACCGAAAGTTTTGACCGTATGGAAGAACTCCATCGCAACAAAGGTCAACTCCGCGGCGTCAGGACTGGTTATCGAGACCTAGATAATATGACCGCCGGCCTACAACGTAGCGATCTAATTATCCTTGCTGCTCGTCCCGCTATGGGTAAAACCACCCTGGTTACCAACCTGGCATATAACGTTGCGACCGTTGCCAAACAATCAGTTTTGTTCTTTAGCCTTGAGATGAGCAAAGAGCAGTTGGTCGATCGTATGTTAGCCGACGCCTCGGGTGTTGACGCTTGGAATATTCGAACTGGTAATTTATCAGATGATGATTTTGGTAAATTGTCCGAAGCTATGGGTGAACTAGCCGAAGCGCCAATCTATATCGATGATACACCTGGTGTTAGCGTACTAGAAATGCGAACTAAGGCCAGACGCGCTAATCACGAACAGACATTAGGCCTGATTATCATCGACTACTTACAGCTTATGCAAGGCAGTGGTGCTAGCCAAGGTAACCGCGTCCAAGAGGTGTCTGAAATCTCACGTGGCTTAAAGTTAATCGCCCGTGAATTAAATGTGCCAGTTATTGCCCTGTCGCAGTTGTCTCGTTCCGTTGAATCACGTAGCCCTCAGATTCCACAACTAGCCGACCTGCGTGAATCTGGATCTATCGAGCAGGATGCCGATATCGTTATGTTTATCTATCGCGAAGCTTATTACAACCCCGAGACCGAACGTGAAAATATCACCGATTTAATCATCGCTAAGCACCGTAACGGACCTACCGGCAAAGTCGAATTATACTTCCACCCAGAACGCCTACGCTTTATGTCGCTCGACAAAAAATACGATCAATAATTTTGTTAAAACAAATAGCCTTCGAATTAAATCGAAGGCTATGAACCATTTTTACAAAAAATACTTAGTCAATAAATATTGGCATGCAATATTTATTACTTAACGAGAGCTCAAAATCTGGTTGAGCATTAAGCCTGAATTTACTACCACTAATTTCAACAGAGAACACAATATGATGATAAGACGTCAATCCGTCAGCCAATAACTCTGGCGCACAAATCTGTGGTAGAAAAACCGAATTCATAAACCGCAATAATGACTCATCCTGCACCAGACATGCCGCGATAGCGGGTAATCCAGCCAGCTTAAAACCATTTCGTTTGGCGTATTCTCGAATTTGCCACAACTCCTTTTTCCGTAGGCCATCACAGCGACTATCCGAATAGTCATCTAACGAAACTCCTACCGGTTCACTATTCCAATTATTAAACAAGTTTATACGTCTTTTGTAAATACCTGGATTCTTGAACAAATCCAAATCAGCGCAGTCGTCAAACTTCATTCCCGAAAGCTCTAAGCCTCTACATAGACCAATTTCAGTATTCGGTTGAATCTGCTTCATTATTTCATATTGAAACATAAAAAGCTTTTTAATATTCGTACTTGGAACTATATACACAAACTCAAGGTCTTCAAACGTTTGGTGATGATTGCTTGTTGCGTCAAAATCCTCAAACCAAACATCTGGCACCTTATACTCTTCAGACAACTGATTATTTAATTTTCTTAAATAATTTGCTTGCTCTTTGATTGAGCGTAAAAGGTGATAGTAGTGATCAAAACGACTGCGTGCAGTTCGTTTGCAAACTTGAAACAAATTAAACTTAGGCATTATGAAGCGCATCCTTTCCGTCGCCACTCAAACTAATCCTTGAATTTCATATCGCAATGTAAGATTAAGCTTATAATTTAAGAGTGACGCACTAAACTGGGCAAACTGCCAGACCAAAGCACCACTCTTAAATCAAGTGTTTTTTGTAATTTTAAGGTTCAATTTATATATTATAACATCATAAGTAATTGATCTCAATTTTTAAAAAACTTAGGGATGAGTTTCGATATGTCATATATATCACAAACACCACGTGATATAATTAAATGTAAATATGAGTAAACTCAAAATCACAGATTATGCGATTTACCGTTGGCGCTACTGGATAGGCTACGGACTGATTGCCGCAATACTAATTAGCATTTTGACTTTCACTGGCTTTTTCTTGACTGGCGGAATTTCTGAGCCAGAGATGCAATCGGTAGTTATAAGTAATTCAATAAATTTTAACAACCTCAATTCGCTTGCCATTGCCGACTTACCATATCACACACTACAACACATCAGCATAATGCTATTTGGCGTAAGCGTATTTAGCATCAAACTACCATCGTTAATATTGGCCTTCATCTCAATTGTTGGCGCAATCATATTGCTTAGAATATGGTTCAAGCCAAGCGTCAGTATTCTGGTTGCCCTAATCGCAATCTCGACCGGGCAATTTTTGTTCATGTCTCAGGACGGAACTGCCAATGGTATGTGCCTGGTTTGGTCAGTTTCACTACTGTTAATTGCAAGTATTATCTCGCGCACACAAAGATTCAGAAAAACCCTTATTGTAATATTTGCGCTACTTGCAGCACTTAGTCTTTATACGCCGCTGAGCGCTTATATGCTAATTGCTTTTGCCTGTGCAATACTATTTCACCCACATCTTCGCTATTTAATAAAACAAATACCAAACGTTGAAATTGTCGCCGGCACAATTCTTTCGTTAATCCTAATCACGCCGTTAGCTATTTCAATAATCAAAAACCCAAGCCTTGGATTGTCATTATTAGGAATTCCGACTAAAATGCCCAATCTTAGCGCCAATATTACACTACTAGGTGCGCAATATCTAGGCTTTAGCAAACCCGGTGGCTCGACGGTTATGACGCCATTTTTCGAACTAGGGTCAATGCTGATTATTGCGTTGGGTGTTTATGTTGTAGCAAAACACCACACCTCAGCTAAAAGCTATGTTATTGCAATCTGGAGCTTGATGTTAGTGCCGATTGTTATCGTGAATCCAAATTTGGCTGTTGTTACGCTATTTCCAATGGTACTACTCCTCGCCAAGGGGCTGAATAAATTTATTTCATATTGGTACGAGCTATTTCCACTCAACCCGTATGCTAGAGTTGGAGGACTAATTCCAATCATCATTCTGGTTTCAGTACTAGTATTATCAGGTATGGATCGATACATTTACGGCTACCGATACGACCCACAAATTGTACCAAGTTTTTCAAGAGATATCAGAATTATCCCCAAAGATACCAAATATTTGATGGTCTCAAGTGAAGAAATGGCCTTTTATAAAGTCGTCGAAATCAGAAACAAAAAGATTACGGTAGTAGCCACGCCGACAGGTGATTCATTTCTAGCGACCCGTAAAATAAAAGGTCAATTCAGTGGATATAATCTAAGTAAAATTATCACCACCTATACCAAAGACAATGGCGACCGATTTTATCTGTACACAAAGGCAGTTCAATAAAGTATACTAGTTAGATAATATACTAGACCAAAGGAGTAAGATTATGGCGTTTGACCAAGTAAAAATGATGAATAATTTGCGTAAAGCACAAAATGAACTTAAAAAAGAGATTATCGAAGTCGAAGCTGGCGACGGTGCCGTTGTCGTGCAAATTACCGGTGAACTTAAGATTAAAAAAGTCACAATCGACCCAGAACAAGTCGACCTAGAGGATATTAGCGAACTTGAGCACTGGATTGAAATCGCCGTACGCGACGGACTTGCCAAAGCCCAAGAAGTTGCTGCTGAAAAAATGAAACCACTAATGGGAAGTCTTGGAAACCTAGGATTCTAAGGTAATTTAAATTGGCACAACTACTTCCATCGGCACTTGTAACTGCCATTGACGAACTTGGGCGCCTTCCTGGCGTCGGAGTTCGTACAGCTGAGCGTTATGCTTATTTTTTGTTGCGCGCCGATTCGCGAGTTGGCGAAAAGCTAGCCGATGCAGTGTCTAACCTAAAAACTAATGTCAAAAATTGCCCTGTAACATTCGCACTGATTGACGCCGACGAGGACGTATCTGAACTTTATTCTGACCCTAGCCGCGACAAACAAATGGTCGCTGTCGTCGAAGAGCCGCTTGATATTATCGCCCTTGAGCGCACCGGGCAGTTCAATGGCACTTATCACGTATTGGGCGGGGCGATTAGCCCAATTGACGGTGTCGGCCCCGAGCAGCTTCATATACCTGAACTGATCGAACGCCTAACGAAGGATAATGTCCAAGAGGTAATCATAGCCACTAATGCTAGCGTTGAAGGCGAGTCTACGGCGCTATTCTTGCAACGACATATCAAAGATGCCGGTATTGAGATTAAGTTAACCAGGCTTGCACGCGGTATACCGGTTGGCGTTGATCTGGAATATGCCGGACAAATCACACTTACTCACGCCCTTGAAGGCAGAAGGGCATTTTAATGTACAACCAAGCGATCGAGCTGATTAACTCAGCTAAAAAAATTATTGTTATTCAAGCCGAAAACCCAGACGGCGATTCGCTCGGAAGCGCACTTGCTCTTGAGGAGATTTTAAGTGACCTTGGCAAAGATGTTTCTCTTTATTGCCCAGTCGAAATACCAAAATATATGCACTATATAAATGGCTGGGATAGGGTAGAGTATAACTTTGACACTTCAGCAGATTTAGCTATTGTCGTCGACACGATGGCCGACGTCCTGATGACCAAAGTACTTGAAACGCCTGGTGTCCGTCATTTTCTCGACAGCCATCCAGTACTAGTGATTGATCATCACGTTTCAGATTCAAACCTAACATTTAATCACGTGGCACTTGCAGAAGATGCGATTGCAACTAGCGAAATTATCTACAGTTTGGCAAGTGATGCGGGCTGGCCAATCAATACTCAGGCGGCCGAAGATTTAATGATTGCAATCATGAGCGACAGTCTAGGACTAACCGTCCAAAATGTCTCGCCGCGAACATTCTATACAGCAGGAAAACTAACCGAGCTTGGAGCCTCAAATTCTGTCATAGAATCACGTCGACGTGAATACATGAAAAAATCTGCCGAAATTTTGAAATACAAAGGCGTCTTACTTGAGCGAATTGAATATTTTTTGGACGGCAAACTAGCCCTGATCCATATACCATGGGACGAAATTAAAACTTATAGCGACCAATATAATCCAAGCGTCTTAGTGCTTGATGAGATGAAGCTAGTCGAGGGCGTAGAAGTCGGCGTTGCTATCAAAACTTATCCAGACGGTAAATTAACCGGCAAAATCAGAAGCAACAGCCCAATATCAGCCAGTATTGCTGGTTTCTTTGGCGGCGGTGGCCATAATTACGCAGCAGGCTTTAGGATTTATGAATCTATTGATACAATAACGCCAGAGTTATTAAATGCCACAGACAAGGCAATCAAGGAATATTATAATGACATTAAAGCTTCATAATACACTAACGGGCAAACTAGATGAATTTGTACCTCAAACCGAAGGCAAGGCACTAGTCTACACCTGTGGACCAACAGTTTATGATTACCCACACATCGGCAATTGGGTGGCCTATATTTACTGGGATATCCTCGTTCGAACATTAATTGCGAACAATTACGAAGTTGATCGCGCTATGAATATTACCGACGTCGGCCATTTAGTAAGCGACAGCGACGAAGGCCAAGATAAACTTGAAAAAGGCGCTCGTCGAGAAAACAAAACCGCCTGGGATATCGCCGAATTTTATACAAATGATTTCCTATACGGCATCAAGCGATTAAACATTATTATGCCTCAACATATCGCCAAGGCGACCGATTATATTGTCGAGCAACTGGATCTGATTAGAAAGTTAAAGCAAAAGGGCTACACTTATCAAATCAGTGATGGTTTATATTACGACACTTCAAAATTTCCAACCTATGCTGATTTTGCACACCTAGATCTGGACGAACTACAGGCTGGCGCCAGAGTAGAATACAACACTGAAAAACGCAATCACAGCGATTTTGCACTTTGGAAATTTACGCCAAATGACGAAAAACGCGATATGCAGTGGGATACGCCGCTAGACTTGCTTGACGACAATACTACTGTCAAAAAAGGCTTTCCAGGTTGGCACCTTGAATGTTCGGCTATGGCAATGTCAATTTTAGGACAGACTATTGATATTCACACGGGTGGAATTGACCACATCCCCGTGCATCACACCAATGAAATCGCTCAATCCGAAGCTATTAGTGGTGTTCGATTTAGTAATTACTGGCTGCATAACAACCATCTAAAAGTTAATGGCACCAAGATAAGCAAATCACTAGGCAACGGATACAACCTCGAAAACCTTGAAGAAAAAGGCTTTAGCGCGCAAGATTTTCGAATGTTCGTCTTGCAGGGTAACTATAAAAATGAAGGAAACTTTACCTTCGATAATTTAACTGCTGCAAAAAACAGATTGAATAACTGGAAAAATATCGCAGCTATTAGACATCAAATCCATAACACGATTGAATCTAACAAAGAAAAAATGGACGACCCAAAGACCGTTTTATTATACGCAACACCTCAAGCTATTATAGAAGCCGTCAACAATGATTTAAACACCCCTGAAGTTTTACGAATTATCGACGAAGCTTTTGCAAAAGTTACTAGCGCCCGCTTAGAATATATTCATCGTCCATCATTAGTAAAACTACTTGAAACAATCGACAGCCTACTCGGACTTGAGCTTATCGATAGTAGCCCCGATATTAGCGACGAAACAAAAAATATAATCATTGAACGCCGCCGCGCTCGTGATGAAAAAGATTGGGCAAAATCAGATAAATTACGTGATGAATTACTAAAGAAAAATATCTCCATCCGAGACGCCGACAAAGAAACTATTTGGGAATACAAATAAACCCATTAAAAAATAAGACCCCTATCAAGGGTCTTATTTTAAATATCGTAGTTTATTCAGCCGCTTTAAGCTTTTTGATGAATTTATTTATTGGTTTCTCGCTTTTTATGCGGTTCTTTTTAGCACGAACAAAGTAGTCTTCGACCAAAACCTTGATGCAGCCGGCAATTGGAATCGAAATAATACCACCGACCATACCAAACAGATATAGACCGATTGTTACTGCAATTAAAATTGCAAGCGGCGATAGATCAATCTGCTTTGACTGAATCTTTGGTGAAATATAATTTGCCTCGATTTGTTGATAAACGATATAAAAGGCCAGAAAGATCACAGCTGCTGTCCAGTCATTCAACGCCAAGAAGAAGCCGACGATAACTGCACCCGCGATACCGCCAAACATTGGCACGAGTGACAGAATAAATATAATAGCCGCAGTTGGTATGATTAGACTAGTTGGAACATTCAACGCCAAAGTCAGTAAAAATACCACCATACCGGCAGTAAATCCGGCTATTGCCGACACCGACAGCTGGCCAACAATATAGCCTTTAACAACGCCGTACATACGATTCAAAATATTTTTGTGAGCCTCCATGCGGTCTTGGTCGTTATATATGCCCCATAAAAGTTTCAGCCAAACAGGGCCCTCAACTAGCATCAAAAAGGTTAGTACTAATACTAATATCATCGACACCATCAAAGACAAGAACGAGCCTAATATAGATAAAAACGCCGAGCCAACATTTGTAGCAAATTGAGTTGTGCTATTTTTAACTGAGCTTACAGCCTTGTCAACCTCTGGTTTTAGATTATATTTATTTACAACATCGTCAACAACACTATATTGTTTAGCGGCACTATCAACTAAATCAGGAACAGTCTGAGCAAATTTAACCGTTTGTTCGACAATTGGAGGTATAACGAGAAAAGTGAAAGCACCCAGTACGACAATTACCGCAACATAAGATAGTGCCGTACTTAGAACGCGGCTTTTGCTTGGTAATATTTTCGCCAAGCGATTAACAGGTATACTAAGAGCAATCGCAAAAAACAACGATGAGCAGATGATAATTAGGGCCGTACTAGCGCTATAAATCGCAAATCCAGCCAAGGCAAAGCCAATTACAACTAGCCAAAAGCGAACAAAGGTTCTTGTATCAATTTCAATTTTTACTTTCATAGAGTAATTATAACACTTTAATAGATAAATTTAGACAAAGAACTTGAATACAATTTTGTGATAACATAATTACATGAGCAATAACAAAAGCCCACTCGTCAGTATAAAAAATTTTAGAATGGATTTCGACAAAACAACTGTTATCAAGGATTTATCATTTTCCGTTGAGGCTGGTGAGATATTTGGTTTTTTAGGCAGTAATGGATGCGGCAAAACCACAACAATCCGAGCGTTACTTGGTCTGTACGAGCCAACCGGTGGTTCATTATTGATAAACGGCAAAAAATTCAATCCCAGAAATACCGGTCGTAGGTTAGGCTATCTGCCGGAAGAGCGCGGTTTATACAAAAAAGAGCCTGTAATAGACATAATGACATATTTTGGTAAGCTAAAGGGCATGAAGAGCAATGAAGCTAAAAAATGGTCATTGGACTACCTGGATAGGGTCGAGTTATCGGATAAATCAAAAATTCGCCTCGACAAATTATCTGGTGGTCAGCAACAAAAAGTTCAACTTGGCGTTACCGTTATGAATAACCCCGAATTGCTAATACTAGATGAGCCGACCAAAGGATTTGACCCAGTCAACCGTCGTTTGCTAATGGATATTATCGAAGAACAAAACAAAAAAGGCGCTGGTGTCATAATGGTCACACACCAGATGGAGGAGGTTGAACGACTGTGTAATCGAGCGATATTGCTAAAAGACGGCAAAGCAGAAGCTTATGGAACAATTGACGACATAAAAGACAATTTTGGCGGACAAAGAATTATCTTGCGATATAAAGGTAAACTCCAAAGTCGACCAAATTTCTTTCAAATTAAGGAACAAGACACTTCGTACGCAGAATTAATCCCAAAACCAAACGTTGACCCACAAAGAATATTAAGGGAATTAGCTATTTGTGGAAACTTACAAATTACCACTTTCGATATTCAAAAACCATCCTTGGATGAAATATTCGTCAGTATATACGGAGAAGAGGTGAAACATGCATAATTTATTCACAGTTATTCAATTCGAGTTGATTAGAACATTAAAGAAGCCATCATTTTGGATTAGCGTCCTCGCGACACCAGCTTTATTGGCGTTTATTTTTGGAATCATAATTTTTTCTCAAAAAACTAGCGATGCAACTCAGGCTGAAATTAACAAAAAACCGTTCAGTTTAATTGTTATGGACGAAACTAAATTGATTTCAGACACATCAATCAAACAACTTAATGCAACACGTGCCGACAACAAACAGCTCGCAATTAACAAGGTAAGCTCTGCCGAAGTTGACGCATTTTTTTATTATCCAAAAGATGCTGTAAAAAATCAAATTGAAGTCTATAACAAAAATGACGGACTGACAGCAAATGACAAATACACATTAGTAGCAAAAAACCTCCTAATATCCGCTTCAACTAACGCCATTGACGCTCCTGAATTGCTATCAATAGCCAAGGGTAATATAAACGTCAATCAAAAGAGTTACGAAAAGGGAAAAGAGATTAACCTGGTTGGTAGCATGATAGCTCCAGCGATATTTCTGGTAATATTTTATTCAGTCATTGTTTTGCTTGGAAATCAGATGTTGGCCAGCACAACCGAAGAAAAAGAAAATCGGGTAACCGAGATGCTGCTTACGAGCTTGTCTTCAAAGACGTTGATTGTCGGCAAAATCGCGTCGCTGGTTGCTCTTGGTTTTATTCAAATAATTACAATATTGACTCCAGTCGTTTTTGTATATTTATTCGCAAGAGAAAGACTAAACATTCCAGACATTTCAAATTTCACTCAGGTGATTACAATTGAATTTTGGCCTGTGTTTATTGGAGCAGGATTATTAGTATCTGGTTTCCTATTATTTACCGGTTTGCTTGTTGGCATTGGCGCTGCTAGCCCAACAGCCAAAGAGGCTAACAGTTTTTTTGGTGTAATAATCCTAATAATGTTTATACCCTTCTACTTCTTTTCGCTATTAATGAGTCCTGAACCGTCAATTGTCATTTCTATACTGTCATACTTTCCACTAACCGCGCCAGTAACACTAATGACGCGAAATGCTTTTGGTACAATTGGAATCAATGAGGCCCTTATCGGCCTAGCTGTTGTATTTATCAGTGGAGTAGTCGCAATCAATATCGCGATCCAGATCTTCCGATATGGTACTCTCGAATACTCGAAACGTCTATCACTGAGGTCAATTTTTAAGCCAAAGAACAACGTTATTAAATCCAAGTAATTAGCTAGTTTTAATCTACTCAGCAAACACTCAGTAATGAAGGTGTATAATTATTACATGAGAATATTAGTTATAGAAGATGAGCACAAAATTGCACACGCTTTAAAAAAAGCTTTGCAACAAGAAAGTTATGCCGTAGACGTTTCCTATGACGGAGATGATGGCTACGCCATGGCAACAACCGAACCTTACGATTTAGCAATTATCGACAGAATGATCCCTGGCGAATATGATGGAATCGGAATTATTAAAGCAATGCGTGAAGCCAAAATTCACACACCAGTACTAATTTTAACCGCCAAAGGCACTATTGCTGATCGAACAGCTGGACTTGACGCTGGCGCTGATGATTACTTAGTGAAACCATTTGCTCTTGACGAGCTACTTGCCCGAGTTCGCGCCCTTTTGCGTCGACCAGTCGAGATGCAGCAAACTATACTAACTGCCGGCGACCTTTCACTTAACACCATTACATGCGAGGTTAAGCGCGCCAACAAGGACATACATCTAACCGGCAAAGAGTTTGCGCTACTAGAATTTCTGCTACGCAACCAAGGCCGACCAAGCGATAAAGATACGATTATTAGCCACGTTTGGGACTATAACGCTGATGTTCTACCAAATACTGTTGAAGTCTATGTAAAGTATTTAAGGCAAAAAATCGACGATCCATTCAAAAAACCATTACTCCACACTATTCGTGGGTTTGGCTATAAACTAGAAGCAAAATAGCCTAAAGATAAGACAAAACCTTGAACAGCATATTTCAATCTGCAACTTTACGACTAACAGGCTGGTATCTCACGATACTTATGCTTGTTAGCGTATCTTTCAGTTTTGCTATTTTTCAAATCGCTTCAACTGAGGTTAGGACAAGACTTGATCGTTTTCAAACCACATTCCAAGAATCAATCCAAATTATTCCTCCCGGAAACAGAGTCAACAACTTTCGCGCTCAAGAACTAGACAAAGCCTCCGAAAATCTATCAATCGAATTATTGTATGCCAACTTAATCGTACTCGTAGTTGGAGGATTTGGTAGTTACTATCTGGCGCGACGCACGTTGTACCCAATCGAAAAAGCTCACGAATCTCAGTCACGTTTTACAAGCGACGCTAGTCACGAGCTTAGAACGCCACTGGCTGTTATGAAGGCCGAGATTGAAGTCGCACTGCGCGACAAAGACCCGACAATCAGCGAACTCAAAGAAACCTTATCCTCCAACCTCGAAGAAATCGACAAATTGACCAGACTATCCGAAATGCTGCTTAATTTATCAAGGCTTGAACACGCCAAGCTCAAGATGTGCCCAATCGACCTCAACAAGGCGGCTCAGTGCATTGTTAAGGATTTCAAATTACCGCCCGGCAGAGTGGCAATTAACGGCAAAAAACATCAAATAGTTAGCGCTAACGAGACTGCATTAAATGACCTTATTAGAATTCTCGTCGATAATGCACTGCTTTACAGCCCTAATGATTCAAAGGTACATATCAATATCAGCAAACATGACGACTTTGCTAAATTTGAAATTACAAACCAAGGTTCCGGGATTGCCGCCGAAAAGATGCCTCATATTTTCGACAGATTCTATCGTGCCGATACTTCACGCACAAATGGCGAAAAAAAAGGCTATGGCCTTGGACTAGCGCTAGCTAAAAATATCGTTGAATTACACAATGGCAGAATTTCAGTAACTAGCGAACTTGAAAAAGAAACGACTTTTACTCTGTTATTGCCATTGAATCACAGACTTCAAGCGAAAACTAAGAACTAATTCATATACTATTTTCATAAACACCTAAATTAAAGGAGAATAAATGAATGTAGTGTCGAGGGGCATAAAAAATGCCCTACGTAGTCCAATGCGCTCAGGCGCAATCGTCCTAATGCTAGCAATTAGCATTGGTCTAATATTAAGCATGCTAGTAGCTCGCAGTAGCGTGAATGCAAAGATAACTGAGGTCAAATCATCGGCTGGCACTAGTGTAACTATCAGCCCAGCTGGCGTCCACGGTTTTGATGGTGGCGGCGATCCGTTAACTGCAGCTCAGATAACAACTATCAAGGATACGGCACACGTATCAAGCATAGTCGCAACATTAAGCGATCAGTTGACGACATCAGATACAAGCCTAACTCCATCACTTGAACTTGGATTATTCGGTGCTCGCCAGCAACGAAGTTCGACAGATTCAACTTCGTCAACCGATAGTAATGCGGCGGCACCAGCAGATAGTAGCTCAACAGAAACTACTACAACCAGGCAGGCGCCCACTCCAAAAACAACCGTTACAGGAACAACAGATCAAAACTCAGTTTCAACCGACGGGAGCGACCTAGTACTTTCCAGCGGTTCATCAATTGATGGCAGCAGTAGCGACCTAGTGGCACTTGTTGGAACTAGTCTTGCGACAAAAAATAGCCTAAAAGTTGGCAGCACCTTTACGGCTTACGACAAGACCATCACGGTCAAAGGCATATTTAAAACCGGCAATACATTTGCAGACAGCGGTTTAATTATGCCGCTTGCAACCGTTCAGACCCTAACCGACCAATCTGGCGCCGTTAATAGTGTCATAGCCAAAGTCGACAGTAGCGACAACGTCAGCTCAACCGTTACAACGCTCAAATCATCATTAGGCGACAAGGCAGATATCACCAGCCAAGTTGAACAAGCAGCTGCCAGCGTATCATCATTGGAAAGCATTTCTTCACTTGCACTTGCTGGCGTAGTCGGAGCAACCATCGCGGGTTCGGTTATTGTTCTCCTGGCCATGGTAATGATTGTACGTGAACGACGTCGCGAAATCGGTGTTATCAAAGCCATTGGTGGATCAAACGTAAAAGTCATCGGACAATTTGTCAGCGAAGCTCTCACTTTAACTATAATCGGCGCAATCGTAGGCCTTAGTCTTGGAATCGTAGTTAGCGGGCCGATGACAAGCTCGCTAGTCAGCAATCAATCCAGCACAGCAACAACTCAGGCCGGTCCAGGCGCAGGTGGCCCGGGTAGAATGTTCAAAGGCGGAATGAGCCAACTTAGCTCAAATATTACCCAAGTAACTGGCAGCTTAACGCCTCAAGTATTTGCAGCGGCAGTCGGAATAACACTAATAATCTCAATCATCGGCAGTGCAGTACCGGCTTGGTTCATCGCAAGAATTCGACCAGGTGAAGTATTGAGGACGGAATAGGAGATAATATGTTAGTAGTAAAAAATCTTACAAAATCGTTCAACAGTGCAGGCGGTGAAGTCCACGCACTAAAAGACGTAAATATGACAATTAACACAGGTGAGTTTGCCAGCATTATAGGCAAATCCGGTAGCGGTAAAAGTACGCTACTAAGTATGCTAGGGGCGCTCGACGTTCCAACTAGCGGCAGCATTCAGGTTGATGACATTGACATTGCCAAACTATCAGCCGCTAAGCAAACGGCATATAGGGCTAAAAAGATCGGGTTTGTGTTCCAGCACTACAACTTAATTCCCAACCTAACGGCACTCGAAAATGTCATGCTAGCGCTAGAATTTGGCGGCATGCCAGCAAGCAAGCGCAAAGCTCGCGCCCAAGAATTATTAACTGAAGTCGGCCTTGATGAGGACGAGCAGTTGCGCAAGCCAACTCGCCTAAGCGGTGGCCAGCAACAACGCGTCTCGATCGCACGTGCGCTTGCCAATAAACCAGCAATTGTCCTCGCCGACGAACCAACCGGCAACCTGGATAGCGAAACCGGTAAAAAGATTTTTGACCTGTTACACAGCCTAACCCGAAGCGAAAATGTCACTATCATCGCCGTTACGCATGACATGGACATTGCCGGTAAAACCGACCGTACATTTAGGCTAAAAGACGGTCAAATCGTAATCGAAAAGTAATCAAGGCTCGCGCATTCGCAGCCGTCGACCAGCAGCTTCGGCAATCATCCACTGCAGCATAGCAGTACACGATATCAACACCAGCAGCGGCAAAGTATTTTGCCAAGCTGGTGTTGTAAAGTCAAAGAAATCACGCAAAAAACCCAGTCCAAAACTTGAAACAACAACTACGACGACCGTTGCTATATATAACGACCTTGCAAACCTTGTCTCACCATTACTAATTACGTCGAACATCTTTGGCACCAAAAATACCAGATAAATACCAAAGAAAGTCGCGACTAAGACCGTAGTTGTTGAAACGCCAAGCAAATTACCTGGGTGCATATACCTCAGAAAAAGATAAGTCGATGTTACAGCAAAACCAGTCAAAACTGCAATCGGCGCAACCGCAAACAGCGTATCTTGCCAAAAATATTTAGGAGATAAACGATGGCGGGGCAGTGGCGGAAATATCGTCCACATAACCGTAGGTAATGTAACCAAAAAGATGTTCATAAATGAAATATGCCGTGGCTCGTAAGGATAAACAATCGTTAGCGCCAAGGTGCATAATAACAGCACAACGCCATATATAATCTTATGAAAGAACAACGTAGCAATTATTTCAATAGCTTGCATAATCCGGTCACCTAACTTCATGCCAATCGGCAACGAGTTAAACGAATTATTCAAAAGTACAATATCAGCCACTCGCCTTGAGGCTGCAGCACCAGCATACATCGCCACACCTAAATCAGCCTCCTTAAGCGCCAGCGCATCGTTGACACCATCACCAACCATACCGGTGTAATAGCCAAGCGCTTTAAAAGTTACGATCAGTTTTTCTTTTTGCTCAGGCAAAACTCTGGCAAAGATCGTCGTTTCAGCAACTGCCTTGCCCCAATCCTCATCACTAATTTCCGACAGTTCGGCCCCAGTTAATATCTTGTGATGATTTATTATTCCAGCCTGGTGGGCGATATAGCTGACCGTATTTGGATTATCACCGCTAATAACCTTAACGCGAACATTATTTTTCTGTAAATATTTAATTGTTTTTCTAACACCTTCACGAAGATTATTTGATAAAACAATTACACCAGCAGCCCGGCCTGAACCATCCGGCAAATCTTTCATCGAAATATCACTATCGTCAAAAATTGCAACCAACAAAACCCGCTTGCCTTCGCTAGCCAGTAATTCAACCTGTGTTTTTTGATCATCTATCATCTTAGCTAATTTACCGACATATTCGGGCGCGCCCATGATTATCGTATAGATTTTACTACCAACTTTGAGGCGCAGGCCACTCATCTTGCGCGCAGATGAGAAAGATAGCGTCTCGAGTATCTTATAATCTTCTAATACTGGCAAGCCCTTAATAATCGCCTCACCAGTCAAACTGCCATTACTAGTCTCCTTGGCAATCGCTCCTACTAAACTTGGAATATGCGTAGCTTTCTTATCAAACAGTTCAAATGCCTCAAACATAATCTCATCGCTCGTTAGTGTGCCTGTTTTATCAACACATAAAACGTCCAACAGTGCCATCGCCTCAATCGCAGCAAGTTTTTGCGGCAGAACTTTTGCCTGTGCTAATTTAAGCGAACCAAACGCCAACAATAATGAACTTGCCAGCAACAGCCCCTCGGGCACAACAGTAACTGCTGCCGATGTGATTGTCTTAAATATCCTGACAGCGTCTTGACCTGAAAAATAATAAACAACAAATATTAGCAGCGCCAAAAAAAGCGCGCCATAAGTCAACCATGTAATTGCATGGCTAATTGCTTGTTGTAACGGAGTTAATTGCGGAACATAGCGTTTTAATGTAGCCGTCATTGAACCAACCTTGGTGTCAACGCCAACCGCCGCAACTTTTACAATCGCGTGGCCCGCAGTTATTGCGCTAGCCGCATAAACAATCGAATCATCAGCCTTGTCAACCGGAGCCGATTCACCAGTCAAAATACTCTCATCAGCCTCAAGGCCTGAACTAGAAATGACTTTTCCGTCAACTGGAACCTCATCGCCAATTCTCAGTTGAATCTTGTCGCCAACAACCAGCTTATCAAACATAACTTCATTGATAGTTCCGTTTGATTCAATTCGTCTAGCACGTGGCGCACTCATTAATTCGAGTTTTTTCAGGGCATGTTGAGCCCGAACTTCTTGAACAATCGCAAGAGTTGTATTCAACAAAATGACTACCGAGATAAACCAGGCATCGCGCTTTTCATTTAATATCAATAAAATAATCGCCAATATTAAAATCGCAATCACAATCGGTGAGGCAAAATTCCTACGTACAATTACAAAAAAATCTTTCATCTATCCTTAATTATAGTGTCTAAAGATGTAAATAGCTACAAAAATGATAATTCTTTAAGCATTGTTTCAGCCAAGTGCGAGATAATGTATATGTAAACAATTACAAAAGGAGGAATTCATTATGAACACCACCATAACAGACCGAACAGTTTATCTAAGCAAAAAGGGTATCAAGGAGTTAAAAAAGACTTTAATCCAACTCGAGCACGACAAAAACAAAGAGTTGCAACTGCTCCGAGATTTAGACAAAACCAATGGTCGTGAAGAAAGATTAGAAAGAATCGATCGATTGGCCAACCTTGAAGGTATCGAAATAGAACTTGACGAGAAAAAATCATTACTCGCAAACGCCAAGTTGATCCCTTCAAAAAGAACCAGACTTCAGGTAGCAATTGGCTCCGTCGTCGAACTATTGGATAACCGCGGGCGTAAATATCGCTACACAATCGTTGACAGTGTCGAGGCCAACCCTAGCGACGGACGCATCTCGAACCTTAGCCCGATTGGCCAAAACCTAATCGGCAAGACCGTTCAGGATATGGTTAAATGGAAAAACGGCACAAAAACAATTTGTTTTAAGCTAGTTAAAATATTATAAACCATAAACAAATATAAAAATCACCTACGCGTTGTAGGTGATTTTTATATTTGTTTATGTCGCTATACTTAGCAATATCCATTTCTTGCCACCACTGTCCGTCCTTAAAAAATAATTCGAAACGCCGTCAGACATTGTAATGACCTCAGCGATTCGATCACTGCATTTAACCAAACAGCGTAAACCGGCATCAATAAAATCATAAGTATTGCCGCGATATTCCATACGACGAGGATAGGCGGCTAAGTTTTTACGAAAACCGATTGCAGTAATTTCGACAGGCTCGTTGATTTTGATTTGACTCATAATCTCTCCTCCATAAATTTAAATAAAGTAAATAGGGCTGGTAAATTTTTAAAATTTGTCAGCAAACGGATTTAAATATAAGTAATTAGATAGGAATAACAAAACCGCTCGATTTGTATATTCTTTTTACCAAGTTACAGATTGTATTTATCGTTAATCAGTGGCTCAATCAAGAGTATGACAACGTTTATGGTGGCTTTTATATAAGCCTGTGAGTGAAAAGATTTTAACCAGTACTCACATGACTATATCTAGTATACATCGACCTATACGGCACGCGTCAACAGGCAAATTGTAGTAATTCTTATGCTATAATTATTTGATGAGTTTTAGTAGTAGGAGAGGTGGTTTCGCACTACCAACCGTCTTGATTTCGTCCATAATCATGTTAATGGTCTTGTTGTCAGCAGCCTCGTCTACATCTGCCGTTAGAACGTCATTAAAAACGCAATATTACAACCAATTATCGGGCGAGGCAGCCGACGCTGGCGTTGTATACGCCAAGGCTTGCATCGCTAACGAGCCAACTAAAACACCTGGGTGGACAAACGACAAACCTCTAAAAGTAAATACTGATTGCAAGGGCGACGTAGTAACCGCTTGCACAGACGGCTCGATTGACCCAAAATGTTCAGTCGTAGTTACCGACGATAACAGAATCATTGCCACGTTTTCAGTGCCAGTTCCGCCAAAAGATTCGGACAATAAATATACCGAAATCTCTGCGACCGGTAGAGTAGTTTTACTAAGGTCAAACGATTCAAGTGTTTGGCGAGAGTTCAAGCAAACCACATCTTCATCGCTATATTCCAAACTAACAGGTTCGCTACCGGAAATCGGAACGACGCTAGCAAATTGCACATGGAAAGAAATCAAGCTCATCGCCGAAGCAGGCCTGGGCGATGATTATTTTAATATCGGTGACACCAAAGACTTAACGCTAACAACTGGCGAAACATTGACTATGCAAATTTATGATTTTAATCATGATGATAAATCCGATGGTAGCGGCAAAGCTAATATTACTTTTGGGACTAAGGATTTGATGGCATCAAAAAGAATAATGAATAATCCAGACACCAACGTCGGTGGATGGGATGCCTCACAGTCACGCGCATGGATAAACACCACCCTGTATAACACAATACCAAGTTATGTTCAGTCATCAATAAAACCCGTAATTAAAAAAACGAGCGTTGGATATTCAGGCTATTCCATAATAAACTCAATTGATAAGCTATTCTTATTCTCCGAAGTAGAACTTTTTGGTAGCAACTCATTTTCATATTACGGCGAAGGTACAAAATACCCCATCTTCACAGATAACGCCAGTCGCGCAAAAAAACAATCTGGTATAGCGAGTGAATACTGGCTACGCTCACCAAGTCGCGCTATTATAGCCTCAACTTACGACTTAGTTGATATGGCTGGAAATAGTTCAGGCACCTACGCAACTGTAAACAATGGCATATGCTTTGGCTTTGCAATCGGTAATTCACCAAGATATAGCGTAATATTTAACTCTCAAGGCGGCAGTGCTGTAACATCTCAAAATTTAGAGGTTGGAGAGAAAATAACTGAGCCCACCGCCCCAACAAAATTAGGCTCGGTTTTTGCTGGTTGGTACAAAGAAGCATCATATACAAACGCCTGGAACTTTTCAAACGACACCGTAACTGCCAATACGACATTGTATGCTAAATGGCTTGATATTCCAGCCGTTGGTACACCGCTTGAATCGTTTAGCTGGGAACAAATTGCATATATATCCGAACACGGCCAAGCAGATACATATTTTGATGTCGGAAACACTAAAAATATAACAATATCCGGAGAATCATTGGTATTACAAATATACGACTTCAATCATGACAACAAATCTGATTCATCAGGTAAGGCTGGAATTACGTTTGGACTCAAGGATGCAACGACGTCAAAGGCAAGCATTAAGTCAATTCCATCTAATGAGGGTGGTTGGGATGAGTCAGACATAAGAACATGGACTAATGGCAGTTTATTCAACAGCTTGCCAACAAATTTACAAACGGCCATTAAACCTGTCAATAAAATATCGTCAGGTGGATACCAAAGAGAACTCAGGACCTCTGTAGATAAAATCTTCCTATTCTCAGAAATAGAAGTTTTTGGTGCTATAACCAATTCATATTCTGGAGAAGGAGTAAAATATCCAATTTTCGATAATAGCTCGAATTGGATTAAAACAATAGGTTATGAAGGCTGGTGGATGCGTTCGGCTAGCGCTATGGGCGGAACTAACTTCTTTTACTGCTTTGTACGTTACGACAATGTTTCTGCATATGCCACATCGGAGGGCAGCCACCATATTGTATTCGGCTTCGCAATCTAACCACAACGATTTTAGATTATAGTACATACTTGACATTTACACACAACCGTGTTATTATGGCACTAATATGACGGAAGTGTTAAATAGCAACATATCAACCATTTCTAAAGTAGAGAATTTCTGCAAATCTAATTTTGATGTCGATTTGCGAATAAAAGATTTTCTACTGTTCGAAGCACCAACCAGCCACAGTTCGCGTACGACAATCATTAAAAGTGACCGAAATGTCATTTACGCGCTTTGTCAATCTGATGACGCGATGTCACTAGCTGACGTAAAAAGCCTGATTAAATCCATGGGTATGGAAGCCGACGAATACTTACCACCGGGTGGCGATCGGGATTATTTTTTACGTTTTGGATACAGACTGTTTAGATCAGTTTTTCCAAATCTTAAACCCACTAGCGCAAAAGAAATCGCGTACTATAAAACCTTAACTCCATACAGCCCAGCACTTGTAAAGATTAGCAAAATTAACGGCGAAATTCGCCAATATAACAAGATATGGCGACAATGGCAAAAAGCCCTTGATTTCTCATATCTAAGGACACAGGTACGATAATATGACAAAAGAATCAGCAACCAGCAGCAAAGAAAACGCGCAATCGACTAAGCTAAGTATAGCAAAAATGATTTCGACTAATGTTGAAGAATTTAGGACTGAAGCCTCGAAAGTTTTCGGTGCGTTTAGCAAAAAAGAGCGTTCAATATTAAAAAAACTAGACGGCAAATGTGTCGAGAGTCAAAGTGTGCTGGCAGCCTGGGAAAACGAGCTGCTACCCCTAAATAATAACCTTGAAGAAAAACACAAAGATGCAAACTTTAAAAAATCACTTGCAAAGAATTTGTATCTAGACAAAGACGAAATCCAAGCCGAACTTGACCAAATCATTACCAAGCGCAAAGCCGAAATTTTGAATAAATTTATATTAGGCGTTTATCCTATCAATAAAAAGTTCAAGAAAAGTGTCTATAAAAAGCAACGCAAACATCTACGAATGCTGGTATCAAAGCCCGAAGCCGATATCTTGCAACTAAAAAATCATCAAACCGATTATCTGGCCTACAAAGCAGCTGCCAAAAAGAACAATATCGCCGTCATCGACCCATGCGACTCTAAATCAGTGCGGAAAAAAGTCATATTACAAATCGAGGCAGAACAAAGACAAGTCCTAACAGCCGAAAGCGACCGCTTGTACGAGATTAAAAACCGACTTAATTCAATCACAGCCATGAGCGGCGGGGTGCTGATTGACATTTTGGACAAAAAATGGGATTTGATCACAATCTTGAGCTTACGTGATCAATATGAAAAAGCTATTAGCAAATTACCTAAAAAAGACGCCAACAACGCGATTAAACGGCTAGAGATTTTTGATAAAGAAACTAGCAGCTTCAGGAACGAACAAACCAACAAACTAGTCATTAACGCCGAACAGGTGAGTCTAGCGACCGCGCGTACGATTACCAAAGACATCGATAGTATTTTGCTACGCGTATTTGACCTAACCGACAAACAAAAAGATCAGTTAACCCAAAACAGCAAAGAATACAGCGAGCTTAACAAAGAACAGGCAGCGATAATTGAAAAACAGAATAAGCGGTTGAACCGCTAAAACACTAAGCTCAAGCTTCTCTTGATTCGATCCACTTTATAATAAAACGATTGTAAATAAATACAATCACAGCAACAGCTAAGATTACTAACCCAAGGTCAAATAACCACATTGTCTGGGCGTTAAAGTTTGCGATAAACGCGTCATAAACATCTTGAACAACTATCCGCAAATCAGATGTTGGGATTCGGGCTAGTATAGTTGGCCTAAATAGAGGGCCAATTAGTAGCGCCATTACACTCGCACCAACAACTGCAAAACCCTGAAACGTCAATATATTTGCGTCTAATCGGCGTCTAATTATGTGCGGTCGGGCCAAAATTATCGCTGCGCATATCAAAGCAAACGGAGCCACCCATAAAAAAACAACTCCATAAATATACAACTTCGGCAAATTACTTACATCTAATATTACTAATTTGTCTGGAATTTTGCTAACCGATGAAGTCGACTCATCTTTTCCAATCAATGTAATAATTTTATCAATTACAGATTTAATTCCGGTTAAATCATATTCAATATTTTTA
Organism: Candidatus Saccharibacteria bacterium HGW-Saccharibacteria-1; assembly: GCA_002839415.1. GTDB lineage: Bacteria > Patescibacteriota > Saccharimonadia > Saccharimonadales > Saccharimonadaceae > UBA1547. Next base: position 39,266 of record PGXZ01000003.1, on the reverse strand, counting down.
GGATTTTCACTAGTTATCGCCAAGTGAATCCTCGAGATTATCTTTTTGACACCAGTCTCAGCCTGATTACTGCCGAGCAGTCCTGATATAAGTTTAGTTATCGTATCGCCAGCGACATTCTTGACCATAGGCCTGTCTGCAAGCGCTGTATCAACTATCTCACTAGCCAATGCATTACGACTAGATTCAGAAAGCAGTGATTTTTCCGCGATAGTCGAAAACGTATCGACGTTAAATAAGGCTCGATTAACCCACAGGGCAGAGTTGGCAATTACTAACAAAAATCCCGCAACAATTGTCGCCACTATCAAGCCGCGGCCTAATTTTGATTTTGGCTTTTCGTTTTTGTCCGCAAGGTTAATCTTGTTTGCCATTTTTTTCTTTTCTCGTTTTACGAGCCTGGATACTGCGAATCGCCTGATAACGCAAGAAAGTGTTAGCAACAAAAACGAACAATCCTATACCAATAAAGACATAAAACATTGTAAATACTTTGCCCGCAAAAGTATGCGGCACAAAATCACCGTAACCAATCGTCGCAATAGTTACGATTGTAAACCACAAGCTATCAAACCAACTCCATTTCTCGGTAAAATGGTAAAAGACTACACCCAGTGTGACAAAAGCGGCAAGCATAGGGATTAAAACTTTAATCAGCCGTGATAAATCTTTTAAATCTGGTTGACCTTGATTCATAATCACAGTATAACAATTTATATTATACTTTGACAGACTAAAGCATAAAATATACTAATAACGTTCGATCGTAAATGACGAAACGCCAATTTTTGCTGTAATATTGATTTGCTTTTGCGACTGTGAATAATTCGGTGATTGAAACGTATTCTTGACGGTTTCATTTAGGTCAGCTAGGTGATTAGTCGTCAAGCCACCCTCAATTTTCAATTTTACACCAATCCCAGATGGAACTTTGACTACGATAGAACTTGCACCTGAATCAATGTTTAAATTGGATATATTCTCGATGCTGCCAAGTTTAACCTTCAAACTACTAGCACCAGCCTTGATATTCATTTCATCAAGTTGGGCACTGGAAGTATCAATCTGAGTGTCAGACGCACCAGCGTCAACATTTAGCGTTAACGGCAAATCATTAGTTAACTTTACATCCCAATTATTACGCACATCACCAGCCCACCAATTACTGACATCTGTCATGCTAAACTCGATTTGCTGATTTTCACCACTTTGATTCGAGTTTTTTGCCAAGGTAGCAACGTTACTATCAAGACGTACTTTTGCAACCTCTTTTTGATTAACAGAATTTATTTTTAGCACACTTGCACCAGCTTTGACGCTGATTTCGGCACGCTTGATGTCATTTGAAATCTTGTAAACCGAGGTGTTCTGCGAGTTAATTGGACTTAACCCAGTATTATCACCAATAACCACCCAGGTGATAGCGCCAAGCGATAAAATAACTAGCAGAACCATCAAAATGCGCCAAACAACACTCTTAAACGACATCACAGACAAACCAGCCGAAATAATTATTAGTGGCCATAACCGCCAGATATTAGCCCATTTAACGTCAATCAAACCAAAGTTACTCGCCAGCATCAAACCACCAACCAATACTAATAATAGTCCCCAGAATAATTTATTAACCGACCAGCCTGATTTATTTTTAGATCGAGATTTGTGATTGTGATGAACGTTTTGGCTTGTCTGATTTACATCTTCAGATTCGTTTGACATAGTTATTTTCTCCTAATGATAATTAGAACACCGGCAATTATTAAAATCACTGGCCAAATAAAGTCCCAACGGAAAGACATCCATTGGGGAAAGAATTGAACCAACAGCAACCAAACCCCCAAAACCAGCAAACAGAAACCAATGATATTTCTAACTCGGTCTGTACCAGCATTAGTCTGGATATCTTTGCCCATATTGTGCATTTTTTCACCAAAAGTTTCGTCAGTTTCGGCAGCTCGAGCAGCCTTAGTTTTTAAAGTGATTTTTTCGTTAGATGATGGTACTACGACAGCTAAAATTAAATACAACAAAATAGACGCACCACCAGTTATAAAGATCGAGACAACCCAAATAACCCTCATTAGCGTAACATCTATATCCAAATATTCAGCTAACCCCGCGCAAACACCCGCGATTTGGCCTTGTCTTGGTAATCTGTATAAAGTTTTCTTCGTATCAATCATATTCTTTTACCCCTTTATTTAATTTTACAACATATAGTTAAATTAGCATAATCTTTGTAAATATAATTGAAACTCGATTTAGTCAGTTTTAAGTTGAACAGCTTTAACTAGCTCAATCATTCGGTCACCAACAGTTCCATATTCAATGCAATGATTTAACTTTTCAAGGGGGACCAGCTTATAACCAATGACTGCACCTCCTGGGTCGTTTTCAAATTCACCCTTTTTAACAAATTTTGCACAAACCCTCAATGATAGGCTTGTTTTTGGATTCGGACTGATTTCGGTCCAAGATTGGTAGCCTAACGGCCTCCATGACACTACACCCATATTCAATTCTTCATCAATTTCGCGTATTAGAGCTTGCTCGGCTGTTTCGCCTGGTTCGACTCCGCCGCCCGGCAAATTGTCGTGATCATTCTCATAGCAAACAACCGGCACTAAACCATCGATATCACCAATAGCATAGATTCGTTCCCATTTTAGATCTGGCACATCTTTGCCGACTAAATCAAACCATTCAACTCTTATTTGACTTCCTTTGTATTCAAACTCTCTAATTAGATCTGGCGTATTCATAAAATTAGTATAACAAATAGAATAGTAAAACGGTGAATGTATGCTAGTATCAATTTATGATTATCGAGAAACTAAAACAACAGGATATAGCAAAATACAAAAAATTAATAGATATATGCTTTGACGGAAGCAATGAAATTAAAGCATATAATTATGACGAGAATGACACAAATTACACTATTATCGTCGCCAAGAACGTTGATGAAATAGTCGGGAGCATTACTTTGTACCGTATTGATTTATTTACGTTTTCATTTCAACCAACATTAGAAATATTTAATGTTTGCGTAAAAAAAGAATATCGTGGTAAAAAAATAGCAAAAACTATGTTTGAATATGTGTTTGATTTTGCAAAAAAGAACGGATACAACTCTATCAATTTAACATGTTTAGACACGGCATACGATGCCCATCACCTTTATGAAAGTCTTGGATTTAATAAGACTAATAGTGTTAAATATAACCTAACCATGAAACAAAACAATTAGCTACTTAAAAAATCCCCAAAACCTGGACATTATTCATCAATTAGTTATAATTAAATCATTAACAAATCAAATGCTGGAATCCGGTGAAAATCCGGAACTGTGCCGCAACGGTAAGATATTTATATCAAGTCCGATACAGCTTAAATCTCCCGAGCAGGAGTAGTCTTTATCTATTTGATAGCTTTTAGACCTCTGCTCGATTGAGAGTAGGGGATATTTTAGTAAATGGGTGAAATTGTAAGTTTCAATGAAGCGCGCGAGACCAAGCGCTCAACCTTGGAAAAAAGCAGAGACAGATGGACCGTCGAGCTGGGCAGTCTAGCGATCGAAAGGTGCGAAATTAGCATCAACGACCCAGTCATTCATCTGTGTGACTATATTAAACGTGGCGACGAATCACTGGCTGGCATTAAAGAGGACATCGAAACAACCACCTCGGAGCGTTTAAAAAACAAAGAAGCGTTTATTATAAACAAATTACAATTTAATTTTGATAATTCTGATTTTATTTCGGTCAATGACAATGTGTCGATGCGAACGATGACTAAAAACAACCTAGAAACATGGCAAAGAGTGTGCATCAGCCACCCAGAACTGGCAATTGAATTAGCTAGAGCCCAAGTTGAAATGGAAGAAGTTGAAAAGCTTGTTGAATGGTTTGTTGACGCATCAATCGGAGCAAATTTTGTTGTCGAATCGCCACCAATCGGAGCAAAGGAAGAATATGCATTTAATCGTATATTTCGTAAATTAGATGAAAAAAATATAGAAGGTGGTTTTTTTACATTACATAATTCTAGCGTTCAACAATTTAACGATATGCGTGCAGAATTTGGTATTAGTAGCGACAATAAAAACAATATCGATATCCTACGGAACTGCTATGAGATAAATGAGCCTGATTTAGAAGATATAGACGAAGCAATCGAATATTACGTTGGCGTTTATGATCAACTTTTATATGAAAAAACCAACAAGAAATTTAGGCATGGAATTGAAATCAAAAAGCATAGCGAAATATTTAATGGTCTGGAAAAAGTAAAGCAACTATCCGGGGTTACAAACATATATCTGGACGCCATTAAACTAATTGAAAATAGCGATGGCGTAATGACATCAGAATTATCGAAGTTTTACAAAGAGTTAAAATTGGACATCAATACAACAGTAGGTCAAAAGTTGACCACCAAATCAATCAGAAATCAACTTAACCTCGTCATCAAAACAATCGCGAGTTCAGTCGATAATGCCGACAAAGAAACAATTGCAGAGCTAACCAAAAATATCAATAACAGCCAAGCAACTCGTGACACCGCATCCCATTTTGGTCAAATGGCGACCGCAAATGGCCTTAATTATGAAAGTCTTAGCTGCCCTGAATTCAATGGTGGCGAAGAAGGCGACAGTACAGGGTTGTCAGACGAAGGCATATTATCGCTTGCCTTTGGCTCGATGAATAGACTCAAAAACTTTGGACAAGAAAGTTTTGACGTTTGTCGAATAGGTAATTGCCCCAGTCGTGGCGAAATTAGCTGGCTGCCAAACAAAACCAAAGTCGGAGGCTGTAAGGTTTGCGTTGGTTGTCATATTATTTTTCAAAAAGGCAAAAACCCCGAGCAAATATACAAACAACAAAATAAAATCAAAGTTGACGCTCAAAGAAGTGAAAATGAAAGAAAAGATAAAAACAAAAGAGTCAGCAAATTAACCGCTCGTCAAAATGAATACAAAAAACGTATCGAAGATGGCGATAGTTCATTTTTAACTCGATATGAAAAAGCTACCAAAGAGTTGGCTAAAATTACTTCTTAATTCGCTTACTCTTTATTGGATGCAGACTAGGGAAGGCTTTTGTTAATCGCTTGTAGCCTAAGATATTTTTATCAACAATTGATTGATATTTTTCTCGTAGGTTATCCAGCTCTTGCTTGTTTTTGTCGCCAAGTTTCATAGCACTTCTTGCACCGTCAGATATATTTTTACCCATTGAATTTGATAATGACTTTATCCTATCACCAACTTCATCCAAAACACGGCTGTATTGCTTTACCTTGGCAAGAACCATAACAGTAACGAATACATCCGCCAAAAATGCAGCCAGAATAAATATCAACACAGCAATGCCAACTCGCCCAGACATCAAACTGATAAAATCATCAACGAAAGGTTGCAGTATATAAATTACAAATATGCTGGCAACTCCCCAAACTAGCGACTGCCCAAGGCAGACATAACCACCCAAATTAAACGGATTTTCAGCATAGTCCCACCATTTTTGGTTAAAAATTCGTTCCAACACAAAGCCTGTGATTAACTCCAGGGCTGTAGTTAGTATTACCGCTCCGACAAAAAATATTGGAATATTGACTTTAAATGGCTCGAGTAACAATATAATTACAATCATGCCAACCCCATAAATAGGGCAATAAGGCCCGTTCAAAAAACCACGATTTACGAACTTTCCAGTATGGACGGTTGCATAAATAACTTCAAGACACCAACCTAAAAAGGCATAAATGACAAACAACCACAGAAAGGTAACCAACGAATTACTAAACAATTTGTGTCTCCAATATTAGATTTATATACTTACTATACTAGATACAGGGCCAATTGAGTATCTTTACCTTGAAATACTTTGACGACGTACTAAATATGGACTAGAATGAAATTAGATGAAATATTCCGTTTTATCACTAAAAAATACTGCGCCAGTAATATGGTTAATTATGGCAGTCGCGTTATTTATCACTGGAATAATGTTAATCTTCAATATCAAGCTTGCTTGGGTTGCAATCGAACTAATTGTTGTGGGGTTGGTATTTGTTATTGGCGTAATGTATATCATTTCACTTATGATTAAAACTACAGAGAACAAGCTCAAACACCTATTGATCGGGTTATTGTGTACATTAGGTGGAGCAGCGCTCTTTATCGCCCCACAAATCGTAAAAGGCGCTTTTAGCTTTACAGCCGGAATGCTGGGGATAATAATCGGTCTATTTATATTACTGAACAGTATAAAGTTAAAGTACGATGGCGCGTCTTGGGTCGGAACGCTAATATCGGCTCTAATCTATATAGTTCTAGGTATAGAAATGGCTTTTTTCAGCCGCCAAGACAGATTATTTAGTACTTTACTTGGTTCTTATTTGTTGCTATTTGCTTTCAATATTTTTATTGATGCACTGACAAGTTTAATGAGCTCAAATGACGGCGCACAAAAAGTAAAAAAACGAATCCGAATATCAATGCCGGTCGTAATTGCAGCGTTTTTACCAATTAAACTATTAAAAGACATTAACAAACTTGTCCAAGAAGAGCCCGAAGCTTTGTTATTATTACCGAATCAATCTAAAAAACAAACAGAAGATTTAGTTATATTCATACATACGCGCGAAGGCCTCGTTACGGGCATGGGTCACGTCGATATCAGTATAGAAGGCACCGTTTATAGCTATGGCAACTATGACGATTCAACCTGGAAATTTGGCGGATTTTTTGCCGACGGGGTACTGGTCGAAATGGATAACAGATTTCACATTAAACAAGCGCTGAGTGTAGAAAAGAAGATTTTAATGGCCTACGGGTTATCGCTGACACCAGAACACAAAAAAGCCGTAATAAGTAAGCTGAAAGAACTTCAGAAAGACATGATCAAATGGATGCCACTTGCAGAGCAATGCAAGAGTGGGTTAATCAAAGGCAAGCCAACCGACTACAAAGATACATCTAGTCAGCTTTATAACGATTCAAATGCAAAGTTTTTCAAATTCAAACTCGGCAATCCATTTAAAACTTACTATGCAATGGGCACAAACTGCGTTAAGCTAGCCGACCAATTAGTAGGTAAATCTGGGATAGATATTTTAAAAGTAAATGGAATAATTACACCAGGCACGTACCTTGACTACCTGGATAGGTTATACGAACGCGGCGACTCTATCGTCATTAGTCGAACTTTGTATAAATGACATATCATTCAGTAAAAAGTTGACGATGCGTTAGCTTAATGATAGTATAGCGCAGGCCCTAAAATTGGGTGTTCGTTAAATCAAAAAAATACCCCAAACTTTACTATTCTTTGACAAAAAATTGGGTTGCGACCATCGCAAATTACAAAGAGGTGAGAAGATGAAAAAAATGTATCTACAATAGGTACAGAAAAATGGGATGTAGCTTTAAATTTTATCAAAGAAGCTACCAAATTAAAAACAGTAGCTTTAGGATTTGCCGCCGAACAAATCCATAAAGAACTAAGGAAAAATAATGGGGAGTTACTGTATGTGCTTGAAGATACAAACCATCACAATGAACAACTTATCTTAATAATTAAGAATGTTTGGCTAAACCTTGACAATAATCTAAGGCTAACCGGCACAGACGAAAAGTTATTGATATGTAAACTGTATACATCAAGTTTAATAGAAATTGGAGAAATTAAATTTTTATGCGATCTTGACGGGCGCGGCAAAGTAATGGTTTCTGTAAAATCAGACAAACTGCGCGGCTACAGTATTGTAAACCCAACATGCTCTTACAACTAATTGATTTAACGAAAAGTCCCCAACAAATTTCGGGGACTTTTTCAATGTCGTTCTTAATTATGACGATGCCGTCGGTGCAATTCAGCAACCCTTAGGCGTACTGTATGGCGGTTAACAAGTTGGTGAGCCTCATCAAGTTCAACTTGATCTTTAGCTTCGTCTCGCATCTTAAGAGCACGCTCAAGCGCGGCTTTTACTTCATTTTCAGAAATATCACGACCATAATCAGCTTCATCAACAAGCAAATCAACCTTTTTTTGAGAAATTTTAACAACACCGTCAGTAATAGCCAGATATTCAAGCTTGTCATTACTGTCATTTTTTTTATTACGGATAGCAATCACACCTGATTTGGCAAGCGTAACTAAGGGTTCGTGACTTGGGAATATTGCAATTTCACCATCAACAGTCGGAACGATTAACTCGTAAATTATTCGATCAACTTTCGTACCAAGCAAGGTTGTAAGTGTCAACTGCATTATATTTAATCCTTTTTATCCGCAAGCGTTCCGTTAACCATGTAAAACCATGATTCAGGCTTGTCGTCATATTTACCGGCCAAGATATCTGCAAAATCACGAATAGTGTCTTCGAGTTTAACATAGCTTCCTGGATTACCAGTAAATTTTTCAGCCACGTGGAATGGTTGAGACAAGTAACGTAGGGTGCGTCGTGCGCGCGCGACGGTTTGCTTTTGATCACCGGAAAGTTCTTCTATACCCAAAATCGCAATAATATCCTGAAGCTCTTTGTATTGTTGCAAGATTCGCTGAACTTCACGAGCAACCCTATAATGCTCTTCACCAACAATCTCTGGGTCAAGGCTAGCAGAGTTACTGTCAAGAACATCAACCGCAGGATAAATACCAATCTCAGTCAATGCTCTGTTCATAACAATCGTTGCATCAAGGTGAGCAAAAGTTGTTGCAGGTGCTGGGTCAGTAAGGTCATCAGCTGGCACATAAACCGCCTGGACTGACGTGATCGAACCCTTGTTCGTACTGGTAATTCGCTCTTGCAATGCGCCCATTTCTTGTTGCAAGTTTGGTTGATAACCGGCCGCCGATGGCATACGACCAAGTAAGGCTGACACCTCGGCACCAGCCTGAGTATAACGATAGATATTATCAATAAACAACAACACATCCTTACCTGAATCGCGGAAGGTCTCGGCCATAGCCAGACCCGAAAGGGCAACGCGCAAACGCGCTCCTGGTGGTTCATTCATTTGTCCGAAGACTAGGCTGGTTTTATCCAAAACGCCAGCTTCTTGCATTTCGTAGTAAAGGTCATTTCCTTCGCGAGTTCGCTCACCAACGCCAGCAAAAACCGAGTTTCCACTGTGAAACTTGGCGATATTATTGATAAGTTCCGTAATAAGAACAGTCTTACCAACACCAGCACCAGCAAATAGTCCAACTTTTCCACCCTTAGCAACAGGCGTAATCAAGTCAATAACCTTGATCCCAGTTTCTAAAATCTCGGTTTTATTAGATTGCTCGGATAGAGTAGGTGGGTCGCGATGAATTGAAGCGCGCTGACCTGTTAGAGCTGGCTTACCATCAATCGGATCACCGACCACATTAAACATGCGACCCTGAGTCTCTTCACCAACTGGAACGCTAATTGGCGCGCCCGTATTGACAACATCATCACCACGCTTTAGGCCATCAGTAGTCGATAGCGCAATCGAGCGAACGGTTTTTTCGTCAAGGTGCTGAGCAACTTCTAGTGTCAAAACTTTGTTTTCTCGCTTGACGTGCAGTGCCGTATAAATAGCCGGCAATCCACCCGTGAACTCAACGTCAACCACGACGCCGATAATTTGTATTATTTTTCCTGTATCAACTTTACTCATATTTTCTCCTTATGCATTAAGCGATTCAACGCCACCACTAATTTCTGCTAATTCTTGGGTTATTGCACCTTGACGCGCCTTGTTCATAGCTAAGGTTAGATCATCAGCCAAATCCGATGCATTATCGGTCGCGTTTTTCATGGCAATCATGCGCATACTATGCTCGCTCGCCCTAGCATCAAGCAAGGCTTGAAAAACTTGCGCGCCAATCAAGCGACGAGCCACTACATCCAAAACCTCTTTAACACTTGGCTCGAATCTAATGTCTGGTGAAGTATTTTCTGATTTAGTCTTGCAAAAACCAGCTGGCAAAACTCGATCAACCCGAGGTTGTTGACTAATACTATTTATAAATTTGGTATAAATAATATCAACAGCATCAATTTCGCCCTTTTCAAACATTTCTATAATGCTATAAAGAATAGTTTTGAATTTTCGCTGATTTGGACGATCGTTTAAGTTTTCATAAACACCCATAACATTGCTATCCTCAATACGCGTTACAAATTGCGACATCTTGCGACCGATGGCGATTGTAGCGTTTTTAATGTCCGCCTTGTCATCTTTTTTAAGCTGTTCAATGTAAGCTTTAAAAATGTTACTATTATACGCGCCAGCTAAGCCCTTGTCCGAAGCGATGACGACAATCAGACGCCTTTTAACTGGTCGTTTTACAAAAAATGGATGCTGTTCAACCGAGGTGTAATTCGAAAGAGACGATAAAAGTTCGCAAGCAGCCTGCGTATAGGGACCTGAAGCCTTTGTCGCATCTTGAGCCCGGCGCATCTTACTTGCTGAAACAAGTTGCATCGCCTTGGTGATTTGCTTGGTATTTTTTACCGAATGAATTCGAGATTTTAAAACCTGAGTTGATGCCATACAGATACCTAGCCTTCAAAACCTTTACTTACTGCTTTGGCGATTTTCTCAATCAGTTTAATATGAGCCTCAGTTGGCTTGTCGCCCTTGTTCAGTTCACGCATCTCTTCTTTGTGCTCCAACCATAATCGTGATAGCAATGACGATTGAGCATCTTTTATTTGTTTAGGCGCAACTTCGTCAAACAAACCATTCGTTACAGTATAAATACTTACAACCTGCTCCCAAATGCTTGCCGGTTGATATTGTGGTTGCTTTAGAAGTTCAGTCAAACGGCGCCCTCGATCAATTTGTGATTTAGTTGCGTCATCAAGATCACTACCGAATTGTGCAAAGCTAGCAAGCTCGCGAAATTGAGAAAGACCAAGCTTCAAGCTACCACTGACCGACTTAACAGACTTCGTCTGAGCGGCACCACCAACACGACTGACCGACAGACCAGCCGAAATTGCTGGACGAATACCTTGATAAAATAGATCAGTTTCAAGGAAAATTTGTCCGTCGGTAATCGAAATAACATTGGTTGGTATATATGCACTGATATCGCCGGCCTGAGTTTCAATAATAGGTAGAGCAGTGAGCGATCCCGCTCCTAATTCTTCGCTCAATTTCGTAGAACGCTCCAATAGGCGAGAGTGCAGATAGAAAACATCGCCAGGATAAGCTTCGCGTCCAGGTGGGCGACGCAGCAGTAATGACATTTGACGATAAGCGACTGCGTGCTTTGTCAGATCATCATAAATAATCAGAGCATGCTTGCTGTTGTCGCGGAAATATTCACCCATAGCAGTTGCGGCATAAGGCGCAAGATATAGTAACGAAGCAGGATCAGACGGACTAGTAGCCACGACAATAGTCTGATCCATGACATCTTCGGATTTAAGCCGCTCAACCAACCGCGCAACCTTTGAAGATTTTTGGCCAATGGCAACATAAACGTTAACGACGCCAGTCTTTTGCCTTGCTTGATTAATCATAGTGTCAATAGCAAGCGCAGTTTTGCCAGTTTGACGGTCGCCAATTATCAATTCGCGCTGGCCACGTCCAATAGGGAACATCGAATCGATCGCCATAATTCCAGTCATCAACGGTTCGTGGACAGATTTTCGGTCCATAACGCCAGCCGCCTCCCGCTCAATCAAACCAAATTGTTTTGTTTCGATTGGACCAGCGCCATCAAGTGGTCGACCAAGCGGGTCAACTACTCGTCCTAGTAGTTCTGGGCCAATAGGTACCTGAAGCACCGAACCCTTCAAGCGTACAGTATTACCCGCTGATACCTGAGCGTCGGCTCCAAAAAGAACCGCACCTATTTCATCTTCCATTAAGTTCAAAACGAAAGCTTCAATAATACCATTATCTGTTTCAATCTCTAACACTTCGCTATATGCAGCGTTATACAATCCATGGATCCAAGCAATTCCATCGCCAACACGAATTACTACGCCGGTGCTTTCAAGCCCATTGCTCTTTTCCAAGTTTGCAATCGCACTGCGAAGGTCTTTAGAAATTTCTACTACTGACAATTCAGTCATACCTATTATTCCTTATTACTTGTTCTTAATGTTAATAATTTACGAGCAATTGTGCCGTCAAATTGTTGACCTGGTAAATCAAGCTTTATACCGCCTAAAACACTTGGATCAACAAATTGACTCAGCTGAACATGTTCTGCGCCCGTCTCATCTTTAACGAGTTTTATAATCGCATCTTTCATCGAAGCAGCTAAATCAAAAGCGGACGTAATTCGTGCCAGCACAATACCGCGATTTTTTAGCTCATATTCGACATCTCTAATTACAAGCTCAAGCTCGCCAACTCTCTTGTTGTCAACTAAAAACGAAGCCAGTTGCTTAACTAATTCTTTTTCATCACAACCATCAACTAGTTGATCAGCAATATAGTTAGTTATTTTTCGACGAGATAAACGCACAGCCATATTATTGCTTAATTTCCCTTAACGCTTCGTCAATCAATTTCGAGTCAGTCTTGTCAGTTATCACCTTGCCAAGAACTTTTTCAGTAGCCAGAGCAACTAGCTCAAGCGTTTCATCGTGAAGAGCCTTTTTAGCGGCAATGACTTCTTTTTTAATATCTTCTTGGGCACTAGCCACAATTTGCTCGGATCGCTTTTTAGCCTTTTCTTCACTATCGCCCAGTAACGTCGCTGCTTCAAGTTTCGCCGTCAAGATGATATCAGACGCACTTACCTGAGCTTCTTTTAATATCTTCGTAACCTTATCTTTTGTATCGTCAGCGGCGAATCGAGCTTCAGTAGCCGCTTTAGATGCAGCCTCTAAATTATCACGATAGTCATCAACTGATTTAATCAACCAAGGGTATACAAACTTCTTCAAAATTAATAGCAAAATTATGAATGCAATAATTTGAATAGCAAGAACTTGAAAATTGATACCTAGCGCACCAAAGATACCGCCCGAAGACGGCTCTGATGATGCGAATAGCATTATAGGAGTCACGATAGGAACCTTATAGCAACTTACCGACTATTGCAACAATAAGGGCAATGATCGCCAATGAGTCAGCGAAAACGATTGCCGTAATCATAAGAGTACGAATATCGTTGATCTTTTCAGGGTTACGACCCGCTGCATTCATTGCACTATAACCAATAACCGCAATACTAATTGCTGCACCAAAAGCAGGTACTGCATAAGTTAATCCAAATGCCATTTGTTCCATAATATATTATTCTCCTTACTTACTTACTTTATCATTCCAATTTCTTGACCATATTTGTTACGGGCACAGAATGATTGGCATGTGAATCGCTACTGGTATGAGCAACGGCAAGTGAGGTAAAAATTAGCGTCAACATAAAAAACACATAAGCTTGAATGAAACCAATAAATAACTCAAAAATCATAAAGATAGGCAATACAAAACTTGCAAAATAACCAGCGAGAACGGTAATCACGGCTAATAATACCTCACCAGCAAATGCATTGCCAAATAACCTCAAGGCTAGGGCAATACCCCTTGACAATTCGCCAGCTAACTCCAATACACCCTCGAAGGAGCCAAGCGGGTCTTTAATAGGGTTCCTAAAGTACCTCTTTGCATTTTCAAACAGTCCTAATGATTTTATCGCATAGAACTGAACTGCAACCATAGTTACAATAGCAAGAGCAACCGTAAAATTTAGGTCAGCCGTCATACTACGCAAAAGCGGTATGTGACCAATATGTATAGACTCAAGTCCTGGAACAACACTGAACCAATAATTGAATAAAACATAAAAAAATATTGTGACCGCTAGCGGAGTAATTTTACGTGCCAAAATTTTATCTGGTATTATATCCTCAATCGAATTTACTAAACCGTTAAAAACCCACTGAACCAAGCCGACAAATCGATTATATTGATTGTTACGAATCTTACTGCTTACATACAATAAAACACCAAATACAATCAGTAGACTAATGCAGCCGGTAAACATAGCGTTAGTTATTGAAATGCCATTAAAAGAAAAGATTTCTTGTGCAGCAATTTCAACATTTAACGCAACTGACGAAAAGTAAATTAGCATAGATTACTTCAACCTTCTTATCTGTAAAATAATTAAAACGAGGCTAACGACAAAGCCTGATATTATCAGCACAGATGTAAATAAGGGCACCATATTAAAAAGTTTGTCTAAATAAATACCTACAAAAACACCACTTATTGGGGGAACAAAAGCCCTCCATGTGGTATCGAGAATTGTAAATAACAACAAAAATGCCGTTGATTTAGGCGGTTTTGTCGTCGTAGTTTTTAAACTAGGCGACTCAATCATACGTTTTACATTTTAACAGTATGATATGTTTTTGCATAGACCAAAAATAAGTTTTCATATATGTTTATGCTTTCAATATATAAGCCTTTCAACTATTATGTAGTTATGTCAAGTGTTTGACGCTCATTAAAATCCATAAGCTAAGCACGAATACCTACATCAGGATACACAGAAACACCACAAAATTCGGGTGGCGTCCAACGCCAAAGGAGTATTTGTTATGGAAACTAGTTGTAGAGTGTTTGAAAATGTTCCAGTCAAAAACTGGGATGAAGTATTCTTTGTTATTCGCACCCTAATCGATAGCGCTTCTTGCTTTACCTCGATATATTCAGTCACTATCGACCAAATCTGCGAACGTGAATCTTCGTTACTAATTCCAATGATTGAAGATAGGTGGCGAAAAGGCTACGGTGAATCAATTGACGCAATACTAGGCAAGAGTATAAAAGACCTAACCAGTGAACGCCGGATTTTTATTGCTGACATCGTCAAAGACGTATCGCCAACTTCACATGATAGTAACAACCTTAAAGAAACCGAAAAAATTGGTAAAATTAAACTAGTAACTAATTACAAAGGGCAAGGCACCGTTTCAGTATCGTCAAACAAATTTATGACTAATGTCATAAAAATGGACAATGTAAAATATGAAGATAGGGTCGTATATAAAAAGTACACCGACGTCAATAACGAACCAAACCTTTTTAATGAACATGACATCAGATACGACATTGCCTTCCTAGAAAGTAATGATTGTGAGTTTGATTCAATCCAGAAAATATTAAATCTACTCAATATCAACCCTCTAACCGAAGAAACAATTTACTATGTATTTGAAAATTACGCATCAGTAGTAACCGACGTAAATTGCGCTATCAATTTTACACCACTGCTCAACATCTCTGATAACGCATCAGAAGAAGTCATAATGGGTGGCTGGGAGGTAACTTATTTTCATGATGACAACTTTCATTTTAGATACCGGCGTAATAGGGTTGAGGTCGAGGTAACTTACAACCCAAAAAATAATATTGGCTCGGTAATGGTTAAATCCAAGAATGGTATTGATAATGCTCTAAATATAAAAGTCGTTGATCTGGAAAAAATCAGACAGCACTTAATCAACGTAGTAATCCTGCGTCAAAACTAGCTAATGGATTTAAATAAGAAAGAGCCCTTTTACCGGGGCTCTTATTTAATTTTAATTATTTATTAACATTATCAAACTGATTGTAGCGTATAATTTTAGCTGATTTGAGTTTAGCCGCTTTTAAATCAGCTTTGCAATCACCGGTAATCGAAAATACCACTAATTGATCCGTACAAACATTCAATGATTTATCACCACTCGCAAACAAACTCTGCCCAAACATTAGATTAGTAGTCTTCACACCTGCCAGGTCTAATATAGTAGGCATAATATCCAGGTTAGTGCCCTTGTTTTCATAGGTTTTTCCTTCGGTTTCATTTGGCAATTTTATAATCAACGGGACTTCCTTGCCTTGGACAGTTTCCGGATCATAGCTAATAGTTCCGGCAGAAAACTTTGTCAGAACAGGCACGTGATCACCATAAACAACAATCAATGAATCATCGTATAGGCCATTCGCTTTTAACTTATCAAAGAAACTTCCCAGCATCCGATCAGTGTAATTGATGTTTTCTAAATAACCACCAACCTGATTTGGATAATCATCAATATGAAGACCCAGATCTTTTGTTTCGCTAGTCGTAGCAAACGGCACGTGCGAAGTCAATGTAATTGCAAAGCTAAAACTTGGTTTTGTCTGTTCTTTAATGAAGTCAGCCGTCTCAGACAAAAATGTACCGTCGTTTAGCCCCAGGTTTATCATTGATCCTTTCGAAAAACTATCAGCTGCGTAAAACTTTTGATAACCCAGAGAGCTAAGCGCCGTATCGCGATTCCAAAAATTTCGATTATAACCATGGTATGCATTCGCACTATAGCCACTTGATACTAACGTTTTTGGCAAACTCGTAAAGTCATCACGACCATATAGCACAAAAACAGAAGCGTCTGTTAGTGGGTAATATGACGTATTGGCAACAAAATCAGAATCAGATGTATGTCCACCGCCAATCATAAAACGGTTATTTGGAAAATATTGCGACGTCGCTGCTAATTTATTTAAATTTGGAGTTATTTCCTTGTTATTTATCTTTTGGTTTATTACAAAACCTCCAAGTGATTCAACCTGTATCATTATTATATTTTTGTTTTTAGCAACACCACTTAGGTTGCTAGCGACTTGGTTCGATTTATTATCATTTACCCACTTGGCCAAATCTGCTTCTTCGGTAGGCGATAGATGAGAAGTCTCTTCCTTAATAAAGCGTGCCACATCAATCGCATGCGCCATCATAATTCCATAATATTGAGACGTTGAAACTGTATCATAACCCCTATCGACAACTTCTGACAATTTATCGTAACCTACATGATTAACCGCTGCCAAAAAAGAAATAAACACTGCCAAGACGAACACTACAGATGGCTTGAAATCAATCGTAGGTAAAGTATATTTATCACGTAACCATTGAACTAAGAGTTTGACGTATTTTAACGAAATAATAGCTATCACAATATCAACAAAATATAGCAGCAGCCATGGGTGTAAAAGATCGGCAATCGCCGGACCAACATCGCTAGCTTGACCCATAGAACTAATCAGCCCGGCCGTCGGCAGGGAAGCGAAATATGAAAAATATACATTATCAATAAATATCAAAATCGACAGTATGATGGCTAAAAAAATGGCGAATATATTTTTTCGCTTTTTCACAAAAAGAAGCGGCGAGAATATGATCGCGAGAGTAATATACCCAAACATTATTCCGTCCTGATATTGAGAATCAGGCCAAGTAACCTTCAAAACATAGGTATTAAAATAATATAATTTATAGCCAATCGTGATAACAAAAAAGATGAGCAAATACTGCTCACATAAAAATGCTGTAATAAATTTGATGATATTTTTTATTATCTTAGTCACTAATATATTATTTTAACTTATTTGTATCACAATAACCAAATAATGAGTCCATTTATTCACTATATTTTACAAACATTAAAAAGTACTTAATCTTCAAATAAATAAGCACCCATTAAAAAACGGGTGCCGTCACTTTTCAACCAACTACAGTCAATAATTAGCGCGTTTGCATTGACGTTTTTGATATTCTTCTACAAATAATTCATTACTAAAATTCTGCGTTTCATGGTCTAGCAAGATATCATTCAACAACTCAGCAATTATATTTGTAATTAAATCATAGCTATTGTTGTCAATATAATGATCAAACGCTACAAAAATAACACTCGCACCTTCATAAAGAACATTACCAATCCGAACATCAACATTACAAACAGACATGTTTAAACCTGAGTTACTAATAATAGCCAGTTTCAGATTATCAGCTACTTTAAGGATGCACGTATTATAAATATCTAAAATTATAATATCGCGCCGCCTTTGCTTACCTTCCTCTATACCGTCCAGCTCAACACAAACAGATTCAGTGGCCATACTGATTTTGTCTAATAATTCATTTTTTTTAAAATTAACCGAAAAAGACTCAATAGCATGTTTTACGCAATCATCCATAATTTCACCTCTTGTACATACTCGACCAAGAGATTTATAAATTAAATTTATATCGATCGAGTGATCCAATAACTTAAATCGCATAAGCTATTAAATCACTCGACCATTAAAATAAGTAATAAAATATTTTAGCAGTTTATTAAAAGTGCGCTTAGTATAAAACAAAGCAATTATAATAATAACCTCAAATATAAACAGGCGCAACTATATACGACTAATCGCTAGTTTTCTTTGTGGACTACAACCTGAGGTAGGGCAATCTTAACATTAGCTTCATTAAAAGCCTTAAGCAACAATCGACGGTATTCGCCGGCGACTTCCCATTGTTCAGCAGGCTTAACTTTACCCATAGCCCTGACGATAATTGACGAGTCCGATAAATCATCTATGTATAAAAATGAAATTGGCTCAAAAATATTATGTAAAAACTTCTCATTTTTCATCATATCTTGACCGACCTTATTCATAATATTCTCAACGACATCAATGTCACTCTTGTAATCAATGCCGATATCAATCACAATGTTTGCAAATTTAAACGTCCTGTTGGTGATAATACTAGCTTCACCGTTTCGGACAACGTTCAACGTGCCGTCAAGGCCTCGTAGTTTCGTAATTCGAAGCGTGATATCCTCAACTGTGCCAGAAGTGCCGGTCATGCCCGTGCTGCCGCCGCTTAGCGTAATTACATCGCCAACGCGATATTGATTTTCCAAAATAATAAATACGCCGGCCAAATAATCACGAATAGTCGTCTGCGCACCCAAACCGACAATAATACCGACAACACCAGCACCAGCTGCAATTGATGAAATATTTAGATTGATTGCGTCCAGAATCGCAACAATCGCCACCGTCCATATAAACAATTTAGCCACAGTGCTAAATATACTAGTCAAGGTTGCCTCTCGCTTCTTTGCGTCAGTCTTTGTTTGATCTTTTTGGCGCCGAGTTAAAACTTTTATGAAATAACTTACAATAGTATCACTAAAAAAATGCAGTAAAAAGGCGACTAGTATAATTATTGCGATATGTACAAGTATGTTATTTGATATTGAGCTAAAATTTATTTCCATAACTCAACTTTATCATATTTAGCATTAAAAAAGCCCTAAAAAAGTTTAGGGCCAAAATTGCAAGACACACTTTTAGTGAACATAGCCAATGTGTAATATTTCTTTAGACATCATAGGCTCGACACCAAGCCTCAGGCCAAAATTAACCAAGTTTTTTAAAATATTTTTCATATCATAAAAATCTTTTTCGCTCAGCAATACTCTATCATCAATACGCGACAGATCAATATAGGGGAAGGGGTGATTTGATACAAAATGATGAAGTTCAATTATTTTCTCATCGGGCAATAAATACAGATTAGTCCTGTAGCAATTTTGTTCGCTACTGCCAATATACCAACCGACACAGTCGCCATGACGAGGTTGAACCAGTAGACATTCGTGCGCCAAGTTATCTTTTGCCACGGCAGTTATTACTGGTACAGCTTCATTTATATAATCAACCCAGCTATTATATTTTGCAGTGCAACTTGAATCATAATTATCCGCAAAACGTTCCATTCTGACACCTTTTCTTATCTTGCATAATTTTGAAATGAACTTCCCGGGGCATAAATAGAAATTTCAGCTCAACCAAGATTAAACGAATAATAACACATATAACGATCGTCTTACAATCCGTAAGCTACAACAATAATCACAATCATTTGAACCATAGTAAATACGGTCTCTTAATAAAAATTAAAAATCTTTTTCTCTTACCAGTGAATTTCAATAGGTGAGTATGCTGATGCGGGACGCTTTTTGATTTGTTGTCAGCCGAACGTGCATAATAAGAATAACCATTACCGTCATATTTAGCGATAATTTTTCCGTATTCATCAACTGCAGATTGTTCAAGCTTGCTAATTGATTCGATGTGATATTTCGGCACAATCATCAAATGCTCGCTAACTTCCATATTATCCCAAATATCATAACCAAATACATTTTTAACAATCCAAAAGTATTTATGCTCATCTATGACATTACTATTTTGCATATCAAAATCACAAAAATCACACTTATCAACTGGCTTGCTTTTACGATAATCAACATACCGTTTTTCATTCGGTTTCTTACGGGTCGCCACAAAATTACCTCATATCTATTGAAATTATATTGACTCTATATTATTACTTGCAACACAATTGGTCAATTATAATCACAGCCTATACCCATGAGATAAGAATGATTGTATAATTAGATCATGGAAACAATGAAAAGCCAAAATGAAAAGCACGAAAAAGGCGCAACGATCGAGCAATGCATAAATAAAGCTGATAAATTTATCGATAAAAATGGCCTATGTCTTTTTCTATTTGACGTAAAAGGATCAAAGGACTACAAACCTCGCCAAGAACTTCAAGACAGGTTAAACAACCTTTTAGCCGAACTCAACACTGAATTTGACGAATACCTGCCATTAAACAACCTTGCAGTTATGATACACGAAGAAAAAGGCTTTAACACTTTACTGGGTGACAGCTCTTGGGCGGGAATAAACAGCAGTAAAGCAATTACCGAAATATCTGACTATATTAGCAAAAATTATGCCGATATAAATTTTCGATACGACGTTGCCGAGGATGGCTATGACGAAGAAAACACTAAAATCGCCAAATAAACCAATCTTTTATATTTAGATATAAATTCGCAGGTTAATATAACCAAAATAACCAGTTAGGCCAATAATAATCAAAACAACAAGGCCGATTGCGAGGCGACCAAAAAACGCCTTGCTGAACCTATGCTTTTCAGAACTTTTTTTAACAACGCCATTTAATAGTTCGACTTTATCAACTTCCTGAGCTAGGCTTTCTTTTGCGTTCAAGACATTGTCATTCTTAGGTTTATTTGGCAAGATATCAGGCTTTGGTGTAGATATCGGTTTGGGCTGCGAAGGAACAAATGGCTCATAAACAGGTATTACAGCCAGTGGTTTTGGCTGCACAACAGCAGGTAAGTCGACTGCCTTTATCTCAATTGATTTAGCATCCTTAACCACGACTGGGTCTATGACGACTTTTGCCAGCCTAAAACTTCTAACAGGAGGAACGATATGTCCACGAGAGCCCAAAGCCAATATGCGTTTAATATCACGTTTATCCATATTCATTATTTTATTTTAACCTAAAGCGGCTTAATAATAAACTAGCAAATCAAAAACTATCGATTTTGTTGGATTCTAATCTTGGCCGTGTCAACCGATATTTGATTAGGCTCCATTACATACAACTTCACATTACCCATACTGTAGGTGTAATTACGGCTATCAATACCGTCAACCGCAGTCGACTCGACCGTCCATTTCGTCATATCGGTTAGCTGATTTCGAATTAACGATGTCATATCGTCATAATTCATATTTGTCTGCACGGCAGCTTCAGTCGAAGCTAATATTTTCTGATAGTTCAGTAGCGTCGCTGGATTATTCATCTTTGCAATAATAGCCTCAATTACTAATTGTTGGTTTTCACCCCTTGTTCTGTCGCCAGCAGAAAACGAGTAACGCGCTCTCGAAAAGGCTAGGGCTTGCTCGCCGTTTAGCTGATTGTAGCCTTTTGTAAATGAATATTTGTCAGTCGAAAAAGTGTAGTTAGAATAAACAGTAATACCATTTAGTTCATTAACAATGTTTGTAAGTGACGAAAAGTTTACTCGCAAATAATAATCAATTTGAATATCATACAAATCCTCCAGCGTATTGACCGACATATCAATACCATAAACACCAGCGTGCGTCAGCTTATCCTTGACGCCGCTCGTTCCATGCAATTGTACATAATAATCTCTTGGTGTATTAACTAGTAATATTTTACGAGTTTGAGGATTAACAACCGCCAAAATATTTACATCACTTCGCGAAACAGATGTTACCGGACCATAAGTATCAATGCCGCTAATATAGACGATGAATGGTTTTGTAATATCAGTTTTTTTCGCAGCCGACAACGTTTCGGTCTTTATTCTAAAGGTCACTAAAACTTCTATATTTTGATAAAAATTACTGTAATTTTCTTTTATCAAATCCATCGACGAACTACTTAAAACCAACATGTTTGATTCGTTAGTATCCAGCGCCACAGTTTGACTCGTGATGTTATCGTAGTTTATGTAATTAACACTAGTTAGCTTATCTACACTTTGAGTTATAGCGTCTAAATTTGAATCAGACTTAATTACGCCAATTGATTGTTTTTGCGTAGAAGCAAGTTTAATATGCTGATCTTTTTTTGCGACGATACAATATTCAATATAAGTACTGCCACTACTTTGAATCTTTTTAATAAAATTAGTAGTCAAACCGCTAAAAAATAAGATAACAACACTCAGCGCTACCATTACCAAAGATAGGGAAGTAACGAATATGTTCTTTTTTAATGAAATCTTTTGTTTAAAATTAACAAATACCAAAACAGCCACTAGCAATCCAGTGATGCCGACGACCGGTATTAGGTACCGCATTGGCAATATATTCGACCGGACAACTAAAATCACCGCCGCCAAATAGGCGACACCTAGAGCAGCCCCAACTAGCCGCCGTAGCCATTTAAAAATAAATTCTTTGTCTAATTTAAAAACACCAAACTTATTGAAGTTCATTAAGTATATTATAAATTATTTTAATTGATTATGCAAATTTGACTCATGTTTTGAGCTGGCAAATCGACAAATTAGATAGTAAAAACATACTCCAATTGTGGCCGCTATAGTATCAATCATTACGTCTCGCAGCTCGCAACTACGCCCCTGAACGAACAACTGATGGAACTCGTCAGATACTGCATAGAAAAAGGCAGCCGCAACACTAATAGCGATAGCCAGTCTAGCCCTGTTAAGCCTAAAATCTTTTACAATATTAAATATCAAAATTCCTAGCACAAAGTAAGCAACAGTATGAGCTGACTTTCTAACTAAAAACGTCATTACCTCTTGCGACAAAGTTAGACGCAATGAATTTGATATTGCACCGACAATCAAATCACTCCGACCAGACGAGACGCCAGCTGGTTCACTGGATAACATGAAGATTACGAACATCCATATTATTAGTAATATATATTTATAGACTCGTTTGTTTATCACATCAAACATTATATATCAACCAACGCATTATAAATATCTCAATCCACAAAAAGTTCGATAACACTAGTAACAATAATACTCTCGGTATTTACTTTTTTTCAATTAGGTGTTATTATAGTTTAAAACTATGCCAGTTTTCTGTACAGAATAAATAAAAGTGCATTATCTAGCTAGGTATTTGAACTACTAGATAATTCGAGAGCCGCTGAAAGGTGAAATTATATGAAAAAAACAAAAGATCTCATAAGTATAATAATGCCCGTATACAATACTGAGGCATTTCTTTCAGAGGCATTAGAATCAATAATAAATCAAACAGCAACTTCTTGGGAATTGATAATCGTTGACGACTGCTCTAGTGACAATAGCAGCAATATTGCAAAATTATATTCAGAAAATGACAAAAGGATTCAATTAGTTTGTAACGATAAAAATTATGGTGCAGCAATATCGCGTAATATTGGAATAGACAAATCTTCAGGTAGATACATAACCTTCTTAGATGCAGACGATGTATGGAATATAAAAAAACTTGAAATACAAATAAAATTTATGAAAGACAACAATTGCGCATTCAGCTACACTAGTTACGAGTTTGCCGATAAAGATCTAAATACGACTGGCAAGAAAGTGATAGTCCCAAAGACCATCACGTACAATCAAGCACTAAAAAACACGACAATATGGACATGCACTGTCATGCTAGATTCCCTGCAGATTCAAAAAGAAGATATGAAAATGAAAGATTTGGAAACCGGAGAGGACTCTACGACTTGGTGGAGTATACTAAAAAAAATAGATAAAGCTTATGGAGTACCAGACGTATTATCTATATATAGACGAACTAGTAACTCACAATCTTCAAATAAGCTAAGGGCAATAAGAAATAATTGGATAATTTACCGAAAAATCGAAAACCTTAATTTTATATATGCAACAATCTGCTTTACCAGTTACTGCATCAATGCAACAAGAAGGCGCCTAGGATGGTAAGTCTTTCATTCAAAAGGCTATTTTCTAACCTACATTATTTAAAATTAAGCGATTTTGTTTCAATATTTAAGTTTATACTCGTATATCCAATTGCAATTATCTATCGAATATATTTAAAATGGCAAGAGAGAGAGCCTTGGCTAATATGCGAATCACCTGACACTGCAAGAGATAATGGGTATCATTTTTATGCTTATCTAAAAAAAGAGCATCCGGAAATAGAATCGTATTACGCTATCAAAAATAATTCGCCAGATCGCAAGAAGCTTGAAAGACTAGGGGGTATCATCAATTACGGCAGTATAGGACACTGGATATACTATTTATCAGCAAAAGAAAACATAAGCACACAGAAGGGTGGCAATCCATCTCCTGCGATATTTTACTTGCTTCATATATACGGATTAATAAGAAACAATAGAACCTTTCTACAACATGGAATTACGAAAGACAACCTAAAATGGCTTTATTTTAATGAAACTAAGTTTAAATTATTTATATGCGGTGCGAATGACGAGTACTTATACATCAAACAAAAATTTGGATATCCAAGTAGTAATGTTATAAACACCGGATTTGCAAGATTTGACATGCTCCATGATATCAGCATCAATAAACGGCAAGTGTTAATTATGCCGACGTGGCGAAATTGGCTGGGAAGAGACACGAACTTTCTCGACAAAAACAAAGATGATTTTATTAACAGCAAATTTTATCAAGACTGGATGAGCTTATTAAATAATAAAAAGTTCAATGAGTACATCTTAGATAATAATCTACAGGTATGCTTCTATCTTCACTTTAATATGCAAAAGTACGCTGATTTTTTTATGATAAAAAATAACAATATTAAAATACTAAAAAAAGAAGATGTTGATATACAGACCCTATTAAAAGAATCCGCAATCTTGATTACAGATTACTCTTCTGTTTTTTTTGATTTTGCATACATGCAAAAACCTATTATTTACTATCAATTTGACCAAGAGGAATATCGAAAAAAACAATATCAGCAAGGCTACTTTTCATATAGCAATAACGGATTTGGTCCAATATGCAAATCCAACAAATCAACCGTTAATAATTTAATTAAATCCCAACAAAACAATTTTGCAATGACAAAACCATACATAGAAAGAGTAGACAAATTCTTTGGAAAAATTGACAAAAATAATTCCGAGAGAATATTCAAGGCTATAAAAAATTATGAAATGCAGTAATCAAAAGATGCCACGCATTAGCGTCCGATTAGTAATAATATTATCGTTCGCCATAACTACATCAATGGTGTTTTTTCTGTTTGGATTTAATAATCAAGTTACACTATTTATTTCTGTGAGTCTCTTGTTTTTTTCAATAATCCTTATGTGCGCCAAAAGTTGGAATAGATCATTTCTTCTTTTGTTATTTACCTGTGCAATTGGTTTATTTCTGCTAGGTAGATACACATTGCATTTTATAAACGGAGACACTACTTCACAATACGTAAACAATGACTCAATAATTAAAACTCTTAGATTAATTTATATTAGCTTATACGGAGTAATTATTGGAAGCATAATAGGTTTAATGTCACCAAATAATTCGCATAGCGCATCAATAAGTAAAAGATCAAAAATTGTAAAAAATATATCATGGCCATTGTCGATTTTATCAGGAATAGTATTTTTAGTTTACAATCTTCTATTGCTTGAATCAATGAGAGGCCAGCCATACGAAAGTCTTTATATAGATTCCAGTCGTTCGATTATGCCCGAAATGTTGACTGGAATCTCACAACTTTTCATTTATGTAATGTGCGTATTTCTAGCCACTTATCCATCAAAGAAAAAAACAAATTTAGTACTAATGATATATATCATGTCCCAAATACCAATTTGTATAATTGGTTCTCGGGCTCCGCTTATTAGTGCAATAGTTTTCTCGCTAGCATACATACTACTTCGAAAATATCGACCAATTTCATTCAGCGAAAGCAAGCAATGGCTAAAGAAAAAAGAACTGATCATGATTATCATAATGACACCAATTATTATGATTGCAATGTCCGCGGTCGGTAATAGTAGAGGGAACGCTAATATGTCAAACGACAACACCAGTAGCAATGGCCTCGTAGACCTAATAGAAAAACAAGGGGTAACTTTTCGAATTGTCGCATTCTCAATAGAACGAGAAGAAGAAATACCAAAGCCAGCTTACGGTAGCTATATCTTTTCGCCAGTAATAAACAACCTGGCGGGCTATTTCCTTGGTAGCAACAAAACAATAAGCAGTCAAACATTGAAGAGCGCCGAGCGCGGCGTAAATAGCGCAGATGCGCTATCTTACGTTGTAATTGGAGACAGATATTTAGAAGGTTACGGACTAGGAAGTTCTTATATTATCGATTCATATCTCGATGCAGGCTGGATTGGCGTCTTTGCTATTTCATTTATAATAGGGCTATTCTTAATCAAGGCGACCAACGCTTTTGGCAAATATTGGATTATAAATTATATAATATTGATAATTACTACTGAGATTTTTATGCTGCCAAGAGGTATTGTCGCAAACGTAATAATGCAACTGTTATATCCAAAAACGATAATACTATTGACTTTAATATTTTTGTTGTCGATGGTTATATCAAGAAATAATAAAGAAAAAATAATAAAATGAAAAAGATATCAATTATAGTTCCAGTATTCAATACAGCAGATTATATACAAGATTGCTTACGCTGTCTGCTAAATCAAACTTACGCTAATATTGAAATTATAGTCATAGACGACGGTTCATATGATGGCACCGGTGAAATATTAGATAATTTTGAAAAAATAGACGATAGGTTAATCGTAACACACCAAAAGAAATCTGGCGTATCACTAGCAAGGAATGCGGGTATTAAAATGTCAAAAGGCGATTATATTTGCTTCGTCGACGCCGACGACCTTTGTACTGCGGACATGATTGAATACTTAGTAAAAATATCAGATAATGCAGATGTCGTGTCTTGTGAATATGCCCTGAAAAAATCGAGAGACATATCAGATATTGAAAATAACAAAATTGAATCAATTGAATCAATTAGTGGTAAAAAGGGCATTGAATATATGTTTTACCAGATAAACATCGACAATGGTCCCTGCGCTAAACTATATTCAAGAAGAATAGTAGCACGGATACGCTTCCCAGAAAATACCACCATAGGTGAAGACTTTATGTTCAACTATGAAGTATTTAAGAAGGCAAAAAAAATAATAATTAGTAATCAAAAAAAATATATATATTTTCAAAATCCTAAAAATACAACACGTGCAAAATTTACCAAATCTCGAATGGATGCAGTAAAAGTAAGTACCGACATGCTAGATGATGTCAAAAAACTATTTCCAGAACTTGAAACTGCAGCAAAACGTCGGCTATTTTTTGCCGCAACAAGAACGGCTTTCTCTATGGATAAAGAATTAAGAAAAGAACATATCAAAGATTTCAACATGTGTAGAAACATAATAAGAAAAACTTCTAAATCAATTATTTTTGACAAAAAATCGAGCATAAAGGACAAGCTATTCGCATTATTAGCAACGTTACACCCAAAAATATTAGTACTTCTTCATGATAGTGTGAAAAAAAATGTCTAGGACAAAAACAGTATTCATAAACGCTATATCCGCACTTGTATTAAGTACATTTACGATAGTCTTAAGTTTTATCGCCCAAAGAGTTTTTGCAAGTACTTTAAGCCTTGAGTATATGGGCATAAATGGTTTATTCACGAATATAACAACAATGCTCGGGATTGTCGAATTAGGTCTTGGAAGTGCAATAATATTTCATCTATACAAACCAATAAAAGACAAAGACGAACACCAAATAACTTCATTATTAAATTTTTATAGAAACGGCTACCGAGTCGTTGCCGCACTAATTGCAATGCTCGGACTGGCTATATTGCCATTTATTACGCTAATAACAGGTGAAGTAACCATCAATGAAAATATTTATATAATATTTATTCTATTTATTATTGATATAATCTGTTCATATCTATTAACATATAAACGCTCCTTGTTATACGCTGATCAGAAAAACTATATTATAAATATGGCCCACCTTGGCTATGTCGCTATTATGAATAGCGCTCAAATAGTCTGGCTAATCTCAACCCATAACTATTATGGGTACTTGCTAATAAAAATCATCGTACGCATTCTAGAAAATACAGTATTAACATTAATAATAAACAAACGCTATCAATTCAATATCAATAAAGACAGCAATCAAATAGAAATAAGTACTCGCAATGATATTATCAAAAAGATTAAAGGGCTTTTCTTTCATAAGATTGGTACATTTATTGTTTTCGGATCGGACAATATAATAATATCAATATTTCTAGGCATTAGAACTGTCGGACTATTTAATAATTACTACATTATCATAAGTGCAATTCAAAGTGTTAATAATCAGATTTTTGGCGCAATAACTACTACTATCGGAAATTTGGTCGCAAGCGATAATGAAGAAAAATTATTCATCACATACAGAAGAATGGGGTTCATAAACTTTTGGATAGCATCAATAATGTCATTGGGGTTTTTGCTAGCCGCAAACCCATTTATGACACTGTGGCTCGGAAAACAATATCTACTTACTAACAGCGTGGTAATAGCGCTGTCTATAAATTTATTCCTGCAAATAATGCGAAGCTCAAATAATAGCTTCAAAGAGGCAGCTGGTATATTCCACGAAGATAGGTTAATACCCATATACGAGTCCTTGATCAATATAACAGCCTCTATAATCTTTTTACGATATTTTGGCTTAGCCGGTGTCTTCATGGGAACCATAGTTAGCAATGCTTTTATACTATTTTATAGCTACCCTAAATTTATATATAAAAAATTATTTGATAAAAATTATGTGCAATATTTTAAAGAATTATTGCTATATATCATTCTGGCATCTATTACCGCTGCTATTTCTGTTGTAACGCTAAAGGCTCTGACAATAGAGTCAATAACCACACAACTTGCTGCAGCCGTTCTGGCGGCCCTCATACTCCCTAGCTTAGTCTTAGCAATATTTTATCGAAAAAGCGAAGAACTAAATTACTTTAAAAGGATAGCGAAAAAAGTTTTACGTAAATTAGTTTCGAGATAAAAGGCACTTTTAGATTAAGTTTATTTATAATTATAAAATGATCGTTCAATTTGACATTAGCCGTTAAAACGAGCGTACTCAATAATCTGCGACAAAGCCGAGTCATCAAAATCAATTATAGGCTTACTCTCGTGACCTTCTTTGTGACCGTGCATGGAAAGGACAGCCCGCAAGGTCCTAATAAGGCACTTGACGTCCATAATCAAACCGAAATTATCAACATAGTATCCGTCCATTTTAGCTTTTTCTTTTATACGGAGCTCGTCGCGCCCATTAACCTGCGCCCAGCCGGTTATACCTGGCTTGCAGGAGTTTGCGTTATACTTTTCGCGCTCAGCAAGCAGATCCTCTTCTTCTAGAATAACAGGACGGGGGCCAACGATGCTCATTTCACCCTTAATTACGTTAATCAGTTGGGGCAATTCATCAATTGAAAGTTTTCGCATTATTCGCCCCGAAAAAGTTATATAAGTACCGGCGTCTAACAGGTCATTGGTTGCCTGATACTTTGGAGCACTAACACTCATTGAACGGAATTTATAAACCATAAAAGGCTTGCGACTCTTACCGGCTCTGATGTGTTTGAAAAAGACAGGCCCCTTTGAATCAAGTTTTACCCAGAGGGCGACAAACAAAAGCGGAACAAATAAGATAGCTAACAAAGTGATCGAAAATATAACATCGAAAACTCTCTTAATATATAACTGATAAAAATTCACACTCCGCACCTTTGCAATTCCTCTCTGATTTACACTTATATTAACATAGAAGTGTAAGTTTGTAAATTATATTTTGTTTATGCTTTAATCAATCTTACGACAATATCAACGTCTGATATTTCGCTCTCGTGGGTAAGAGGCTTGAAACAGCCTATCGCGCGCCCTGAGAGTGTTGGTGTATGTCGACGGATTAGCTTTTGGTTCGACTACTGCTGCATTATTTGGCGTATCATTTTTTATCTCAGGTATTCGCAATACATCATCTGGCTGAATTAAGACATCGACATTCTCTACGACTAATTCGCCATCATCAGTAGGTTCGTCAGAAGTTTTTTTAGATTTAGTTGATATTCTGAAATCATACACAAAAAACAGAATAATAATTATAAACAAAAAGCCTGCAACCGTTGATAGTAATATCGTTAAGCCCTTGTTGATATTATAAGATTTTGACGCTAGGCTAGCACTATCAACGACTTTAACGTTATCAAGTTTATATAACTGCTTAACCTGAGCCTTAAACGAAATAACGGCTTCTTCTAGGAACGATTTACTTTTTTCAGCATCAGTAGTCGAAACCGCGACTTTAATAACCTCGGTGCTTTTGCTATTAGAAGCTTCGACCAGACCAGCCATCTCATCATAGGCTATATTTAATTTTTGTTTTTCAATAACTGGATCAAGTACGCGCCTAGATTTAAATAGCTCGATGTAATTATTGATAAGTACCGTATCTTGAGAGGTTCCACTCGCAAGACTATTTGAACGAACTAAAAGTAACGTAGCCTCACTTTTGTACATTGGCGTCTGGATAAAATTACAAAAAATTATTCCAAGAACTAAGCTAGTTAAGGTTATCGATACAATCCATATCCAATTTTTGGCATAGAATTTAAGCAGCTGATACAGATTAATGTCTTGCACTATTTTTTCCTCATTTAATATCTCAATATTAACATGAAAGTGCTTATTTGTAAAGTCTATTGTATTAGCGATTCAAAGTTAAGCGTTTTTAGGTGAACGACTAGAGAATTTATCGACTTCCTTGACCGCAAAGAACATCAAGGCCGCCGCAAATCCGCAACCCCAATCAACTAGAGTTAGTGGTCCTGAGCCAAAAATACGGTTCACTAGTGGAATATAAACAATTGCCATTACACATGCTAACGAAAAGCCCATCGCCATCCACAGTTGCTTGTTGGTGAATAGGTATGACGAAAACGTAGAATTGCGCGATCGCCTGACTAGAATATTCACAAGCTGACAAAGCACAATCGTAACATAGGTTATCGTAACCGCGCTAAAATACAAACCATGGCCAGCAAGCTCGCTCAAACCTATTCCGTTTCTGTACGCAAAGAAAAGATAGTTTCCATATGCCAAAAAACCCATCAAGCTACCTGTGAATAATAGGTCAAAGAAAGTCGAAATATTAAAAATGTGATTTTTTGTATCCCGTGGGCTATCATGCATCAATTCTTTATCTGGTTCGTCCCAACCAAGTGCAGCAATAGGAAACAGCTCGGCAATTAAATCAATCGACAATATCAAGATTGGCGTAATCGCAGGTGGAATACCCAGAATCGCCATCGCCACCAGTCCAATCAAAACAATCATCAATTCCCCATAATTTGAAGTTAAACACGAAATAGTAGCTTTTTTAATATTTTGATAGACAGTACGGCCTTTTTGAATCGCACCAACCAATGTGTGAAAGCTATCATCCAACAAGACAATCTCAGCGGACTGTTTGGCAACGTCTGTACCAGTCTTGCCCATGGCAACACCAATATCCGCTCGTTTTAAAGCTGGGGCATCGTTGATACCATCACCAGTAACAGCAATCACATGATTATTATCCTTAACAAGGCCAACGATACGCATCTTATCTTCGGGCGAAACTCGCGAAAAGACGATGCTACCGCGAAGCACCAACTCTAACACCTCGGAATCACGAAGAGCGTGCAATTTATCACCCTCGACAACTTCAATTTCTTCTGGCGTGTCAGCTAGTTTGGCGCGCACTGCAATTGCTTTGGCTGTCAGAGCATAATCACCGGTGATTATCGAAACCCGAATATGCGCGTCGCGTGCAGCCTGCATGGCCTCGGCAACTTCTTCGCGGATAGGGTCGATAATCGAAACCATTCCCATATATATCAATTCATTTTCAACAATAGCAGGATTGTGTTGTTTGTAATCGACCGATTCATCAATATTTTTAAAGGCATAGGCGAGGTTGCGCATCGCATTATTTGCCATTTCGTCATTTTGCAAGTGGATAGTTCGCCTGTCGTCATCGTTAAGTTCGCGAACTGTACCGTCAGGCAACCAAATTCTTGAACATTTTTCTAGCACGGATTCTGGTGCACCTTTTACGAACACGGTTAATTGATTGTCAAAAGTACGTATCGAGCTCATACGCTTGCGAACCGAATCAAACGGAAATTCTTTTAGTTCTGGCGAATTTGCATTTAACGTATCAAGATTTATACCTGCTTTTTCAGTCAATGTAATTAACGCACCTTCGGTCGGATCGCCAATACAGTGCCAGACTGGATGATTATCGTCGGGTCCGTAAATTTTTGCATTACTAGCAAAATAACCAGTAGCTATGAATTTATATAAGTAATTTAAATTATTTTTATCAATCGATTGACCATTAGCGTCTTTGATTTCACCCTTTGGCTCGTATCCACTACCGGTGATATCAAAATGCGTATTTAATAGCATTATTTTTTCAACAGTCATTTCATTCTTCGTCAAAGTTCCAGTTTTGTCAGTGCAAATAATAGAGGTTGCACCTAATGTTTCGACGGCGCTTAGCTTCTTAACAAGTGTTCGCTCCTTGGCTAAAACACTCGCCGCGCGCGACAGGGAAACGTTGACCTCGGCTGGCAAGCCCTGTGGTATCATGGCGCTAGAAATACTAATCGCAAACAAGAAAGCGTCAGTCAGGCTTAGATTAGCACCGAGTGAAATAAATACCAAAATAACGGCTAATATTAAAGTTGCGATTGTAATGCGAAAGGCTAGGTTGTTCATTTCGCGCTGCAACGTCGACAAGCTTGGCTTGGTTGACTGGCTAAGCGAAGCGATACGTCCAAGCTCGGTGCTCATACCAGTTGCCACTACTAAACAAACTGCATTCCCAGTCGCCACCGTCGTACCCATAAAAATCAAATTGCGACGATCACCAATACCAACGATACCCGAAATTGGGTGCGTAAATTTACGACAAGGGTTTGATTCGCCAGTCAAAGCAAAGTCGTTCGTCGATACTTCATTCTCTTCTAATATCCTGGCATCAGCTGGCACCGAATCGCCCTCATCAACAAATATAATGTCACCGGGCACTAACTGGCTAGCTTCGATCGTCTCAAGTTGACCGCCACGATAAACCTTAGCCTCTGGCACCATCAATGACCGCAAAGAGTCCATAACCTTATCAGCCTTGAACTCTTGAACAAAACCAATCAAGGCATTGATAACTACAATTGCCACTAAAATACCCGACGTTCGGATATCGCCAAGATACAATGAAATAGCTGCGCAAATTATCAAAAGAATAATCATTAGATCCTTAAACTGAGCAAAGAATTTAAGTATCACTGGACTTTTCTTAAGATTACTAAGACCGTTAGTGCCGTATTCGTCCAAACGCTTTAAGCTCTCAACCTCATCAAGGCCAGATAGGTTAGCGCTAAATCGGCTTAAGGCTTCGTCCGTACTTATTTGATAAACATCAGAAACTGAATATTTTGTTTTTGTCATAGTTCTTATCCTTTAGTTGTATTTTAGCGCAATAAACTGATAATTAACAGCGAAATCAACTACAAATTACAAAAAATCAAATGCAATATTTATCAATTTGACCACTTACGTGTTATGATTATATAGATATAAATTGATCGGACTAATAATTATGGCAAAACACAAGAATTGGCACGGCGCTAGCCGCAAACGTCTTTTAAAGAAAAAGCTTAAATCACAAAAGAAATAATCTTTAATTTAATTATTTTAAGTTTAGTTAATCCCACCCGAAAATGTGGGATTAATTTTGTAAAATAAAAAGACCCTGCCACGTAGGCAGAGTCAATCTTGTTTAAATAACAAACTATAGTGACTTGAATTCTTGCTCAATCAGCCTTAGGCCGGAAAAAACATTTTCTAGCACCGGAAAGTTCACGTGGGATAGCGGGTCATTTGAAACAGGCTTTACCTCACGCAAATAACACATTCCGCCGTACTTATACGACAATTTATTGTCGGAGCTATAACAATAAGCTAACTTGTCATTTTTTTCCAATGAATCATTATCTTCGCCGGGTATAAAAACAATACTTTTAAATATTTCAACCACGTTATCTCCAGAAATTTTCCTGGTAGTTTCATGGATTAAATCAGATACAACAAAACCCGGCTCTCGAACGCCAACCGAATACTCAACCCAAACAAAATCATTTGGTAAATTTTGCTTATCTTTTGCAAACGACATTATCAATCCAATTTTAGCATTACATAGTCGAATTAAGTTATTGTATTCTCTGGCAGCATCCGGTAAATTGATATTATTTTTTAGCCTAATAGCTTTGTCCATAGCAATTGCAATATCAGCAAAAATACTCACGGCAACCTCCGTATAGTCTTGTCAAATTTTTAAACAACATAACCTGCAGAGCAGGAAAGCCACTCAATCAAGATTAGAGCTATATTATTATAAAATAAGTTCGCAGTCAAACCGCATATTTTTATAAATCATTCAAATGCCTTATAATTAAGCTAATGCAAAAAATACAGACACAATATGCTTGAAACCAATACCGCAAACGATTCTCTTCAAACTCTGGTAATCTTGTGCATCTTTATTATTGGCGCATATATCTACAAAAAACTAACAATTAGTCATCGAGCAAAAAACAACATAACCAATCCTACAAATAGGGCTTTGATTATGTCCTATTATTCAAAAGGCTATGACCTAAAACTCGCCACAAATGATTCAATAAATGGCATGAATTATTCGATCTTTATAACAACCGAGCATTTCAATCTAAATCCTGAAGAAAAAGCCAATACCAATACAGAACCTGGTGCAACAATCTATAATTTAATGTTGCCTTTTAATACGGATGCTCATATTGTCGGACTAAGTAAAAAATACGCCATCAGCAGCGCTTTGATAGGCGAGTATATGCTGGTAAATGACCTAGAACAAATTAGTCTCGAGGGTAGTTTTTCAGATAACTTTTCTATATACGCACGCAGAGGACAAGGCTCGATAACACAGTATATATTAGACCCAGCCGCAATGGCCTTTATAACAGACTATTGTAAAAATAATTTTTGGGAAATATTTAACAATAAAATGTACATAATTAACGATCCTAATCAAGGTGACGGTATGCTGTTTCTTGATACCAGTTTAGAATTTGTTAGGCAAATAAAGCCAGCTTTAATTAAGCCAACATCGATACAAAAAACAACATCATAAACTGAAATTTAATTTATATTTATGCTTGTAAAATTCACCTATCATGATATAATTACTATCATGAACAACAATAAGTACTCAGTTCAATCAACGCCAACCACACACAGTGGCCTCAGTTTTATGTTGGCGCAAATGAACAAGAGACTTATCAAGTATTAAAATAAACTAAATATATTATGAAACTGGATGAGTCTCCGATAGTCGGGGACTTTTAAATTACTAAGAATCTAATAATCGGGGACTTTTCTGGCTACACAAAAATGTAGCGACGTACTTTTACATTTCAAGATTAAAAAAGGAGGATATTTTAGTGAAAAATATCAAAGCAAGTCTGGTCTGTTTACGTTTGGAAATGATTCTCACTAGCACCCTAATGGCGATGCCAATTATGACACCGTTTTACAATTCAATTGGCCTCGACCAAGGTATGATTGGATTAAGTCAAGCTGTCTTTACAGTTATTCTGATGCTAATTAACATTCCGACAGGATGGTTAGCTGATCGATTCAGTCGAAAAACATTTAATGCGATTGGCGACCTTGGTTGCGTCGTGGCCTTGATCTTTTATTCACAAGCTACAAGTTTTTACGATGTAATTATTGGCGAGCTGATTTTTGGTATTGCGATTGCTCTTAGTCAAGGGGCTGACGACGGCTTAATTAGAGCCTACACTCAAAAACTTGATAGTAGCGGTAAAATGCTTCACGATCAATCAGCTAGCATCGCCACCTGGAAATTTATCGCACAAATAATCGCATTGATTATCGGCGGAGCAATCGGCGCAATAAATTTTAGATTAGCAATTTTAATTTCTGCTTTGCCATATTTAGCAGGGTTTATATTATCATTACTAATAAAGGAAGAAGGTGAGCGACATGTTTGTACTCACAAGAACCCTATTAAAGATATATTGCATGTCGCAAAAAGCACAGTCGGGACTAATCCGGTATTGCGCTGGCGAATAATTAGTTACGCAATCGGTACCGAGATTACGCACTCCATTATATGGGCGTTAACTCCGCTACTAATACTAGCTGGCGTACCAATGGAAATCGTTGCAATAGGATGGATAATCAATTCAGCCTCGGCAACTATTGGCGCTAAGGTAGGTGGTCGCATAGTTCATTCGCTGAATAGCTGGCAAAAACTTGCCGTATCAACATCACTAACCCTGATCGCGTTAATAATAATGAGCTTCAATTTGTCGATAATAACAATATGGTTATATTCTCTAATTGGAGCCAGCCAGGGCTTTGCATCAGCAACGCTAAAACCACTAGTTCAAGAAGCCGCTCCGGGTAAAAACCAATCGATTATAATCTCTATAATGAAGTCATTGTCGCAGCTAATTTATATACCAACAGTTTGGATAATTAGTCTAGCTGGCAATGTCGACATTCGATTAACAATGGTCGCTACAATAGCAATATTTGCGCCATTGACACTAATAACAATCATCAAACTGCACAATCTTGAAAAAGTATAAAAAATAAGCCCGAGAATAATATAATCTCGGGCTTATTACATTTTTACATAACAGGCGGGAATCGCTCGGCTACCCACAGTGTAGTCGGGTCAGGATCTAATTCATAGTACACAACGATACTTTCCGAACTAATATCCATTTCTGTTTCAGGTGGCCAATCAATATTTTCAGGCTTAAGTCCCGATTCGATTAGGCAACGATTTACGATGCCGATTGAAGCTTCGTCACCGGTGTAAATGCCAATCTCTAGACCATTACGAACCATAGTGTTAATAACCTGTGCTAAATAATATTTAAAAAAATCGTAATTAGCATCACTACTCTGGCCGTTTTCATGGATAGATTTTAAGATTGATTTTTTCGAGCGATTTTGGCTTTTCGTAAAACCGCTAGAAATCGATTGTTTAAGCAATAAAACCACCATTCTGCCGCAATCTCACCAACGGTTTTTTTAATTTGCGATTTCATCACAAACCCCCTTGAAATGTATTTTCAAAATGTAAAAATTCCATTCGAATATTGATTCCGAATAAATATATTATAATACTATTTTTGAAGTTTAGTCAAATTGACGGTCAAGGCCTAAACGACCATCGTCCTCAACAAATGCAAAATATATTGATAATTTATTAAGTACAAGCAACAATTAAAAATGACCAACCCCGGAAATATTACCCAATTTTCAACCCATGAATCTGTTTCAATCCTTAAGGCCTTAATCGGCAAAAAACCTATTTTAATTGGAATAGGCAGCAACCAAGGCACTCCTTCTTTGTTGAAAGTATCCATTATCAAATGAGACAATATTCCAATCATAAACGCCCACCAAACAACATTAACATCGACCGATCCAATAATTGGACTAATAAAATTTAGCAAGACAAAAAATAAATAGCCAATAATTAGCACGCCTAAAATTGAGTGAGTGATAAACCGATGGCCACCTGTCATTTTACTAAAAACCTTTCCGAACACATTGCCGATAGGCAAGTTTCGCCAGAACGGGGCAGTCGGCTGGTCAATATCAGGCACAATCCCGCCAACTAGATTGGCTATGATTGCAAATATTAAGGTCGATAAAGTTATCGGATGAGCCGAGACTAACAATATGGCAATACTTAATGCTGTAATTGCAGCTAGGTCGTGGGTTCTGGCAATCATACTATCTATTATAGAACATAACTTCGATACGACTAATGGTGGCCATTTGACAAATAATACTGTATATTATACAATCCAAAACTAGTTATCTGATACTCACTGTAAAAAGTTGGCAGTACAGACTGACAGTTTTTTAAAAGTTTGTTTCAGAAATATATATTCTAGGAGGAAGTGTGATGGAACGTAATGCTTCAAACACATTTTTGGTTGAACCTACAGATGTAGGCTTTCGTATGGCAGTGGACAAAGACGCAATTGTAAAATCTGTATTTATTGATCCAGCCGCCAGAACAAATGAATATTATTACAATAAGTATTTATGGAAATGGCAAAATGAAGATCTTGGAACTGATTGCAGCGAAGGAGTGATAACAAACAGCTATTCCGGCCTTAGAAGGTTAAACGAACTTGCGCCATTCAAGCCAATATTCAAGCTTTTAAGTGCAAGAAATAGAGAAATCATAACTGAATTTTATAAGCTAGCTAAAGCTTATGAAGTAAAAGCCAACGATGACAATAATTATTCTTTCTACTACGTGTTAGCAAACCAAATACTTTGCAGTAAAAAGCCCCGGCAAGAAGAGCGTCGAGTAGGCCTAGCTATGTGTATGATTTCGGATGCCATTATTGAACTA
The DNA here is from genome assembly GCA_002839415.1 of Candidatus Saccharibacteria bacterium HGW-Saccharibacteria-1. GTDB lineage: Bacteria > Patescibacteriota > Saccharimonadia > Saccharimonadales > Saccharimonadaceae > UBA1547. Next base: position 527 of record PGXZ01000003.1, on the reverse strand, counting down.
AATTCAATTCAGCTAACCGAAGATTTTAAATTCTACGTTATGCAGGAGGTCGCAAAATCAGAAAGTTTCAACCATCAAAAAACCATATCGATCAAGAGAGAGATCTTTAAGGATGATTGGCAAAACATAGGCGTAGCATTGATGGTCTCAGAATACTAAATACATCTTCAAGAACAAACTATAATAAAAAACTAAAGCTCGGTAAGTAAATTACCGAGCTTTTTTAAATACAGTTATTCATTTAGTCTGGTTTTGCAGCCTATTAACATAGAACTTACCGCCCTACTTTTATTTTCAGCAGGATTAAAACTATTACAAAATGAATTACTTTAATGCTAAATAAACCGTAACTTTATAAAATGGTTAAGGCGCTATTTATTTAAAGTTATAGTAGTGCTAGAATTTAGCATATGCAACTTAATGTAAATCTTAAAAACAAAAACTTCCAATCCGCCTTCACCATAGTAGAACTCCTAGTAGTCATAGTAATAATTGGAATTCTAGCAACTATTGTTATCATCTTCTAT
>PGXZ01000029.1 GCA_002839415.1 Candidatus Saccharibacteria bacterium HGW-Saccharibacteria-1 | reverse complement strand
TTTGTAGTTATAGCTGTTAGCAAGAGTTGCTGATTGAGTGTCATAGTTAGTTACGGTGGTATCGACTAGACTAGCAGCATGAGCTGAGGTTGTGGCTGTCAAAGTAGTGCTGTTAACTACATTAACATTAGTTGCTAGCGAACCGCCGAGGGATAAGGTTGGCAAGCCGGAATAGATTGGGGTGACGGAGACTGGAACAGTGCTTTGAGCTGTTGAGTTGTTACCTAGTTGACCGTTGGCGTTGTAGCCCCAGGAGTAGATGTTACCGGCAGTGTCTAAGGCTAGGGTGTGACTAAGGACACTAGCAAGATTTGTACCATACAAACCACCACCAGCTGAAATTGCAGATATATTTTTACCTGACAATACTCCGGTTGAAGCAACACTGACTGGAACAGAGCTACTGGTAGTGGTGTTATTTCCTAATTGACCATTGCCATTATAGCCCCAAGAATAGATATGGCCAGTTGAATCTTTTGCGGTGCTATAATGATCTCCGGCTGAAATATCTGAGATAATCTTACCGGCTAAAGCACCTGTTGTGTTTACAGAAACTGGCACAAGACTGCTAGTTGTCGAGTTATTACCAAGCTCACCTTCTCCGTTATACCCCCAAGCATAAACTAGACCGTTACTATCAAGTGCAAGAACGTGGCTATTTCCAGATGCAATTTTTGTAATAAACTTACCAGACAGAACCCCGGAAGTATTAACTGCAACGGCGACGAGGCTATTGGTTGTCGAATTATTGCCAAGTTGACCATGCAGATTGCTGCCCCAAGAATAAACCAACCCATTGCTATCTAAAGCCATGCTGCTGTCATAAATATTACCATAACTGCTCATACTGCCGTTCGCTGAAACAGCAACGATCGTTTTACCGGCTAATACTCCAGTTGTATTTACGACCACTGGCACAGAGCTGTTGACTGTTGAGCTATTGCCAAGTTGACCTCCTGCGTTACTACCCCAGGCGTATACTTGACCATTTGTGTCCAGCGCTAGGTTATGAGCGCTCCTACTTGAAATTGCCTTAATAGTTTTACCGGCTAATACTCCAGTCGTGTTGACGGCTACTGGAACTGAACTATTGGCGGTCGTATTATTGCCTAGTTGGCCACTGCTGTTATAACCCCAAGTATAAACTTGACCATTCGAATCTAGGGCGATTGTGTGGTAATCGGCTGCAGCAATTGCAACAATATTTTTACCTGCTAATACGCCAGATATATTTACTGCAACTGGAATTGAATTATTGATTGTTGAATTATTACCCAACTGACCATAATTATTATATCCCCAACAATATACTTTTCCTTTGTCTGTTACGCCACAAGAATGAAGTCCGCCTGCGACAATCTGCTTAAACCTAGTTTTACCGACAACAAATCCACTACCACTAACTGTTACATTCTGCCCGCCTGCAAGCGGCCCCTTATTTGGCGTGATACTAGTTACGGTTGGTGCTGGCAAGTTATATACATAGCCGCCAGTCAAAGTGTTGGTTTGCCCAAACTCATCAGTTACGGTAATGTCTACTGTCTGAGGATCAACTACTGCTGGTGCAGTAACGCTGATCATGTTTTCGTTAATATATGTTGGGGTTACTGATACACCGCCAAATTTAACAGTTGTTAGTGCCGAGAAGTTAGAACCGTTCAAGTAGACTGCTTCACCAAACCAAATCAACTAAACCTGCGCTATGGGCGGGGGTGTTAAATGTCAAGGCTGTGTCCGTTACGGTATTGATATTCGTCGTATTGCCACCGAGTGATAGATTACTAATAATACTTTGTTTAGATAAATTTGTGCGATCAAGTGGTACTGGTGTTAGTGAGTTTGCGGTGGTGTTGTTACCGAGTTGACCGGTATTATTGTAGCCCCATGAGTAGATTTGACCGTTGCTGGTTAGGATAGAGCTGGTAGAGCCGCCGGTTAACGTTAATTCCGCGAAAAGATTATCAACGTCTGACTTTACCGGGACTAAACTGTTAGTGTTTAGGCCGTTACCAAGTTGACCGTAAGCGTTATAACCCCAGCCATAGACACGACCGTTAGTATCTGTTACTAAGGTATTCGCAAGCCCGACAGCGTAGCTATCGACTGAAACAGACTTTATTATTTTGTTAAATAAAACTCCGGTCATATCAACAGCGACAGGTAATATGCTTTGGGTGGTCGAATTATTACCGAGCTGACCACTAGTGTTTAAGCCCCAAGCGTAAACTATACCATCGCTATCGACGGCAACTGTGTGGCCGGAAACGTCAAAGTTTTCAGTTGCGATATCTTTGATTACCTTACCCGACAGTATGCCTGTCGTATTGACGGATATTGGCGTCGTTTTTGATGTCGTCGAGCCGTCTCCAAGCTGGCCGCTACCATTTATTCCCCATCCGTAGACTTTTCCTTCAGAGTCTAAAGCTATCATGTGTGTGTGTGATATTGCAATTTTAACTATATTTTTACCAGCCAAAACGCCAGACGTATCAACAGCAACAGGGTTTGAGCTATTTGTTGTCGTACCATTGCCTAGTTCGCCATATGCATTACGACCAAATGTGTAGACCTTGCCTTCAGAATCTATAACGGCAGTTCCATATCCACTTGTATACACCTTACTAATGACCTTGTCTTTTAGTACTCCTGACATATTAACTGAGACTGGCACTGAGCTATTTGTGACAGTACCGTTACCCAGTTCTCCATATCCGTTGTAGCCCCATGCATAAACAGTGCCGTCGCTACATAGAGCTATGGAGCTACCGTAAGAGAGCGATGCGGAGTAAAATCCACTAGCCGACACAGCTATAATAGTTTTATCTTTTAGTACTCCATCAGTTTTTACTTCAACCGGTTTAGAGCTGGCTGTTGTAGTTCCATTGCCAAGCTGACCATAGGTATTAGCACCCCAACAATAAATTTTACCCATATCAGTTACTCCGCATGAATGGTTGGAACCCTGAGATACTTGTTTAAACTTAGTCTCATTGGTAAGTCCAGTGCCATTCAACGTCACACTCTGTCCACCAGCAACCGACCCTTTGTTAGGAGTTAAGTTTAAGATGATTGGTGTTGATACTTTGTATATAAAGCCTTTATATGATGTATCTGATTGCCCAACAGTATCCAAGATTTTAACGTTAACTGGGCCGGATGTTAGGCTTGAAGGAGTTGTAATTGTAATAGTATTACTTGTTATTCCACTTACGGCAGCTTCATTGTTTTCAAAGTAGACTTTAGAACCTGATGAAAAGTTAGCACCTGAGATAATTACCGTATCGCCACCCGATATTGAGCCAGTGTTTGGGGAGATATTAGTGATGATTGGTTTTTCTACGTATTCATATGCATCACTTAAGGTGTTGCTGTCGCCCACTGTCGAGCTAATTAATATATCAACCAATCCAACATTATGGGCGGGAGCAATAAATTCAATGGCTGATTCTATTTGAGATGATATTGAAGCGACATTTCCTCCTATAGTTAAAGATAGCTGTCTTTTACTTTCTACGCGACTTGCAACCGGAACATTACTACCCGTCGTAGTGTTATTACCAAATTGACCATTGCCGTTATAGCCCCAAGAATAGAGATAACCATTGGAATCAAGAGCAAAGGA
>PGXZ01000002.1:130146-138141 GCA_002839415.1 Candidatus Saccharibacteria bacterium HGW-Saccharibacteria-1 | reverse complement strand
TGATGGTACTACATTAGATTATGCATATAGTAGTGGGGATAATAGTTATTGCCTTACGGCAACCAAGGAAGGTCGGTCTTATTACATAAACTCTGAGGGGCGGGTGCCTGTGCAGGGCGGGTGTCCGGTGGCGAGTGTAATTGCATCGTCAAAGACTTGGGGTGGGACCAGTACTGATGAAGGTACGTCAATTACTCAATCTAGTGATGGCGGCTATGCAATAATGGGCAGTACGCACAGTTTTGGTGTCGGTTTACTGGATGTATTCATATCGAAGTATTCAACCGACGGCATTTTATCTTGGAGTAGAGCTTTCGGCGGGGCTAATTTTGATTATGGCAATGCGATTACCCAAATTAGCGATGGCGGCTATATTATAACTGGTAGAACGAACAGCTTTGGTTCTGGCGATTACGATATGTTCATAGCTAAGTATTCCAACGAAGGCAACTTGTCTTGGAGCAAAACTTGGGGTGGAACCGGTTATGATGACGGTACGTCAATTATCCAATCTAGTGATGGCGGCTATACTGTGGCTGGTACGACGACCAGCTTTGGCGCTGGCAGTAACGATATGTTCATTTCTAAATATTCAGCCGACGGTAATCTGTTATGGAATAAAACTTGGGGTGGAGCTAGCTATGAAAATGGAAAGGCAATTACCCAAACTAGTGATGGCGGCTACGTTGTAACTGGTTCTACGTATAGCTTTGGTTCTGGCCATTATGATATGGCCATAGCTAAATACTCAATCGACGGTAATTTGTTATGGAACAAGACTTGGGGTAGCAATGGCGAGGAAAGTGCACGGTCAATCGCTCAAACCAGTGATGGTGGATACGTTGTAGCTGGTTATACATATAGCTTTGGTGCTGGTGATAGCGATATATTCATAGCTAAATATTCAGCCGAAGGCAATTTGTCATGGAATAAAACTTGGGGCGGGCTTGGCTTTGATTCACTAGGTGCAATTATTCAGACTAACGACGGCTACGCAATAACTGGCTTGACTAGCAGCTTTGGCGCCGGCAATAGGGATGTGTTCACAGTTAAATATTCTACTGATAGTAATTTGTCATGGAATAAAACCTGGGGCGGGTCTAGTAATGATTATGGCGAAGCAATTATACAATCCGGCGATGGCGGCTATATTGTAACTGGCGGGACGGGAAGCTTTGGTGCTGGTAGTAGCGATATGTTCATGGCTAAATATTCAGCCGGCGGTACGATGACGGGCTGTCCTTCGTCAATATGTCAAAGTCCAACTGCCACAACAACCAGTCCAACTGCAACTATCACTATTCCAACTGCCACAACAACCAGTCCAACTGCAACTATCACTATTCCAACTGCCACAACAACTAACATTGATTTGACTGATTCGGAAACGCTCATAACTCCTGCAATTCCAGCTCCACCAATGACTCTCACTTTCTCCAGCCAAGAGTTATACGTTGCATACCCGGGCATAAATCAAACTGTTTGCAAAGAATGGACCGTTCCAAATGGTAAACAAATTAAAGGGTTTAAGTTATCTCAAGCAACAGAATCAGGCTATGATTATTTCACAGTTTCACTAGATGGTGTTGAAAAATACAAAAAATCAGGTACTACTACAGATAGGTATGTAGATACATCATCTACACCAGGTACCACCATTAAGGCCTGTATGTCTGCAGATGATAGCTACCAAGAAGGTTACGGTGGTGAAGTTACGGGCGTTGTTTACAATTAGCTAAATCTCAAATAAATCATAATTACAATTACCTACACCAATCTCTTCGGCATATTCAAGAGTGCAAATATCGTGGCGCGTTCGATACGTTCAATAAGTACCTTTGCCATCAGACGCTGCGTAAACCAAATCAACACAGGCCTGGTCGAGTGCGACAGGGTCAAGTGACGCCAATATGCCGATATCGTTCATTTCAGGTGCGGTCGGGTTTAAACCGCAATCATAACCAACCGACAAAAAGCTCATAACGTTAACACGAATAATAATGCTTGATACTAATTTTTAATCGACTTTAATAAATTTCGCTTCGACCTGACCAATTCTTCTTGGCCACCTAATTTTTCCAAAAAATCAATTAAACATTCACAGGCGTGATATGGATCGTCCATACTTTCCTGATAGGGGAATGTTTCCTCGTAATAATAAGAGCCTTTGCGATAGTCACGATTTACTCGCCGCCGAATTAACATTCGTCCTTCGACCGTTAAGAAGTAGTTTGACCCAACATCCCATGCAAACGAATTCATATTTTTGTATGGACGAATCATCAAAAATTGCTGCATTGAACTTAATTTTCGATTGCTTTTCCAAGAAACGGGTAAGGCTTCGGGCTTGACACTTTCAGCCAAAATCAAAACATCTTGGATAACGCCCAACATTAACCTGCGCAAATCACTTGCAACTTTAGCTTGCTTGTTTAAAACATCAGTCCCAAACTCGGCATTCAATTGATCTTTCTTTTTTTGCTCTTTTTCGTAATAATCTCTTAACCTGCTCACGACTGATCCTTTATGTTTTTATTTTAATGCTTATGGATATAAGTCTTAGTTATAATAATTATATCCATAAAACAGCATAAATGCCATTGTCAACCTTTAGCCGTCGCAAGCACTGCCTCGAACTTATTTCTATCAAATCCTAGAACATTCTCGGTTTTGCCATCATCTAGCTCGACCGTACTAAAAGGGACGCTCATTTGGCCGCTAATTCTGACCATATTTTGGGCAGCAATTGGGTTTTCATCAACATTATATGATGTATATTCAACTGACTTTTCATCAAGCCATCGCTTTAGCATCGTGCAATATGCGCACGTTTTTGTACTGTAAACTGTTACTTTCATGTTACTCCTTTTAATAATTATAGTATGGTTAACCCCCGTAAGGCTGGTTTATACACATCGATTCAACGTAATTAACGAACTTTTTTGCTTGAGCACCTTTAATTCTTTCAAGAATGCGATCACCAAGACTACTATGCATAGTAATTGACCAAAAAAATCCATTAGTGCTGTACGAAATGCCAGATATCGCAACGTAATTAAACTCGTCTAAAATATCCAAGAAAGGGCGATGGTCCACATAAATGACACGCCGACTGGTTGCGGCAATAACAGCCTTACCACTTTTTGGCGCATGGCCACAAATTGCCGCCATAACATGCTCATCATCCGAAATAACAGCTGCCAATCGCTTTGATTCGACATAGCTTACTTGTCGAGCAGTGAATCCAGCGTCGCGCAACTCCTCGGATACTCGCAATCTGCGTTTTAACTCATCGCCTGAGGGTTTGTTGCTATTAAAATAATTTACAAAATTTCTTGCAAATCCATCAGTATTGCTACCCATTTGATTTTCTTAATAGCGAGAAACCCGTACGTACTTGTTCGATCATATAAAACTCCCAACATATATATTTAACCATTTTGTGTAAAAAATATCTGTGATTTATATCACAGTAAATAGTTATTTATCCGCACCAAGTTCCTGTCGTAACATATTTATATCATGAACTACCAGACCACGATGATTGATTGAGATTATTTTTAAATTTTTTAACCCAGAGATTTCGCGATTAACAGTCTCCCGGGTTAATCCAGTTTGGCTAGCTAACTGATCCTCACGAATGCCAATAATATACGAACCGTTTTTTTGACGCTTACCAAAACGCCTACATTCGGCTAGGATTTCAAAAATAGTACGACTACGTGCACTACCTCTCATCATGCAGGCCATTCGCTGCTGAATGTCATTTACATATGAATACAGATAGCCTAATAAATCATAACAAATGTCATGATTACCATTCAAGAAATCAGCAACATCACTTTTAGGTGCTATTTTGTATTCAATTTCGGTTGTCGATTCGTAAAAATAAGAGTTCTTTGTCTGGTCAAAAACTGCAGTCATTGGGAATATATCATAAGGCCTAAACGAATTAACAATTATTTCTACTCCGCGTCCATCGATATCATACTGCTTGACGCGACCAGCTACTAGATAAATTACACCGATAGGGTCGGAGTAATTTTGTATAATAACCTCATCCTTATCAGCGTATCTTGATGGGTAATTTGCAAAAAATTGTTCAATCCTTGCCCTGACAATATCATTCATTTTTTAATACCTCTATATCTATTATAACTACAATACTAAACTTTGATAATTTACATAGTTTTTTATTAAGCTAATGCTATAATTATCTTATTAAATAGATAAGAAAGGTCTGCACGCAAATGTCAACCAGAACAAAAATCTTACTAACTTCGTTTATTCTGTTAATAGGGGCATTAGTAATACAAGCTCCAAATATAACAAATGCAATTAGCAACGAACGCGCCCAAAGCACCACCAAAGAACAACAGGATTTGATCGAAAACAAAAAAACCACGTTATTACAACGACTCCAAGCTGAGAAGGAAAGCCGTGTTGTTAAATTAGAGTCAAAACGACTCGAAGCGTGTAAAACTCATGAGCAAAAAATTAACAGCATAAACAGCAATAACGTAGAACATAATAGTAAGCAGTTAGCTGTCTTTTTGAAAATTGAGAATAATACTAAGAAATTTTATATAAATAAAGGCTTGTCGGCTGAAGGTTACGATAGCGCCGTTACCGCTGCCGATGCAAAATCCGCCGATGCGGTCGCTGCAATTGAAGCTTCGGGAGAAATCAATTTTAATTGCGATACTACCGACAGCACAAATCCCGGTAGTACCATCAAGGAAATGACAACAGCCCGCCACACAGCCATAAAAGATTACAAAACAGCCGTTAAAAACTTAATATTAATCGTCAAAAATGCCAATACAGAAAAAAATAATCAAAGCGAACCAACAACTAGTACGGAGAATAGATAATGAGTCAAAAAAATAATGGATTCGGTGCTGTCGCAATCATAACAATCATTGTAGTTATTGTAATTTCTGGACTGATCGGCTGGAAAGTTTGGGATACATATTTTAACAAAAAGGCTGTCAACACAACCCAATTGAATCAAACAAGCGACAATCCAACACCAACAGGCGCAACAAATACAGTTCCAGAAATACTCAACAATACAGACCTCGAAAACGCCGAAAGTATATTAGATAGCGAGAATGTAGAAGGCCAACAAATCAAACAACTCGACGCTGAAACTAATTTCTAGACAAAAAAATACCCCAAATTGCAACCAAGGCCTATATCTATTATCCTAGCCGCGTTAAGCTATCAACATAATCTCGGATTAGTTCAATAGGGAAATCACTCTTTAGTCAATGATCAACAGATTTTGCGATCATGGTAATTCTTTTCATAGCTCCGCACAAACTAGCGGAGCTTCTGTTTTATTTTAAGCCTTTTGATTGCCGCACTAAAGCGTAAATGGCAATACCAATAATAATGAATGCAACTAGCGCTAGTAGTACGTAAGTGTAACCTGATAACATCCATAACACCGCCAAGGCAACGCCAACTGCACCCCAAGTCGAGAATAGTTTACGCGAATTCATTAGTCCAAACAGCATTATTATCACATGTTCAACCAAGAAAATCATTTGATAAGGCGGAACGTTTGAATCTAAGCTGCCCCCAACAGACCCAGCCGATAAAGCCATTGTACCGGTAAAGAAAGTTACGAAGAATAAAGCAATAATCGCACGTATTTGTGACGAGCTGTACTTACCAAGCCCAGAATAAAACAAGCTTAAGCCACCGACTGTGATTGCCCACCAGTGAGTATAGACTAACATATCCAAACCCGGTGCAGACAGACTTACTAGCCTTTGTAAGGCAATAGTCGCGATAACCACACCGACATCAATCAAACCATACATTTGACTATGGAGCCCCTTAAATATCATCACAATCGATACCAACACTAGGCCGATAACGGTCACAGGTATCAACCCGGCGTCACTCGACGAACTAACTGACAGAGCCATCAAATTTACCAGATTTACAAAGACAGCAACAACAACTGCTGACCACCAAAAATATACAGCATACTGTTTTTTAGAGATATTAGTTAGCATGATATTTACTCCATAAAATACAGCAAAGCTAATCCACGAAACCGCCAAAGCTTTCCAATTTTCAGGAATGCCGAATAACGATACCAGCCATACGATTGAAATTAAAGCCAAAAAGTTTGCGACCAGCACCATACCTGGCGACTTTTCACGATAAACTAAATTATAGGTCAGCAGGGTGGCCGCAGACCACACGGCAAAACCAATCGCCGAGCTAGCCTCAACAGTGAACAGCAAAGCCTCAACAGTAAATACGGCAAAGCTAGCAACTAGCGCAAAGTAGACGGACGGATGTATTTTCTTTATATTTTGCATAGAACAAAGTGCGCTTGCCGCCGTACCCAAGCCAATAAAAATCAAAGCAATAAATTGCGGTTCTAGCGCAGGCTCGACTAAACTTAGTCCAACCAGTATTGGCAACACTGCAAGCGAAAATACGCCGAGTGACAACAATTCAGATCGTTTAAGTACGTATGCCGAACCAATGCCTAGTACAAGCAACGCTGGAAGTTGAAACAGCAAAACAACATCCCAATATTCACAGCCAACTAATAATATCGGTGCAAAAAATTGAAGCGCAAAGCCCAACCATAGCCAAATCTCATTACTACTCGTAGCTAGTCGTAATCGTTTTGGCAGCAATGCGGTCGATATCATAACTTGCAATACCCCAATCACAGACATAACAATACTTAAGACTACAAACGAATTGGTAGTGTCAAAAGCAATCAACGCAACTGATAAACTTGCCAAAAATCTAGTCATAAACAAGGCAATTTCTTTTGTTTGCAATACCGACGAGGCGGCAACCGTAGCATAATACAAACCACTGACAAGTGTAATTATCCAATAATCACGTAAACTTAAATTGCTGGCTGTAAAGATGCTAGCAATAAGTGTCAGGGGTACAATCCATTGATCAATTTTATGAATTGGCTTGGCAAAATAACTTGGAATAAAATTAGGTCGCACAACTGCAATTAGCGTCATAATCGAGCCTAGGGCAATCAAAACTACAAAATACCAGATTAGACCCGCACCAATTGTTGCCACACTAGACGTGGCCATACTAATCACAAAAGCGATCGTGAAATAGGCAACCACTTGGCTTTGCAGACGAACTGCCGCAAACATGAACGCGACTACACCAATTAACGAAGTTATAAACCAACACGTTGCAGCATCGGGCAGAGCAAGATTATACATCGCAATACCCGTAAATGGCAAGATCGCCAGGCCCGTGCCAACAAAAGCAATTGCCGCCGGACGAAGCTTTGAAACATTTTTATGAAGATAAAGGCCTGATGCGTAAAACAATATCGTAACTAACCAAACACCAATAAAACGAACCGACTCTGGTAGGGCAGTGCCTATAAATAGCGCAGCGGCCGCGACCAGTAAAAAGCTAGCCACATAAAGTGCGGTGTTGATGTTTTGCAAATCTCGTTTTGCTTTTTGCTCAGCCGCGTCAACAATCGGGGTATTGTTATGCGCTTCTGTTGAAACATAATCACCAGATTCACTTGCCAGATCTGGAGTATTATTTGGCTCTACAGACTGTTCATCATAGTTAGCAGATTGAACATGCGAAACACCTTGATCTACCTCTTTTTGCCGAGCCCTGTAACCGTCCCAATATCCCTGAGCATAAGATTTACCCTGATAGTCAACATTACCATTTGTTTTATTTTTATCTTTTGCCGATAACCATAAAATCAAAAATAGCGCTGCCAGAACAAATAATACAAATTCCATAATTTCATACCCCTAATTTGAGTTCTATTAAATTAAGTATAACGTAAAAGCTTAAAAAATTATCTATATAAATTTAGATTATGCTAGTGTTATAATTTAGGACATGAACCGCAAGCTTAAAAACAAAAACTTCCAATCCGCCTTCACCATAGTAGAACTCCTAGTAGTCATAGTAATAATTGGAATTCTAGCAACTATTGTTATCATCTTCTAT
>PGXZ01000002.1:29198-130097 GCA_002839415.1 Candidatus Saccharibacteria bacterium HGW-Saccharibacteria-1 | reverse complement strand
TGATGGTACTACATTAGATTATGCATATAGTAGTGGGGATAATAGTTATTGCCTTACGGCAACCAAGGAAGGTCGGTCTTATTACATAAACTCTGAGGGACGAGTGCCCGTGCAGGGCGGGTGTCCAGTGGGGAATGTTGGGGGTAATCTAGCAAATACATTTGCCAGGACTTGGGGTGGTAGTAGTAACGATTACGCATTTAAATTGATTCAAACTAATGATGGCGGGTATGCGGTAGCTGGAGATACATATAGTTACGGCGCCGGCGGCAGTCGTGACGCTTTTATCGCTAAATACACCTCCGACGGTACTTTATCCTGGAGTCGTACTTGGGGTGGTACAAGCTGGGACTACATTAGTTCCTTAGTTCAAACTAGCGATGGTGGGTATGTGATAGCTGGAGATACGGTTAGCTATGGCACGGGTTTTCTTGATAATAACGCCTATATAGCTAAATTCACCGCCGACGGCACCTTATCATGGAGCCGGACTTGGGGCGGAACGAACAGTGATTTTGTCAATTCCTTAGTTCAAACTAGCGATGGTGGGTATGTGGTAGCTGGATCCACGTCTACCTATGGCATGGGTCGCCTCGATGCTTTTATCGCTAAATTCACCGCTGATGGTAATTTGTCTTGGAGTCGGACATGGGGTGGTGTAGATCACGACGGAATTGAATCTTTGGTCCAGACTAATGATGGTGGGTATGCGGTAGCTGGATACACGTTGAGTTATGGCATGGGTAGCGTCGATGCTACGGATAAATATGGCGCGAATATTTATGGCATAAATAACGGCGATGCTTTTATCGCTAAATTCACCGCTGATGGTAGTTTGTCTTGGAATCGGACATGGGGTGGTGCAAATAGTGACCAAATTGAATCCTTGGTCCAAACTAGTGATGGTGGATATGCGGTAGCTGGAGGCACGTCTAGTTATGGTGCAGGCAGCCTCGATGCTTTTATCTCTAAATTCACCGCTGATGGTACTTTATCCTGGAGTCGGACATGGGGTGGTGCAAATAGTGACGACTTTAAATCCTTGGTCCAAACTAGTGATGGTGGATATGCGGTAGCTGGCGATACAAATAGCTATGGCATGGGAAACGACGATGTATTAATTATTAAATTCACTGCCGATGGCCTCATAAACAACTGCCCTTCATTAATGTGTCAGTCTCCATCAGCAACCAGTACTAATCTGACTGCAACGGTTACTAGCCCAGTTGCTAATATTACTAATCCTTCTGCGTCAACAGCTAGCCCAAACGCAACAGTCTCCAGTCCGACCGTCCCTACAACAAATCCAATACCAATACCAATACCACCAATGACAATTACTTTTTCTAGCCAAGAATTATACGTTGCATATCCAGGCGAAAGTCAAAGTACCTGTAAAGAATGGACCGCACCGACTGGCAAGCAAATTAAAGGGTTTCTAGTTTCCCAAGAAACCGAATCAAGTTATGATTTTTTTATAGTATCACTCGATGATACAGAAGTATATAACAAATCTGGCGCCTACACAGACGAATATATCGACACGATATTCACACCAGGATCTACACTCAAAGCTTGCATGTCGACAGACTCAAGCGTCCAAGAAGGTTACGGCGGTGAAGTCACTGGCGTTGTATATAACTAACCAAATATTTTATCCATAAACACTATTGACTTTATTTCGATTGGGCGTACTATAAAAGTGTCATACAAAGTATGCAATTCGCCCCCTTAAAATCTATGGAAAGGAGATGATCTTAATGGATTCTCGTGCCAGGCTTGATGATTTAAATGGCAAATTAAAATTAGCCCATCAAGACGTAAAGTTGGCATCAGATGAAGAAAGTAACGCCTGGAATAATTATCAGGCGATCAAGCTAGAAAACGAACCTGTAATCGAAGTTCTTAAACAAAGCGCTTCAAGCTCTTTTCTTAAAAAAGAAACCAGCAAGCTGGAAAAAGAAATTCAAAAACTTGAAAAGCTTTATGGAGTCTCACTAAACAGCCTTCAAAAAGCCGAAGAAAAAGTTGAGAAGTTAAGAAAACAGATTGCAGAAATCAACCGCCAACGTTCAATTGCAAAAAAAGCTGGCGTTAGCGAAACCTATTTGGATTTTGTCGTCGTTAGAAATGATCACGTTAGAAACGCAATAAACATTTATTTTAACGACAGCCCAAATACATTCGCACCCAAACATGGCCATTATGCAATAAAAAATAGCGGCCCGTATTACAAAAGAGAGATTGGCGAACCAAAAGGACCGCAAAATTACTTGAGCAACCCCAATTATGCGGCAAAAGCCGATAGAGTGGCCAATAATCTACTGAGTATAGCTTAGATACATCACCATTAAGGAGCGAAAAGCCTCATGTTTATGGGGCTTTTTATTGCCAACAACAAATTTATTTAATGTTTAAATAAATCAAATCGATTCCATAGCTAATAAATAACATCCAAAACAAAGTATCCATTTGCTCGGGTCTTAATTTCTTAATGTTTTTTGTATAAAAAGGGTATATGTAATATAAAAATAGCGTAACCCCAAAACCAAACAACAAACTGTTCTCCAAACATATATAGCCGTTTATATTAAATGGCTGGTTCGAATAATCCCAAAATTGATTATAGCCAACGACCTGGACTAAAAATGCCGCACATATATATTCAACAATACCGCTAATAAATACATTTATAATAAATGCTTCAATCGGCCCCAGCTCACGCTGTTTAATCAGCGGATAAGTGAATATAATCACCGCCACAACACCCAGTCCATAGGGTGGCGCTAGCGGCAAAATCGTCGGAACAGTTGGTATCCAAAACTGCGATCCAAAAACAACATAATTAAACCAAGACCAAATAATCTCTAAATAATGACCAAGAAACGAAAAAACCCAAAAAACAATAAACAGTTTTTGAAACTCTGTAAATAAATGCTTCATTGATACAGCTCTTGTTTCTGAGATCATTTCCATAACTAATTACTATTATAGCCCTGCGACAAGCTACTGTACAAATTAAAACAATATATAATATAAACTAAATGAGAATCTGCGCCACAGTCAAGCCAAATAGCAAAAAAGGACCGCTCGTCGAAATTCAGCCCGACGGATCATTAAATATCTATATACGCGAAATTGCTGCGTACGGCAAAGCGAATGCAGGCGTTATTAAATTACTAGCTAAACATTATAACGTTCCTAAAACAAATATAATCATTTTAAAGGGAAGTACATCTCGTCATAAAATAATTAACATAATGGGTATATAATAAGTTACATGGACAAAGATTTAAAAAAATACAAACAGTTTATTGAAAATGAAATTGACAAGATTAGCAGGGAAGTTGCCAGCGCCAAAGGCAGACCTGACAAAGACTCAATCAATAAAAGAATAACCGAATTATCAAATTATCATAACAATACAATTCGTAATTTTCAGCACGAGCGGTTCATTCATTTAATCGTTACATTCTTTTTTGCCGGCCTACTATTACTATCACTTGCAGTTTCAATGTCATTTGTTATGTTTCCAATGTCCGATAATGTTCAAACAATATTAAATTTATCATTATGCGTTAGTTTGATATTATTGATTGTCGAAGCTTGCTATATCAGGCATTATTATCTACTCGAAAATAACACGCAATTATTATACAAATCATCTAAAAAACTTTTTGAATTAAGCCAGCCTCAGTCAGTTGTTGACAGGGAATCATAAGCGCGTTAATCTTAAGGCATAACTTTACTTTAAAAAAGGAGAGAGTAGCTAAAATGAAAAAATTTCTAAAAAAGAACCAAGACTTAAAAGTCAAAGACCTACGCAGTGAGCTTTCGAGAGTCTATTTGATAATCGCAATTATGGCTGTTGTATCAATTGTATTATTTCGATTAGGTTCAAATATTCAAAACGAAGCAAATTCAGCATCTGTAATCGCAGTTGTAATTGGATTTGGCCTACTCGCATTGCTTGCACTAATTGCTTCATTTTCCTGGATTAACTGTAAAAAATAGAGCATAATCACTTGTAAAAATTAAACATAATCGTCATAATATCCACTAAAGAATATTTTAAATATTAGGGGGCAACAATTAAATCAGTCACGTTAAACCGTTTTTGGCATCGCCGTATATGTGAGGTGGCTTTTTTAGTTTCGATTTCAATTATTGCTTTTTACGCATGGATAACATTTTCAACTAAGGCGGTTATCGACAGCTCATTGTCGGTTAACATATACGCCATAGTTCCAGCTACTATTACCACGTTGATATGTCTGGTTACATATTTTTTTATGCCCCGAAAATATATATTTATTACTTGTTTGTCCATCTATTATTTATCGGCGATAACAATCACGTTACTAATTACCAGTACGGGTGGCCTAGCTTCACCTTTTATAGTCTTATGGGTTTTACTCGGTATTTTTTCAGGTATATTTGGGCAATGGGGGCTTTTACCGGTATTTATAACCGCCTGTGTGTTTGCAGCTGCAAAATACATTCACAGTGGACTAACGACTAGCGAAATTATCATCCTTATAATTGATGGAGTCTTGCCGTTAATATTCAGTATGGCAGTCTGGCGCAGCAAATCTGGCCGAGACGAACTTGATAGCGACGACCGAGCTTATAAAAACCTGGCCAACGAATTAAACGAAGTTGCCAGTAAATCAGAAGTAGTTATTAACGCTATCGGTGATGGCGTCATAGCAATCGACAGCCAGGGCATTATTCAACTAATAAATCCAGCGGCGCAACAGATTATAGGCTGGGGCAAACAAGACGCATTGTCTTTACATTATAAATCAGTCCTAAAACTAATAAATCAAAATAACGAAGTCCTCGATCCCAGCGTGAATCCAATTCAACAAGTTTTAAACAATAACCAACAGGTTCGCGAAAACGACCTATCGGTCATGACAAAAAATGACAAAAAAATAATGGTCTCACTTGTGGTGTCGCCCGTAGGAGATACTGGCTCTGGCGTCATTGCAGTCTTTCGCGATGTTACAAAAGAACGCGCAGAAGAACGTGAACAAGCCGAGTTTATTAGCACTGCCAGCCACGAAATGCGTACACCGGTTGCATCAATCGAAGGATATCTTGGCCTAGCTTTGAACCCTCAAACAGCTCAAGTTGATTTAAGGGCCAGAGATTACATTGAAAAAGCTCATGCCTCGGCCGAGCATCTTGGACATCTATTCCAGGACTTGCTAGACGTATCGAAAGCTGACGATAGGCGAATTTCAAACAATCCACAGGTAGTAAATATAGTTACATTTGTGCACGATGTAGTTCAGGGCTTAATTCCAAAAGCAGCTGAAAAAGGCCTCAAACTTAGATTCAAGCCAATGCCCGATGACACGACTGAACGTTTTATCGCTCCGGCGTACTCGGTCAATGTCGACAATGATCATGTTCGTGAAATCATAAATAATCTAGTTGAAAATGCTATTAAATATACGCCGGCTGGCGAAATAACAGTCGACATAGACGGCGACGACGATCACGTAGTTATTAGCATCAAAGACAGCGGCATAGGAATACCAGCCGAAGATATCCCGCATCTATTCCAAAAATTCTATCGAGTCGACAACAAAGACACTCGTGATATCGGCGGTACAGGACTTGGATTATATCTTTGCCGAAAATTGACCGAAATAATTGGTGGACGCATTTGGGCAAATAGCGTTAGAAACAGTGGCAGCACATTTTACGTTGAGCTTCCAAGGGTAAATAATAGCAACGTCGCTAATATGAATATGATTGAAAATCAAAAGCACATGAACGAGCAGGACATCATCGACAAAGCCTTGATCAAGCCAGTTAGTGATCAGCCAGCCATAGTACTAAAACAACCTCAACCCGCACCGGCTGCGGCCGCAAATAACGTTCCTCGAGGCCAGGCGCTTACGCCAGATCAAATTGCTGCCTATGTCGCAAAACAACGCGCACTTGCTCAACAACAAACAGCCGAGACGACAATAAAAACGGCAAATCGGCCGCAAAACACCCCAGTTCCTAAAAGGAATATATACTATTAACAATAAATAATCATAAGAACTATGGCAATTTTAAAAATACTTGGTTACAATGGAGGTAAATATGACAAAAATAATGTTAGTTGAAGATGATAAAAGCCTACGTGAAATTTACGGCGTGCGGCTATTAGCAGAAGGTTACGAAATAGTATCAGCCGGTGATGGGGAAGAGGCCCTCGCAATGGCAGTAAAAGAACATCCTGATTTAATTCTAAGTGATGTTATGATGCCAAAGATTAGCGGCTTTGACATGCTCGATATTTTGCGCGCAACGCCAGAAACCAAAGAGATAAAAGTTATTATGATGACCGCACTGAGCAGCGAAGACCAGCGAATGCGTGGCGAATCACTAGGCGCTAATCGTTATTTAGTTAAATCACAAGTTGGTATAGAGGATGTAGTTCGAACAGTCCATGACGTATTAGAAGATTCACCTATTGCAGCGGCGCCTGCGTCTCAAGCTTTTGGTTCGCCAGTTCCAACTGCTTCAATTAACACACGGCCTACACCTCAACCGCAGTCTAATCCTCAAATGGCGCAAAGACCAGTAGCGGCACCGCCTCAACAAGTGCCAATTCCTAGCTTTGCATCAACGCAAAGACCTATGATGCCACAACCAACCGCACCTTTTTCTTCACCTGCACCCGCATCACTAGGTTCCCAAACCATAAATCCCGTACAGCCCCAGCCAGCTAGACCTCAGCCCGCAAGTCCCGCATTTACAGCTCCACGGCCAATAGTACCCACTCCACGGCCAGAAGCGCCACAAGCACAGCCTAACGCTATGTTTGCCTCATACAACCCCGCAATGCAGCCACAGCCAATCGCTCAACCGGCACCACAAGCCCCAATTCAGGACATTTCAAACCTACGACAACCGACTGAAATAGCTCAGCCCACTAACGTAGCCTCGATGATGGCACAAGAATTAGGCAATACCCCAGCAGCCCAACAAATTCCCGGCCAGGGCCCAATCAACCCACCGCAGATGTAATCTGTTATACTTAATTAAATGACCGACAATAACCCAGCACTATTACGTTTGAACAAGCATTTGGCCCTAAATATGGGCGTATCTCGTCGTGAGGCCGATAATTTAATCGACCAACAAGATGTTATGATAAATGGCAATAAGGCCACTCTAGGCGCACGTTTTAATGAAGGTGACGTAATTACCGTCAATGGCAAAAAAATCCTAGGTACGACCACATACGAGTGCATAGCCCTAAATAAGCCGGCCGGCTATGTCTGCTCAAGGCGACAGCAGGGTGATAACCCAACAATTTATGAGCTGCTACCAAATTCTTTTCACAAACTAAAACCCGTCGGGCGCCTGGACCGAGAGAGTAGTGGGATCATACTGCTTACAAACGACGGCGATTTTGCTTATCACATGACACACCCAAGTTTTTATAAGACAAAAATTTACAATGTCAGACTCTACGAAGATCTTGCACCACTGCATCAACAAATGATAAGTGATTATGGAGTGCAGCTTGACGATGGATCAAGCAAATTACAACTCGAGCGTATGAACGAAGCCGACCGAAAAAGTTGGATTGTGACTATGCACGAAGGTCGTAACCGCCAAATCCGTCGCACCTTTGGATCACTTGGCTATTCTGTCCAAAAACTTCACCGCACCGACTTTGGCAACTATTCAGTTGAAGGCATCGAAACGGGCAAATTCAAAATAGTCGAAATCAAATAAAATTATTCTTATTTTTATTTAGAATATTAAAATTGCCATTTTTTCAATTTTAGCTACATGCGATTTGACACGAAACAAGTCATGTAATAGAGTGAACCTAAGTATCATCCTACTTGAATACACCACAATCAAAGGGTTGTACGTTAACAATTTGTAGACCAAAAAATAATTTCAGCCATCGGCTTGTTAATATAGATTTCCAAATTTTTTATAAGGAGGTTTTTTCGCAATGAAAAAACGAGCAAAGAAAGTCAGCGAACTTGATATTTATGGTTTGATTGAAAGAGTAGAGGCAATTGCAAAAATCACTGGCAGAAAAAATCATGGTTATTATTTCACTAATACATATAAACATAAGGAAGTAAGTTATAACTATAGTGACGTTACTGCGGTTATTAAGAATCTCATAAATGAAATTCCATACTATAGCCTAGCTAGCCTTCAAAAAGCTGGCAATAAAACCAGTAGCAAAGTTCCAGCTCTATTGCTTAACGAAAGATTCGAATCGCATTACATTGACGAAATCAACAGGCTTGAAAAAATCGACACACTACTTAGCATCAGATCAATTATGGACAGTCGCATGAGCTACGGTGTTCAAAATGCCTGTGATAAAAAAATTGACCATATATATACGTCAAAGTTAAAAGCCACAAACAGCAAAGAATCGCTCGAGAAAATACTCAAAAGCATTGAAAAAAATCTCGATCCATACGATTACAACCTCAAGGCCTATAGCTTTGGATCAAAAAAATTGGTATCAATTTATTTATCCGAGGGGAAACGAAAGATATCTAGCAGTGAATTACAATATCACATAAACGACATCAAAAACAAAATACCGAATTATCTTGACGCATACCTTAGTGAGAATCTTTTCAATGATCTATCAAAAAGATTGAAAAAAATTAACAAGGTCGAGCAAATAGCGAAACTAAAAAATACAAACTCGCTACAAGAGATTCAAGACATCAAGCAAAATGCAAATGAAAATAGTTACTTGGTAATTACTGTTTTGTGTGAATTGAGAATGCGACGGATTTTCAAAAATATGATAAGTACTGTATCTGACGACAATATTTATGAAAACCTATACCCTCAATGTCCCGTGCGCCTTAAGAAAAACTTCCTAATGAAATGGTCGCAGTCCATAAATAGTAACTCCGAAAGTAACATTTTTATCTATTTGGAATTCAAATCACTGTTTCCATACGACAAGCGTAAAATAAGCGTCCTAAAAAGACAGTTAGTTGACTATTTCGAGGGAAAAAATAACATTGTCGAGATTTGTAAGGTGATAGATTCAGTTGAAAATACCGCCATAACAACAGACGAAACCGTGCAGTCAAAAACTATCGAGAGCATAAGAAGCGCAAGTCTCGACGAACTACGGACCCATAGCAAATCGTTACTCGTAAATTGTCGTGGCAAAAAAGCTGCACTAGCTTTTGTCGATAGATTACTTTGCCTTGGTTGTTTGACCAAAGATATTGTCGAAATCTGTGAAAATATAGATTTTTCCATAAAAAAACTCATGGAAATCGACGAAACAATTGCAACAACGATAGCTCTTTTATGCAAGCAAGAGATAATTCAGGCAGTCAACCCTGATGAACTTGAAACTTTATGTGAATATATCAGCAGCTGCGACAATGCGGCAACACATAGGCTAAAAGATCTTGCGATTGAAAAAGCTCACAGAATGGCGCTTGGTTCGATTTAGTTTCTTGGTTTTACAAATTGCTCAGCCACAAGTTTATTCTTGTGGCTTTTTAATACCCGCAAGGTCTTAAAGCTCGGATTATTATTTGACACATTGAATAATATATACTAAAGTGACCTATGCTAGCTTTTTTGAAAAAAACAAAGCCAGTACCTTAATAATTTGCAAATCTTAGAACGTTACCTGAAAACAAATACTTAAAGGGGGTTTTTCAATATGAAAATCCAACAAGAAGAAGCCGTCAAGCCAGTAATAGTTATAGAAGTTGAAGAAATGCTCAGCATCGTTAGGCCAGATATTTCAAACAACATGAATAGTTTTCACAGCGACACGCATCATAAATATATAAACGACGTAGTTTATGACATAGTTGATTCTTTCGCTACGTCAAACCTGATACCCAACTATAACCTAGTCGAAATAGCCGAATTCGCAAAAATGACAGATAATAAAATTGCAGAAAGTATTACCGAAATTGATTATTATGATGATATAGCGACAATAAACGAATTTGATAAGCTCGACATGATTAAATCGGTAACAAGATTGTACACAAAAGCTAATAATGCATGTATCGATAAACGGCGAGAGCTTCACGTTAAAGAAATGTATAAAACAAATGAAGTCTCTGCGATCGAATCAATCCTAATCGAGCTAATTGGACAATACGCGGCTTACGAGGTTGGAATCAAGAAGCTAATACCACATTACAAAGCAGAGGTCGACAATAAGCAAACAAAAGCCGAGATTGATTTATATATAAATCAAACTAAAACAGGCAAGTGTGTCCAATTTGAGTCCTGCGCAGCCGGATCTGATTTTCTGAATTACTGCAATAAAAGGGGTTATTCACTTGATTTAAATCGAAGCAATTCGCCAGACGAAATACTTGAGATTAGAAATGCGGTTCATAATTTATACAGAGACTTGACTGAAAAATGCGACGATAAATTAATAACGTACATAGCTCAAGAAATTGAAAAGGAGTCTAGCGACGGAGATATGCTTAAATTGTATAAATATTTTACAATCGAGCAACAGCAAAGCGATTTTCTGCTTAAATGTTTGTTAAACTTCAGGGATAACCTGTCTCATTATTGGTTTATCTATCAAGAATTGCTAGATAAGTTTCCAAAAGAAATCGGCAGCCTAATTCTAGCCAAAGACAAGTTGATTAAATCATTTCTTGCTAAAACCACAGAGGACGATAGCTTTCAGGTTGTTTATGATATAATCAACAACTCGATAAAAGGTTCCGTGCGCGACAAGGTTATGGCAAGAATACTAAAGGATGAGATTGTAAAAGCAATCTTTATCGACAGAATTGATAAAGCCACAATCTATGAGCTATTGATTAGCGCTTCGACTTTTCATTTTTGTGATGATAAGTGTATTTACAGAACAATCATAAAACGTTTCTTCTCGCTAAATCCAACTCCTCAGCAAATATCAGCTTTTGGCAGCACTATCGTATCAGTTGCAGTGTCATATCCAGGCATGGAGGAAGAATTTTACGACAAAATCAATGAATTCTATAAAAAAATGACTGATGACGAAGCAGCTGAAATCACAGAAAACAAGTTAAAAGCGTATTTTGATGTCGTCAAGGACAACCACGCCTGCAAAGATGCAAAAAAAACGATTATAATTGCCCTGCATAAACAGCAACACACCAACTAAGATTCGCAAATTCATTCCAGCCGCAGGTAACAATAAACCTGCGGCTATTTTAATATCACACTTATGCTCGCGCCACAGCCTTTTCTCTGTTATAATAGCTAACAATATGGCCTCAAAACTCCCCACAGTTGCAATTATTGGACAAGCTAACGTCGGCAAAAGTTCGCTTTTTAATCGCCTAGTCAGATCACAGCAAGCAATCGTTGCGCGCGAAGCTGGCACAACCCGTGACAACGTCCTGGGCAAAGTTGAATATAACTACCACAGTTTTTGGCTAGTCGATACTGCCGGCCTCAAGGATCCAAATGACGAATTTGAAGCCTCGATCCAAGAGCAAATCACCGAAGCCGCTGATGCTGCCGATGTAATCTTAGTTGTCGTTGACAGCAGCCAATATGTTAGCGACCAGGACCGATTTATTGCCAAAAAAGCTCTGCGCAGCAAAAAGCCGGTGCTATTACTTGCTAACAAAGCTGACCTCAAAAACAGCCTACCAATCGAAGAATTTAAACGCCTAGGTATCAAAGAAATTATTCGCACCAGCGCTGAACATAATTTTGGTATTTCCGAAGTCCTCGACAACGTAACTAAACTAATTCCAGCTAAAAACGAAGGTGAATCTGACGATATTTTGCGGATCTCCTTGATTGGTCGTCCAAATGTCGGCAAAAGTTTCTTGTTTAATACCCTTGCTGGCAAACAGCAGGCGATTGTTGCTAACATTGCTGGTACCACCCGCGACGTCAACCGCGTTTCAATCCGCTACGCCGACCGCGACATTCAACTACTCGACACCGCTGGTATGCGAAAACCCGGCAAGCAAGAAGTAGGTATTGAAAAGTTCAGCGTATTGCGCACCCTTCAGGCTATTGAAGAATCAGATATTTGCTTCCTACTTATGGACGTCAACGAACTAAACACTCAGCTTGACCAACGAATCGCTGGTATCATTAATGAATCCGGCAAAGGCATGGCAATCGTCATTACTAAATGGGACAGCGTCGAAGGCAAAGATGCCTTTACGCGCGACGAAATCGCCCCAACCATCGTCCGAACTTTCGATTTCACACCATGGGCACCACTAATTTTTACCAGCAGCGTAACTGGACAAAACGTTACCAAATTATTCGATCTAGCCCTTGATATCGAAGCTCGTCGCAAACAACCAACTAAAACTCGCGTTCTAAACGATTTACTTCAAAAAAGCATCCAACGACACCCACCAGCTGGCCTCAAAAACACTCATCCAAAACTTCGCTATATTGTCCAAACCGACACCGCACCACCTTGGTTCGTGGTTTATGGCTCAAACCTTCGTTTCCTACACTGGAGCTACAAACGCTATCTTGAACGCCAAATTCGCGAAACCTACAATTACACTGGAACACCAATCAAATTTAGCTTCCGCGATGAAAAACAAATCAAAGCCAATCGCGAAAAAGAGCAAAAGGAAGCTGAAAAATTAGCTAGGTCAACAGAAACCGAGTAAAATGAAACTGATCTTCGCCCAGGGCAATCCCGAACCAGATTACAAAAATACTCGACACAATATCGGCATTGCCGTGCTTAATGATTTAGCCAACAAACTGAGCGCCAAATGGGAAACAAAGTCAAAATTTCACGCAATTATCGCTGAAACTTCGATTGATGGAGAAAAAGTACTGCTGGCCAAGCCGACCACTTATTATAACGAGACTGGTTCGGCCGTTCGCGCCATAACCACATTTTATAAGCTAGTGCCAGAGCTTGACCTACTAGTAATTTACGATGACCTGTCGCTACCTTTTGGTACGATTCGAATCCGCAAGCAGGGGAGTGCGGCTGGAAATAACGGCATCAAATCTATCAATTCTCAAATTGATCAAAATTACGCCCGCATCAAAATTGGCACATCAAACGAACTTCGCCAGCACATGGACGACGCAAGTTTTGTGTTGTCGAAATTTAGCAGCGACGAATCGAAACAATTATCAGAAATTATTATCCCCCAGGCCATCGATTTAATCGACAAATTCTGCAAAAACCAGCTCGAAATAACTAGTCATAAAACGATTTAGGCCAGGACCTCAACCCCTCGGGTCCTGTCGTCCGGTCCGCCCCTGATTTATAAAAACGGATTACCGTTTTGTAGTAAATCGGGCGCTGCCCCGCCGGACGCCACCCGCGAAATGGGTTTTGAGACTTAAGTATTTAAAATTCAAACAAATAAAAAAGCCCTGTAATATTTAACAGGGCAATTTTGCGTGTTGCGGAGACTGTGTGTTTGGAAGATTTTTTTAAGAAACTATCCGCTTAATGAGGTCTCTTTTCTTAAGTTTAGCCTCGGTTGCTTCAATTTGCTTATCAATCCCTTCCATTTTCTGTCGAATTGCTTCTCTCTCATGATCAAGTTTTATTCTAGCTTCCTGCGCTTCGGCTCTTTCCTCGATATACTCGGTCAGAACCCCAGAAACTTTATCTAAAAACTTAACCAAGGCAACAAATGCATAGCTTGACACGATAAAAGCACCAACTATAGCAACAGCACCAAAATTAAACGCACCGAACGTCAATGAAACACCATTAAGTGTCCCAACATACGTCGCGGCAAATGCAACAATACCACCTAACGCAAGGGCAGATAAGCCCCAGCGGCCGTACTGCTGTCGCTTCCAGCTAATCATAGTGAAAACGGTAGCAGCAACAATTAGGACAGGCAGTAAGATGTAGAGGAAGTCCCCTACGAGGAAAGTGATACTTTCTATCATTTTCCACCTCCATTTTTAAGTTACACTATCTTCATCACTACACGCAATATTAAGTGTAACATAAATTGTACTAAATGTCAAAATTACAAAAAATAAAACCATAAAAAAGTGCCCACAGCAAGGGTGGGCATCGCTGTGGGCACCATTTTACCCTTTAACCCACCCGGGGGTATGCGCAACTATCTCGATTCAATCGCAGATGTCCGTGGTTAAAGGGGTTAGTATCTATGCAATGCTATATAGTCATGAGGATGGAGGGTAGTCGACCTCATAACACATTGCATAGAACCTAACATAAGTTAGAATAGGGGGTATAAGGTACTTTTGGTTAATCTCGCAATGTAACCAACTAGAACCAATATTAGCACGTATTTGACATTAAGTCAACACATTTGGACATAAACTATATGAAAATCAATAGAATATCACCCCAGAGCAGTAAATATTTACAGATCATAAGCACTATTGCTAAAAGTCCCGAAAAGTTACATTTTATAGGAAAACTGCCAAGCGAGCGAATGACCACTGTCGCAATTGTTGGTTCGCGCAAACCAACCGCTTACGGCAAAGAGGTAACTCATAAATTTGCCTACGAACTAGCTAGCCGTGGCATTATAATTATTAGCGGTCTGGCACTAGGTGTCGACGCCATCGCCCACAGGGCAGCGCTTGAGGCTGGTGGCAAAACTATTGCCGTCCTGGCAAATGGAGTCGATACAATCTATCCCGCAAATCATAAAAGTCTAGCAAACGACATTATAAATAGCGACGGAGCAATTATAAGTGAATACGAACCTGGCATCGCGGCACGTTCATTCCAGTTCTTGGCACGCAATCGTATCGTAAGCGGCCTGTCGGACGCTGTCATCGTTACCGAAGCCGCAATTCGAAGTGGAACACTATCAACCGTCTCGCACGCCCTAGAACAGGGCAGGGAAGTATTTGTCGTACCAGGCAACATCACCAGTCCTTTATCGGCGGGCTGCAATAACCTAATCAAACAAGGCGCGCATCCAATCACTTGCGTCGAAGACATTCTGGAAATCATTGCCCCTAATTTATTACAACCGCAATCAATATTAGCACTTGGCGCAAATCCACAAGAATCAATAATTATCGAATTACTACAATCCGGTATCCGCGATGGCGACGAGTTGCAATATCAATCCAGCATCGACGCCAGCGAATTCGCTCAGACACTCACTATGATGGAAATTAACGGTAAAATTCGTGGGCTAGGTGGAAATCAGTGGACTTTGCGATAAAGTTTAGTCTTGATCTTTATACAGAAAAGCCACTAAACGGAATTGTTCTAAAAACCGAAACGTCAAAATTTTCACCGAGCTGTTTGTTAAATGCAGTTAAATGATCGGGTAGGCAGGCTCCATCCTCTCCTTCATTTTCATCAATATAATAAGGCCAACCAAAGGTTCTGTTAATCCACGAACATCAATTCCGCTCTCAACACTCATCGCATATAGTTCAGAAAGACGCCGAGTCCAACAACTATTAGCTTTTGAAACAAAGTCAGGCCAGTGCCGGCTTCCTTTGATATGCAAACACCAAGCAGTCCAATAATTGCCAGCAATGCCGGCTAACGTTTTTGAGCTACTAACAATAGCCGCTTGAATAAACTTTGTAAAATTATTTAGATCGGTTTTTATTTTTGCAATTCTTACAAAATCTTGAATACCATTACATTAAACAGTTATTAATAACAGCTAATACACTGATCACAATAATCACAACCAAAAGCCAACAATTATTAAGACACTATTTAAACGAGTAATTTAATTTTTCATTTTTAAACTAGAAACCCTTTAGGCCAAGATGACAGTAACTTATATATCTCACAATCGCTTAATTAGTCCTTTAGACATCGTACCGAAAAGCCAAAGGAGCTATCTGCCTGATGTCGATATACTGTTTCGCCAGGAGTAATTTGACGAAAGTAATTATACGAATAAACACCGGCACTTGACCATAAACTAGTGACCCAAGAAAGGTTAGAAAAACCGCCGAAAGCCACGTAACCACCAGAAAGAACATTCAATCCAGAAGTTCCGCCAGTTCTCATCTGCACGGCCTGGTCAGTGCCCCGATCGCCTTCCGCATCAGCCTGCTCCTGTGTCATTCCAAGATATATTTCGAGTATCTTCCACTCATCATCACTCGGAATATGGCTACCAACCGGACAAATACCCCGAGCTTTTTCAGAATCTCCATAGTTCATAGCCTCGTCCCATTGATAAAGTGCCCCGTAAGTTGTACAGTTTGCTTCGTCATTATCATAACAATATTTTTCAACAATTGAATTATCAGTCTGTGTAGTTACTCCAGCTATCATTATGCCTACATCTAAGTTAGCCTTGGCCCACTTTTGTGTACCAATAGAGACCCAATCAGGATCAACGGCAACCGCAGTCATAGGCACGTTATCACTAGTTACTTCAAACGTAATGTCTGATCTAGTCAGCTTCAGGCTAGGGTCGGTTGGACATTTATTTGCATCCATTGTTGTTGGATATGTTTCATGTTCTGTTTTGTATAGTTCTAGTTGTCTTTTAGCTCCGTCCAGGTCTGAGGTTAGACTAGCTTCGGTGGCTTTTTTGGATAGTCCTATGTAGGATACTATTACTATGGCAGCTAGGATGCCTATTATTACTATGACTATTAGGAGCTCTACGATTGTAAACCCACGAGCTAAACGAACATTTTTGTTTTTCATTTTTAATCTAATCATCCTTTAAGTTAAATCGATATTAACACAAGCATTTTCCATAAACAATACATAATATAAACATCGCAAATTTTATTATGCGGTTTACAAATTACAACAAATTGTGTAGCATAAGACATTGTCTATGAGCAAAAACTTAGTAATAGTCGAGTCACCAGCCAAAGCCAAAACTATCGAGAAGTATCTGGGTAAGGATTTTACTGTGCTTTCAAGCGTCGGCCATATCCGTAGTATCGTCAAAAAAACTACCGACGGTACGCCGCCAATTGACGTCAAAAATGGATATAAAACTACTTATGAAGTCGACAGTGAAAAGAAAAAAGTCGCCGCTCAACTTAAAAAAGCCGTAAAAGTCGCCGAAACCGTCTGGCTAGCAACCGATGAAGACCGCGAAGGGGAGGCCATTGCCTGGCATCTTTGTGAAGTTTTGAAACTTGATATTAAAAAAACTAAACGTATCGTGTTTCATGAAATCACAAAAACCGCTATCGAACAAGCTGTCAAAAACCCGCGTACAGTCGATATGGACCTGGTTCAGGCACAACAAGCACGTCAAATACTTGACCGCCTAGTTGGTTTTGAATTGTCACCAGTTGTTTGGCGTAAAGTACCTGGCGGCAAGTCAGCTGGTCGCGTTCAGTCACCAGCCGTTAGATTACTCGTCGAACGAGAGCGCGAAATCGAAAGTTTTAACGGATCATTCTCGTTCAAGGTCGCAGCTGAATTTACACACAACGGTGATACCGTTAAGGCCGAATTACCTGATAAATTCAAAACCGAGGCCGAAGCCCAGACTTTCTTAGAAAGCCTAATTAACTCGACATTTACAGTCTCAGATGTTACTACCAGCCCCTCAACCCGTAACCCTGGCGCGCCATTTACGACCAGCACCTTGCAGCAAGACGCTAACAGCCGACTTGGTTTTGGTGCCCGCGCTACTATGTCTAGCGCTCAAAAACTTTACCAAGAGGGTAAAATCACTTACATGCGAACCGACTCGGTTAATCTAGGTGATGAAGCCCGCGCCAAGGCAGCTGAATATATCAAAAACGAATTTGGCGAAAAATACAGCCAAAACCGAACATTCAAAACCAAAAGCGCCAGCGCCCAAGAAGCTCACGAAGCCATCAGGCCAACTGACATGAGCCTAGAGCGTGGTAGCAGTAATGAATACGACCAAAAGCTATACGACCTGATACGTCGCCGTACGCTTGCCAGTCAAATGTCGCCTGCCAGATTAGAGAAAACTACCATTACAATCAAAATTAGTAGCGGTAAAAATGTATTTGAAGCCAAAGGCGAAGTTGTAATCTTTGATGGATTTATGAAAGTCTATGGTGGCGGTAAAAAAGACCCTGATATTTTGCCGGCTGTCAGTTCGGGTGATATTTTATCAATCCAATCCGCAAACGCCCGCCAAGTCTTTGCTCGTCCACCAGCCCGCTTTACAGAGGGAAGTCTGGTTAAAAAACTCGAAGATTTAGGCATTGGCCGCCCATCGACCTACGCCACGATTATTAACACCGTTCAAGTCCGTGGCTACGCCGAAAAAGGCGAAGACGAAGGTCAGCCACGCGACGTAATTACCCTAAACCTTGAAAATGACAGTGTCAATCGTGAAATCGTTCAAGAAAAAACCGGTTCAAACCGTGGTAAGTTAATACCAACTCCATCTGGTGAAGTTGTTAGTGACTTTTTAACCAATCATTTCGAGCAAATTGTCGATTATGGCTTTACAGCCTCAGTTGAAACTAGCTTTGACAAGATTGCAACCGGCGCAATGGCCCGAAATATCATGTTGGACGACTTTTACAAACCCTTCCATAAACTTATCGAAGATTCAGGCGGAATCGACCGCAGCACAGTCGCTCAGGCTCGTGAAATTGGTATCGATCCAAAGACAAACAAACCAGTCCTAGCGCGCTTTGGACGCTATGGCCCAATGCTACAGTTGGGTAGTGGTGACGAGGGCGAAGACAAGCCAAAATTCGCCCCACTTCCTGCTGGCCGTAAAATCGAGAACGTAACCCTCGAAGAGGCCTTGCACGCCTTTAAATTACCGCGACTCGTTGGTGAAACCAAAGCTGGCGATGACATCAAGGCAAATATTGGCCGTTTTGGGCCATATATCCAAATAGGCAAGCTATTTGTCAGTATTAAGCCCCTCGATCCACACACAATTACCCTAAAAGAAGCACTTGAACTATACGACGCTAAATTAGTAGCCGAAGCCGAGAAGAATATTGCTGATTTTGGCGATGGCATAAAAGTCCTAAAAGGCCGCTACGGACCGTACATTACTGATGGCACAAAGAATGTCAAAATTCCCAAAGGCACCGAGCCAAAGGACATTACTCACGAGCAAGCTATAGCCCTGATTAAGGAGGCTCCTGCTGGAAAAAAACGCAAAGTCGTCAAGAAAACTGCCAAAAAAACTGCCAAAAAGCCCGTTCGAAAAGCTGCTCCAAAAAAGTCATAAAAAACTCACAACACTATTTACATAACATGTCTACTTCATGCTATAATGAGTTAAGTATACAGAATATTTGACATTATAAAAATAATCTTTTATAATAGACAGTAACGAATAAAAATCATATAATATTCTAAAAAGTGGGCAGAGAGAAGACGAATCATGAACGACACATCAGAAAAAGAAAAAATGACCAACATCCAGAACTGTGTTAATGATATCCTAGCAATCATAGATCAAGAGCGCGAGCGCGAAATTATCACACGTCGATTTGGACTTTATGACCGACGCGAAACACTCGAGCAAATCGGTGAATTACTTGGTATTACCCGCGAGCGAGTCCGGCAACTTGAAAAAGCCATCCTTAACCGTCTAAAGGCAGCCACCGAAGGTAATAAAATCGTATCAGTCGGCACAATGGAAAAAACCATCATTCGCGAGCTATCTGAAATGGGTCGTGTCGCCCGTGTCCAAGATTTAACAGATCAACTATTAGGGCGAATCAGCAATCAACGTGAACGTGCACATGTCGCATTTATTGCCGAGCTTGCTCCAAACATCGCTGTTTTAAACAAAAACGATAACTATTTCCTTAGTGTTGGTATCTTAGAGTACGGCGATGAAAAGAAAATGCGCAGCGAAGTTGACTCAATTGTATCAACTATCAAAAAACACGGCCAACCCCTAACGATCGAAGAATTACACGATAAACTAAACTACGAACACCCCAGTTACGTCCGCGCCCTTGCCAGTACTTCAAAATTACTTGCACACTTAAAAGATAGTTGGGGACTAGTCAAATGGCCTACCGTCAATCCAAAGAATATTCGTGATAAAATCTATGTAATCTTAGCCGAGAATGGCAAACCAATGCATTTTTCTGAAATCGCTGATTCAATCAAGGATAGTAGTTTTAAACGAAAAGACGTTACAACTCAGGCTATTCATAACGAACTAATCAAAGATTCACGTTTCGTCCTAATCGGTCGCGGTATCTATGCGCTCGACAATTGGGGATTTAACAAGGGAACTGTATCTGATATCATCGCCGATGTCCTAAAAGAATCATCCGAACCATTGCACCGCGACGAAATCGTTAAACGAGTACTAAAAAGTCGCCAGGTAAAAGAAACGACAATTTTATTAAACCTACAAAGCAAACCTCAATTCAAACGAGTCGCCAAAGCAACTTACGCATTAGAACAAACGGCAAACTAAAGTTGCCAAGTCGCCTCTCTAGTGAGACAATAAAAGGGCAACCATGGGCATATTATTATCTTTATTAAATTTTTTACTACAATGGTATGTATGGATACCGCTAGTAGCGTTACTTGCGTACCTCACTTGGCGTAATTATCAACAGATTGAATCGATAAACGACGTCGAGAGTGATTTACTGATTCTCGAAATCCCAAAAGCCAACGACAAGAGCGAGTTAGCGGCCGAGCAATTATTTGCCAGTCTTCACGGTATTTTGCGCGACAAAAACGAACTCTCCCTAAATAACGGCGTCCAAGAACACCTCAGTTTTGAAATCGCCTCTGTCAATGGACAAATTAGGTTTTACACCTGGGTACCAAAAACTTTGCGTAGCTTTGTTGAGGGACAGATTTATTCACAATATCCAAGCGTCCAAATCCGAGAGGCGAGCGATGAAGAAGATTACATCTCACACGAAAAACAACACAGCGTATCATATCTGTCCGAAATAACTCTTACCGACAACGAAATGTTACCAATTAAGACTTTCCAAAATTTTGAAGTCGACCCTCTAGCAGGCATTACTGGAGCACTAGCAAAGCTCGAATCAACTGGTGAAGAAGTTTGTATCCAGATTTTAGCCAAACCTATCGCAGACAGCTGGCACAAAGCCTCTGGTCAATGGGTAAAGCGCGTCAAAGAAGGCAAAGCATCAGGCGCCAGCTTTAAAGTCGAGTGGATCGGTCAAGTGCTAAGGGCGCTATGGCAACCACCCGAAGCTGGTAAATCAGCCATAGCCGCGCCAAAAGAGCTATCCGAACGCGATAAAACTCGCATCGCCGAAGCTGAGAAAAAAGCCACAAAATTAGGTTATCGCGTTAAAATTCGTCTAGTTTATATGGGGGAGAGTAACGTCAATGCTAAACTTCGCATGCAAGCGATTGTCGGTACCTTCAAACAATTCAACAGCACTAATTTAAACGGCTTTAAAATGTCAAATCCAACCTTTGTAAAAGAAGACTTAGCTAGCTATCGCACCCGTTCATTTGGCAAGGGGGGATACATCCTAAACATCGAAGAGCTTGCCAGCGTTTTTCACTTGCCGCATACTAACGTCGAAACGCCAAATGTCGTCTGGGCCAGTAGCAAGAACGCCGAACCGCCTTCAAAATTACCAATTATTACCGGCAATAGTGCCATTGACGAAAATATTAGTGCCTTTGGTATGACTAATTTCCGCGGCATCAATCATCAGTTCGGCATGCTTCGCTCTGACCGTTCCAGGCACATGTACATCATTGGCCAGACTGGCGCCGGCAAAACTGGTACACTAGCACTGCTTGCTCTCAGCGACATATTTCACGGCCAAGGTTACGCCATTATCGATCCACACGGAGATTTTGCAGTTGATAATATGCGCTTTATACCTGGCAGCCGCCTAAAAGACGTCATTTACTTTAATCCGGCCGATACTGCATTTCCACTTGGATTTAATCCTCTTGAGGTTTATGACCCTAATCAAAAATCAAATATTAGCTCTGAAGTTATCGGTGTCTTAAAACGCATGTTTGGTGAGTCATGGGGGCCACGACTTGAATATATCCTGCGTTATACAATCCTAGCACTTCTCGACAGACCATCAACGACATTACTTGATATCGCTAGAATGTTGACTGACAAGAATTTCCGCAAAGAAACCTTGGATTATTGCCAAGACACAGTCGTGCTTAACTTTTGGAAAATCGAATTCGGCAGCTGGAATGACAAGTTCGTCAACGAAGCAATTTCACCAGTCCTTAACAAAGTCGGCGCCTTTACGGCCAATCCAATTATTCGAAATATCATTGGTCAGCCTAAATCAACATTTAATATTCGTCAAATTATGGACGAAGGCAAGATTTTAATCGTCAACCTTTCAAAAGGCTTGATTGGCGAAGACAACGCCGCAATCCTGGGCTCATTCCTTGTTACCAAAATTCAGCTAGCCGCAATGAGTCGCAGTGATATCGATAAAATCGAAGATCGACGGCCATTCTATCTATATGTTGACGAATTCCAAAACTTCGCAACCGATTCGTTCGCTACAATCTTATCAGAAGCACGTAAATACGCCCTTAATTTAACTGTCGCCAACCAATATATCAGCCAGATGAACGAAACTGTTCGCGACGCCGTATTTGGCAATGTCGGAACGATGATTTCATTCCGTGTCTCGGCTGACGACGCTCCAATCTTGGCAAAGCAATTTGAGCCCCAGTTTGAACCAAATGACTTATTGCAAATGCACAACCGAAATTTTGTTATCAATATGGTAATAAAAGGTGAGAAGTCACCCGCTTTTAACGCAACGACCTTAACCCTGCCGCCGCCACAAATAGATAACACTGGCCGGATTATTGAAAATACCAGACGCAATTATAGCCGAAGTCGCAGTGATGTCGAAAAAGAGATTACAGATGCCATCAGACCACCAGAAACCCTTCAAAAACGTCCCGAATCACAAGCCATGGCCAGGAAGTGGCCAGTTAATCAAAAGCCAGCAAGAAAGCCTGAAAACACCCCACAGACGCCTCCAGCTAGTGCTATTACCGCTAAACCGACACCTAGCCAGCCAAAACCCATAGTTATTCCAAAAGCACCAGATGCAACCGAAATTAGCGTTTCTGAAACCGAAAAACAAACAGATAGGCCGAAGCGTAAACGGGCTAGAACTCGTAAAAAGAAAACCTATGTAGTCACAGGCTCTGCCCCAGAAATCGCTAGCGGCTATATAGTTGGCGGAACCAATAAGCCAACCCAACCACAGCCACCTAAGCCACCTCAGGCGCCTCAGGCGCCTCAGATCCAAAAAGCACCCAGACCAACTATAGACGCTAAACCCGCAAAAAGAGACGCCGAAGGTTCACTACGGATCAGACACTAGAAAACTATTAAAGCCTCGTATTGTGCAAAAAACTATACCCCTAAGGCTCAGATATAAACTGCTGCAAATAAAAACCGTGTTACCGTATTTTAAAATTTTAAATAGACCGACATCTACCCAGTGGGGCAGAAGTGGTCTTTGTTTCATATACGAACAATTATTAGAACAAATATAGAACATACTGTATTTTGATAAATATGCATATTTTAAAGAAAAAACCCAAAATTGCAAACAAACAGCCAAAATCAACAAATTAGACAAATTTTGATAAATTATATATAAAGTCATTAAAATATCAAAAGTCTTATTAAAAATAGGGTTGGCGTATTTAAAAAAGAGAAATAACAAAAACCGGCCGTAGCTAGAAAAAACAACACAAATTTTAGTGAGTTAGTATTCATTAAATATATACTAACTTAACGTCGCACAATATATCTTTTACGACATAAGGTATATAAATCATAGTTGATTCAATATGAGCCTATATGTATCAATAACAGTTAAAAACAGTTGGCTTTACATGAATGTAGTAGTGCTATTGTTACAATAACCATTTCTGCAAATCATACTTACATTTAATAAAAACTTTAAATAATTTACACGAACAATAACAACCTTCACAGCCCAAAACGCCCAAAGATCAGGCTTGGCGTGTGCTGGCTATATATTTGCAAATATACTCAATTTGTTGTTGTTTAGCGTTTTTAACGAGCCAGACTTTTCCACACCCTACTTCTCTACTATATTTGATTTTATTTGCTTTTTGTTGAATTATATATTTTTATATGTTTTTTTGAGTACGCAGATTAAAAATTTAAATAGAACAAAAATAGAACATGAAGTAGTGAGCTAGTAGACTACTCTTTTAGCTATACTTGTTATTTATAAAATGCCTTACCACTAACCCTGACGTCTATATAGCTTAAGCTACGACCACGATCAGAAAAGTACTTTACTGCCCTAGCCATATCTTCAACCTGCTCCCCCGCTGGTCGATCAATTGATAATTTTACCAGGTAATTCACCTCTTTTAGCTTTACTTGCAGTTGTCGGGTTGTATCCGCCGGCAGAATAGCCTGAGTTACCGTATAGCCACTTGCCTTGGACAATGAAACGACGCGGCCCACAAAGCTCAAGAAACGCTTGCTAGCAATAGCCGTTCCGGTCTTTTGTAGTGAAATACCGCTATTGTCGACAATTTGAACATCAGGAGCGGCGAAATAATTACGCTCGAATGGAATACCTTTTGAATCAACGTAATATTGCTTATCGTTAATTTGCCAGCCAGCAATTGGTTTACGCATAGTAATCACAAAATCGGTTGCGCCAAGATTGGCGATGCCTTTTTGCTCAATCGACATTACTTCTGGCAATTTACTAGATACATAATCTGTTAACGCCGACTGATTAAGCGCGAAATGGAATCGGCTCATTGGATTAACATTCATATAATCCAAAATAGCCTTTTCGTACAAAGCATTATCAATCTTTTTAGATACAGTAACATCAGCCAGACTTATCGAGGCCGACGCGGTAAAGTTGCTTAACACCAATAATATCGCCGCACAAGACATCAGAATGATCAATAATATGCTAAAAATCCTACGACGTTGATTGGTTAGATGATGAACCTGAGCCCTTGGCGATTCAAAGTCAGCCTTATTTGACTCAGCGGCCTTAAGGAAATTAGAGCTAGATCCAATCAAAGTACGATTACGCTTAAAAATGGCCGATGAGGGCTTCGGTTTTGTTGATTCCTCTTGAACGACTCGTCGCCTCGGAATGTCAGCTTTCTTCTTCTTAAATAAGCTCATTTAAAACTAAGATTTTCTTTCCCCTTAAAATATAACGCTTGTACTTATTATAGCCTATTTAACGCACGATATTATCATATCAGCTACATCCGTAGCTGCATCTGGACGAGCAAAAGGTGCGAATAGTTGAGACATCTGCAAGGTTTCTTTGCGATTAGACAAAATTTCATTAACCACATCTGTTAAGATCGACGGTTTATCAATCATTAAATCTTCATCAACAATCTTTACTGCACCAGCTTTTCTGTACACTTCAGCATTTTTAATTTGGTGACCACCCGTAAGTTTGGCATTTGGTATCAATATCGTAGGTTTGGCAAGCGCCGCCAGTTCAAGTATCGTAGTTGCGCCCGCTCGTGCGATTACAACATCAGCCGCACCCAGCAATAGATTCATATTATTTGAAACAAACGAGTGCAATTGAAAATTATCATCATTTTTTGGCGCAATAGCCTTAATTTCATCGTATTGCCATTTTCCAGATACAAGTATTAACGAGCCAAGCTTTAATAAACTACCCAAATCTTTCATTATGGCATCATTTATACGACTAGCCCCTAGCCCGCCGCCAGTTACCACTATTAACGGTCGATCGGTTCTTATCCCCCACTTTTCTTTGGCTTCTAGTTGTTCGAACTCCGTAAATTCATGGAACTCTGATGCGACCGGTATTCCAACATAACGTGATCTTTCTTTTGGATATGAATAATATTCCAGTGGCGCTCCAGTAGCTATTTTAGTTGCCCATTTGCTTAGAATGCGATTAGTAAGGCCTGGGTGAGCATCAGAGTCATGAATGACTAGCGGAATACTTAGTATTCTGGCAGCTATACCAACCGGCAAACAAACATATCCACCCTTAGTAAAAACTACATCAGGTCGCCAAATTATTAGCTTGAAAAAGCTTTGAAAAAAACCTAAAAGCACCAAAAAACCGTCCCTAACATTTTTCAGAACTAGTGAAGGCCACAGTAATTGACGCAGCACCGACAAGTGATGATAACGACGCAATTTACCGGAAAATATCCTGTGGACAGGAATATTTTTATCAAAATTAGACATTATCGAGACTGCCTGAGTCGCGAATTTTCGGTCACACCAGAATCTAACCTCTGAATCTGGATTAGATTTTTTTATTTCGCGAAGAACCGCTACGACCGGTGTGACGTGTCCGCCCGACCCCCCGCCGACTGCCAAGATTTTCATGCCTTACCTCCTTTATATGTGACGGATGAACTGTGTAATGTGATAATTGAAACACCAAGCCTAGCGCAGCGGCAACAAACAATATACTAGTACCGCCGAGACTAAGCAGTGGCAACGTAATACCTGTAAGTGGAAAAACACCAACCATAGACGCTACATTTAGAATAACATGCGAGCCAAGCCAACCAAATACACCAGCTATCAACAACTTGAGCCTCATATCAACCAAATGATCCATCAACTTTAGTAGCCGCATCAGCAAAGCTACGAATATAGCTAATATAGTAACTAAACCAACAAAACCAAATGTCTCGCCCATAATTGCAAAAACCGAATCGTTAATTGCCTCGGGCAAGTAGCCAGTTGCTTGGACACTATTACCTATACCAACACCAAATAAACCGCCTGTACCAATTGCAATTTTAGCATGTTCGATATGGTAGCTGCCGGCATCACTTGTCGAAGAATTGTCGCCTTTTAAATAAGTTGTAATACGATCCATGCGGTGTGGCGCAATGGCGATTAGAAACACGCCCGCAGCTAGCAATAGCCCCAAAATCATCAAACTATTGCGACCATTTAAGCCACTAACAAACAACATCGATGCCATAATTCCAACAATAGACAACCCCGTACCTAAGTCCTTTTGAACAACAACTACAAAGAACATCGAAATTGCTATAATTATTCCAATCGGAATCAGCGTTTCATGCAAGTCGTTTAGTTTACCCTGTTTAACCTTGGCTCCCAAAAAGCCGGCTGAAAAGATCAAAATCGCAAATTTTAGCATCTCGGCAGGCTGCAAACCAAACGGGCCAAAATTAAACCAACGAGTCGCGCCCAAAGTTTGCTGCGCAAAGCCCAAATGAAAAATACCAGCCACGGCAAGTAAAACACAAGCACCAATTGACAAAGCCAATAAGCTGCCAGCATATTTGGTTAACCAAGTATATGGAATCTTTGACGTCGCAAAAAACGCAGCTAGTGCAATACCCAGGCTTATTATCTGCTTTACGAAAAAATAAGTACCGCTATAATCAGCCCCGTAAGCATTATTTAAAACGTTTGCCCGCTGCGGCCCAATTGCATATATAATCACTAACCCCAAGAGCATTAAAAGCCCCATGTAAAGCACAATTAAATAATCGGGGCGGTGCTTGCGCACAGATGTCATATCAGAAAACTGAGATTGCTCGGCAACCGATGTAATTTGATTTTTGCGCAAGCTTGCCCTCACTTTAAATATTACCTCCAGCAAGCGCCAATAATACGCCAATAAACGCCGCTATATAGCCAACAACCCAAAAACGCATCGTAATCTTAGTTTCAGGCCAGCCCGTCGCTTCAAGGTGATGATGGAAAGGTGCCGAGATAAAAATCTTTCGTTTAAACACCTTTTTACTGAAAATCTGGATAAGGCTCGAGCCAGCTTCGGCTACAAAAACTATTCCAATAATTGGCAACAAGAACAAGGTATTAGTTAGCATCGCTACTACACCTAACGACGCACCGATCGCAAAACTACCGACATCACCCATCATGAAACGAGCTGGATAAATATTAAACCACAAATAACTCAGTAATGCGCCCACTACTGTAAAGCAGAAACCAGACAGTAATAATTGCGATTGTAGCATTGCAATAATTCCAAACGAACCAAAAGCAATTGCCGCCAGCCCACCAGCCAAGCCATCAAGACCATCGCTAATATTAACCGCATTTCCGGTTGCAATGACCGCAAAAGCAAACAAAGGCACCATCAACCAACCAAGCACTAAATCACCCATAAACGGAATATGTACCGCTGTCGCGCCTAGCTTTACATAAAAGAACCAGCCCAACACTAGCCCAATGACCGCAATCATTGCAAATTTCAAACTTGAGCGAAGCCCGGCAACACCCTCTCCATGGCCCCTGACGTTGATAATGTCGTCCAATAACCCAACGAACGCCCCACCAGCTAGCGCGGCCAGTGGTAGCCACGTCTGTCCCCTATTTCGGTTAAAAAAGAACGTTATAAGGGTAATCGAAACAACAAAAATAACACCGGCCATAGTCGGAATATTTCGCTTAAATTTCTTTGCGTGCAACTTATTAAAAACGGTTAGTTTTTCACCAGTCGTACTGGTTGTTCGCTGTTTCTTCCAGAATTTATATTTATAGGCTAAATATGTATAAATCGGCGTCAATACCATAGCTAACATGAACGCACCGACGCTAAGTATGAAAGTCCCTTTTAAATCATTCGTTAATTCGGCTAATGTAATACCCATAATAATCACGCTTTCGGTTGTATCTTTAAATAATCAATCATCCAATTTGAAATATCTGTAAATATAGGCAAAGCATCTCTCGAGCCTTGCAATTCTTTGTTATCACCAGATACCTGTACCATTATGACATACTTTGAGACTTCTTCGCTGCCGCCATAACCCACATAGGTTCCGACCGTTTCATTGTCAGCATATACACCGTTTTTAATGACCTGTGAAGTTCCAGTTTTGCCACCCATATAATACCCTGGCTTGTCGACGTTAGTAAAGAATGCATTTCTGGCAACATGTGTCATTTCGCGAACTTGATCGGCGGTTGATTTAGCGATAGGACTTGTTGGTGCTGCAACTTTATTAGCCGAATATTTACCATTTTTATCAAGCGTACCAGCGACTACTGTTGGTTTATAATATTTTCCGCCATTGGCGATAGCACTAAAAGCTGCCGAAACCTGAATCATAGTCGCATCTAATCCTTGACCGAATGACATATTTGAATATCTAACCGCATTGCCCTCTTCCGTGTCAGGCGAAACGACCGTTCCTTCAGCTTCACCAGAAACCTCAACCCCTGTCAATTGTCCTAATTTAAACCGATTATGAAAGTAATCATACATAGT
The DNA here is from genome assembly GCA_002839415.1 of Candidatus Saccharibacteria bacterium HGW-Saccharibacteria-1. Taxonomy (GTDB): domain Bacteria; phylum Patescibacteriota; class Saccharimonadia; order Saccharimonadales; family Saccharimonadaceae; genus UBA1547. The sequence continues at coordinate 100,946 of PGXZ01000002.1, read as the reverse complement.
ATCACGAGCACCTTTCGTTATACTCTTGCCGTTACCCAAACGCTGGGCGACAGTCACGAAACCGGTGTTTAACGACCAATTGAGGGCATGTTGAAATGTTATCGTACCGGTTTGCCCCAAGCTAGCGTTTGAAATTACCCTATCTTCAACCTGAATACGGTCAGTATTCACATAGGTATCGTTCGCCGATACCACCCCCTTATCAATTCCAGTTGCCATAGTCAAAGTTTTTACATCTGAGCCTGGTTCGTAAGGCGCTGAAACGACAGCATTATTGAATAAAGCCGCATCCGTAACTTTATTAAACTCTGCAGGACTGTAGGTCGGAAGGTTTGCCATTGCCATAATCTTGCCTGACTGCGGATCCAATACGATCGCACTGCCCCTGGTTGCACCAGTTCGCTTCAAAGCGTCAGACAGAGCAGTTTCAGTCTTGGACTGTACATTTCTATCAATAGTCAGCACTATATTTTCACCATCAACGGCTGGCTTGTTTATATTATTATTCCCAATTGTTAGCGGCACATCACTAACGTCAGTGACGGATTGCAGTAGCCCATCTGTGCCAATCAAGCGTTCATTCAATTTCCCCTCGACTCCGTACTTACCGCTACCGCTAAAATCAACAAAACCAATAGTCTGTGCCGCCAATGACCCCTCAGGATAAACACGCTGCGATTCTTCCTGAAAGCCAATGCCTTTTAAGTTTTCTTTTTTAATCTTATCAGCCTGGGCACGTGTAATTTTAGTCGCTAATATCTGATAGCGTGTTTCTTTTTTATTCAACAGTTCTTCAAGATTAGGCCTAGCATTACCACCTGCAATTTTGTGAATCACCTCTATAACCTTTGAGTTATCAGTTGTAGTTTTTGGGTCAGCAAAAACAGTATATACCGTCTGATTCATTACAAGCGGTACAGGTATCTGACCGTCAAGTGCATAGATCAAACCTCGCTTCGAAGGGATAGTCAATCGCTTCACTTGCTCTTTGTTAGCTAAACTAACATAATATCCATGCTGAATTATTTGCAAATAAAACAACCTGATGACAAATATCGCCATCAAAAACAGAATAATAGCAGCCAAAAACTTTGATCGGCTGCCTTTTTGAAGTTCTAAATTCATAAACCTTCTACTGGGCGTACTCCGTTGCCGTCGGAGCCGCCATAGTCGTAGCAACGCTACTGTTTTTAACCGTTTCGAGTGCCGTCAATCTTGCATTCTCAATCTCTAAATCACTTTTTTGGGTATTTAATTCAGAAATTTGATTATCAATCTTTTGAGTTGCATAATCATAACTTGTCGCACGAGTTGCTTGCGTCAAATATATCAAGCCAAGAACTGTAATCATAAGTGCAATCAAGACTGTATGAGTTACGGGGCCGAGTTTGATAGCCGATACGTAGGCGACGGTATTTTGGTTACGAGACCAATTTTGTTGCCTGCGGCTGCTAAAATTTTGAGTACGTGAATAAGACATTGTGGTGGGGTCTCTTTTTATATTTATTTTGGCGCCCTTACTACGCCAAGTGGCGCAGCAAGGGCAATTTTAAATTACTTTACGCGAACAGTCACTACTTGAGCGATGTCTGTGTATTGTACTGGGATGTGAATTGGCATGGTGTTTTGCCCTTTCTTGTTATTGTTATTTTTATTTTATTTTTTCACTGCGACACGTAGTTTACTACTTCGTGATCGCGGGTTGTGAACATCGTAAATATCGCCAGCGATGGGTTTTTTAGTAATTGGCAGAAGTTCAGATTCAAGTCCCAAATCAAATTGCTCCTTGAAATATCGCTTAACGAGTCGGTCTTCCAGACTATGAAAGCTAATGATGCCTACCCGCCCGCCTGGTTTTAATAGGCGGGGCAAGTTTGGCAACAAGTCTTCGACTTGCCGTAGCTCATCGTTGACTGCAATCCGGATTGCTTGAAAAGTGCGCGTAGCTGGGTGGGTTTTTTTCCACTTGCCACGATATGAATCTTTGATCAAATCAGCTAGTTCTCCCGTTTTCGACAGTGGTCTGTTTGTGATAATCGCCTTAGCAATTATCCTCGAGAACCCAATCGGCTCTTCACCGTATTGAGTAATGATACGCGTTAGTTCCTCTTCCGAAGCGTTATTTACCAGCGTACTGGCACTTTTTTCTTGGCGTCGGTCCATCCGCATATCGAGCGGGCCACTATTTGTAAACGAAAACCCTCGGTCGAATTGATCGAGTTGTGGTGACGACACCCCCAAATCAACCAATATGACATTAAACTTCAGCCCCTCATCTGCTAACTGCTGGCCGGCAGCCGCAAAATCGGTATGCAATAGCCTAACTCCTCTATCCGAAAATGACTTCAAGCGCTCAATGGCGTATTCGTCACGATCGACTAAAACAGATTCGGCATAATTTCCAGTAATATCCAAAATACGACTAGCGTGCCCACCATAACCCGCGGTTAGGTCGAGATAATTCTCGCCCACTTTAGGCTTTAGCGTTTCAACTGTCGCATCTAGCAAAACTGGAACATGTAGATTGTGTGGTGGATGTTCTTTACTCATTCGCTCCTTATGATAACATAATTTGCGGTTCGAGATCACCTAACTGGTAGCTATGGCTGTTTGTTTTTGTATGTTTTTGTTTTTTGTTTATAAGTTACCGAATTTTTTAATAATGAATGCCAAAGGCGAATCATAAAATTTAAAAGTTATTCGGTTGAGAGACTTATGTGTGAGGTGGAGTTTTGTTTGGGAGGTGTGTTTTAGAGGAAGGTGCGCGAGTTTTTTAATGTGGTCCCGTAGCCCACTGCCTAACTACCAGATAGTTGATCTCGAGAGTTTTCTTTGCTGTTTATCATAGATTGTTAAAGTGCGGATTTGTTTTTGCTTTAAACGTCGGCTTCGGGCGGAATTATGCGCCAATATGCGCCTGCCCTAATCGCAACTATCTCTCGATCAATCCCGGCATAATCAAGCAAATGCTGCTCAATCGTTACTCGACCTTGTTTTTGGTCAAGCTCTGCTTCGGTCTTGCCGCGCCTAAACTTTACGTTTAAATCAGCAACATTCTCATCAAGAATACTACCAACAAGCGCAGATTCTACTTCTTTGTCCCAAACCTGTTTAGGATAAAGATGGAGATAGCGGTTAAAGCCCCTGGTCAACACGACACCGCTTGCAAATTCATCTCGAAGTTCTGTCGGTATCGTTAACCGATGCTTGTCATCAAGCTTTCGTTCGAAATAATCTACACTCGCCATTTTTGTGTTTTTCTGAGCCCTGCCTAGTTTATTTTTTTAATATTAGTGGTGTTTATTTTGTCTGTGGTGTTACCCACTTCTTTCCACTGCCCTAACTATACTACCCACTGCTACCCACTACAACCCCCAACATTTATTATTTTTACTAGCAAACTTAGAGTTATTCACAGTTCTGTGGATAAATTAGATTACCAACAGATAAAAGTTTTTAAAGAGCACAACGAAGTTTGTAGCATTTTTAGCAATATAAATTAGTTGGCTATTTCGCAAAGCTCAATCAAAGCCTTAGCCACAGCTTCTGAATCGTGCCGTATCAACGACCTTGTAACTGGTAATTTATCCGCCTTATTGCTAGACGCAATTTTGCCAAGAAAATCGCCAGGTATAGCCTCATAAGGTGCGCTCGAAAGCTTCTTTTTATCAATTTTAACCAAATATGCTTTTTCAGCCTTATATTTACGCGCAGCAGCTTTTATTGGCAATTGTTGATTATAGAGTACAAAGTCCAAAAATGGCGCACCAACGAACCGCTCAATTTCGCAGGCATGATCGCTAACAGTAAAATCAGAAGTTTGGCCATCTTTTGTAACTAAATTCGAAACATAAACACATTTCGCTTTAGTTTTTTTCAAAGCCTCAGCGATTCCGTCAATTACTAGTAGTGGTCCAAGCGACGTATATAAATCTCCTGGCGCAATCACAACCATATCCGCCTGCTCGATCGCGGTTATAGCCATATAATTTGCCGTCGCTTCTGGCTCTAACGACAAAGTTGCCCGCCTTGGGTCGTGTTTAAAATAATAAGCATCAATCACCCGCTCGCCCTTTAATGTAAGGCTAGCCTCTGGCCATTCCATTTTTAACCTTACATTGTCAAGTGTCGCTGGTATAACCTTACCTTTTATCCGAAGAATCTCCGAAGCCGTATCAACCGCACCGTTAAAACTCCCCGAAACTTTTTCTAGCGCCGTTAGTAGAATATTACCAAAGGAATGGCCACCAAGCGTGCCCTCTTCAAACCTGTAGCTGAATAAATCCCTTATTTTTGGCGAATCACTTAGCGCCACCAGACATTGCCTGACATCGCCAGGCGGCAAAGTACCAAGCTCATCACGCAGAACACCAGTACTTCCACCGTCGTCAACCATATTTACAATCGCCGCTAATTGTTTTGTATGATTTTTCAAAGCCGATAACAGTGTAAAGCTCCCCGTTCCACCTCCAACAACAGCAATCTTAATGTCATTTTTTGCAAAAGGTTCATTTAAGCTGGACATTATAACTCTCTCATTTTCTTAATTACGCGTCCAAACCAAATCGCGCTTGAGCGAAGTTTACGCTCGCCTGTCCTATAGTCAACCGTAGCCAGCCCAAATCTTGGCCATTTTCCGTAAGCCCACTCAAAATTATCCATCAAACTCCAATGTATATAACCCTCTACCTTGACGCCATTATTCATGGCTTTTTGAATACCGACAATAGTTTTAGTTATCCACCACTGCCGCTTTTCATCATTTGCATCAGCAATACCATTTTCGGTAATAATTATCGGCTTTTTATATTTGCCATATAGTCGCTCTAATACATGTTGAATATCCGAAGGCTGCAAATCCCATCCCAAATCACTCAAATTATCATTCGGATTATGCGTCCTATTGCCATAAATACGACTAGTAAAATAATAGTTTACGCCTAAAAAATCACAGTGGTGAATAACTTTTTTAATAAAATAATCATCTTGGATATATTGCATAACTGACGCACTAACCCTGCTCAAGAGTGCATCGTCGCCCGCATGGTACAATTTCGAATTTTTAGACACCGAAACTTTATATCTTCGGCTCAATCCATGAATAGCTTTGGATGCTTGGCGATGAGCAAACGCCAAATTATTCATTACACGCCAAAACTTAAAATTATTATCCATCGCTGGCGGCCAATTACCAAAATGATAACTTTGAATAGCATATATCTCTGGCTCGTTTATAGTGATTATCAATCTAACACTCGTACCAAGCTCACTAATAATCTTTTTAGCAAATCTAGTAAAATATTTAACATTTGAACGTTTTTCGAAACCACCCATTTCAGAGAACCAAATCGGCAATGTAAAGTGAAAAAGCGTAACTATCGGTTCAATCCCTCGTTTTCTTAATTCATCAACATAATCTTTGTAATGTTTTATTGCCGCCGCGTTCCACGCACCAGCCTGCGGCTCAATTCGCGACCATTCAATACTAAACCGAAAGGCGTTCATATTCATTTGCTTCAACAAATCAAAATCTTCTTTATGCCGACCATAGTGATCAGCCAAATCACCCGATACATAATTTTGTGGATTTTTTGCCTCCAGCTCTATCTGCTGCCAACTATCAAGCTTGCCTAGCTCGCGCTCGGCCATTACAGCCCTAGCTTTGGCATTTTCAAGTTCCCACACTGACCACTGGTTATGATTTCCGCCCTCAACCTGATGCGCCGATACCGAAGCACCCCACAAAAAACGTTTTGGAAAATCTAGCTTATTGTCATTTTTATTATCACTCATGATTATTTAGTTGCCGAAATTAAAATACTATTACCATTAAAATAAATATCACAATAGACAACACTACGCCTACCGACACAAATCGCTTCTTTAGACGCATCCCCCTAACGGATACTTCATCAACGGTTCTATTACCAACTCGTTCATCTGAATAATTATCAGTTTGAGATAAAGTTTTCTTGCCAACTGTATCAATAATCTTGAATAACCGATCAAGAACGCTTGAATCCACAAGATCAAATTTACTTGAATAAATAAACAGTTTATCATCAATAACCTCAGCATCAAATATGCTTGAATTGTCGACAAACAAGGCCATTAAATCAGGGGTAAAAATATACAAAGCATCACGCTCGTAACCTACTGGCGCGTAAAGTGTAAAATAATTATTAAAGTCTCCTTCAAGTGAAAGCTTTTGGTTATTTTTTAAATTTACTGGTAAATTGCTCATGTTCAAACCCAATAACTTAAAGTTGTTCTGGTTTGAATCCAATACGATATTCGGCAAATTACGATCAAGTTTTATCATAACGTAACCATTTTCAATCGTACGCCTATTTTTACCGCTACCAATGGTGTACTGATAATTTGATATCTCGAATAAATCACCAGTTTTATCCCTTAGTCGCCCTCTATACAAATGTGAATATCCGACATTAAATATCATACCGGAATATTTTAAATCAACCGCGTCAACAGCTGGCTCATACGACAGCCCATTCGCCTGAGAAAAACGAGACAGCTTAATGTCATCCTTGAGCTTATTTAGATAACTCACAAAATAAGTCACAAGACCTGCTATTGTAGTCAAGCAAATTACACCAATACCGGCAACCAATAAAGTATAGTTGCCTTTTTTAAACTCAAAACTACCCACAGTGATTAGCATAAATGCAAGAATAAAACTAATGACAAAACCAAAAATAGTTCCTAATTGATTAAATGTAGAATAAATATTCCTAACCTTAGAAATCTTTTGTTTATAATCAATAACTTCTTGCTTTGTAACGGGCTCAGATAGAGTGTCATAATTGTATGCCATAATCTCTATTATATTACATCTTCACCGAAAAACTTCTGTAACCTCATCTTGATTGAGCCTTCGTGCCGCCCTAGCAAATCACTCAATTCTTTAATAGTTGCACCATTTTGAAACTTTTCTTTTAAAAGCGCGTCTTGTTGATTTTCCCAGGGACGATAAGCATTTGGGTGGGTTTCGCGCATTTTTTCAATCTTTTCTTTCCAACCACTCGCCTTTTTTTCGCTCTTTTTTGGAAGTTTAATTTTCCTATTTGCCGCTTTTTCTTCCAGATGTTTAAACCTTTTACAATCCTTGGCCGCCTTGTCGCGCAAGGTAACATCGATCAATTGCGCATCTTCGCTAACCCTCAGCGCCATCTGATTGATTCCGGATAAATAAAGGTTGTTCAAGTTTTTTACTCGGCTAAGCGCTACATATCCCATACCCTCAACAAAAGCTTTTCGCAGGTCAATCCTGGCCGAATCCAGCGTCATTCCCTGTGATTTATGTACCGTAATCGCCCACGCTAGACGCAGTGGAATCTGCGAAATACTAGCGCGTTTTTTATCACCATCACGTAGTTCCCAGGTGTCAGGCTGCATCGTCAAGACTTTACCGTTCCTAAATTCTACCACTGGATACTCCGTCCCAGCCTCAAAGTCAATCACCGTACCAATGCTGCCGTTAACATACTTTCGCTCTAAACTATTCTTTACAGCCATAACTAGCGCACCCTTTTTTAGCCGCAATGTCGCCGGCGCTAGAACCGATCGCTGCAAAGATTCAACATAGTTTTTACTGCCAGTCGTACTTTGTGTATAAAAAAGTTCGTCACCCTCCAGCATATCCAGTTTTGAATCATTTAACTTATCAACATCAATATTTACCGTATGAAGCTCGGTCAAAACCTCGTCGCCACTTGGCTCAACGTCAACTCGATCCAATAAACACTGCGCATGATGTCGCCTCAAATCGCCCGCCCGAAGTGCATTCAAAATATCCAGCAATTGTTCGTCATCTTGGCGATGCTGCTCTTCCAAATAGCAAATAACCGGCTCAAGTTCACGCCAAACTTCGCTATTAACTACAAAACCACCCGCCCGCGAATCACCACGGTTAATTGGTGGCAATTGAAAGAAGTCGCCGCTCATAATCAGTTGAATCCCACCGAATGGTACATCTTTCATTCTGACAGCCCGACAAACCTCATCAATCATATCCAGGCGAAAGTCATGCAACATACTAATCTCATCAATTATCAGCACATCAGTCTTTTCAATAATTTCTCGTCGCCCCTTAGCCATCGAATCTAAGAAATTACTGGACAGCTCGTCATTTATACCAATTCCACTCCACGAGTGAATCGTTGCCCCACCCAGGTGCGTCGCCGCCAATCCCGTCGTCGCAGTTACAGATATATGTTTTCCATCGCCCTTAGCTTGACGAATAAATTGATTCAACACAAAAGTCTTGCCAGCCCCCGCTGGGCCAGTTAGCAAAACACTTTCTCCCGAAAGCATAACCTCAAGTGCCATCCCCTGTTTCATTAAGACTAATTATAAACTATGTTGGCTTTTATAGATACTTTTAACCAGAGCTACTTTTTAGTTTTTAGCCGTAATATTTCCATAATCGTACAATATTTATCAACCAACATCACCACATAAGCTTCCTTGTGAAGCGCCGGAAAGATCGTTAGCGGCCACATATGTTTTTTAATTATTGAAGCTTCCTTATTGCTGATTTCAAAATATCGCCTAGCATTCGCTAATGCCAATTTAGGATGTTTTATCCCATGAACATTCCTCCACTTCGTACCATGCCAATCATATAAAAAGAAATCGTGCAACAATCCGCCCCTAGCAGCCGCTCGATAGTCAAATCCCAACCGCTTACAAATCGAAAAACTTAAAAATGACACATTAAAACAGTGGTCTAAACAGCTAACATCAGCATGATGAGGCAAATCATCCATCGACCAGACAATTTCTTCACTCAGCAAGTCACTGATACAATCTATGTATTCGTCAATTATTACGTCTTTCATATCATCTCTATCTGTAATTATCGGCACCACTAAACAGCGCCATTAGCATAACTAATTATAACCCAATTAACGCGATTCCCTCATTAAAACAACCCCTTACTATAAAGGGGTTGTTTATTATCTTAGAAATTATATTTTCAGGCTTCTTCGCCAAGCTTCTCAGCCTTTTCGGCAACATCACCCAGCATAACATCGATTTCATCTTGGATAATTTGAGTAAACTCGGGTATTTTTGAACTTAACCATTCACCTACTTGATCTTCGCTGGCGGTTTTAATAAATTCATTATATTCGTCAATCTGCTCGTCGTCCAATTCCTGTAGCAAAGCCGTGCCGACTCGCTCATTCAATTCTTGGTTTAGATGGTCCAACAAAGACGTCATCTTGTCATCTGTTAAGTTAATACCCATTGTTGTTAAATCTGCTGCTGTAATTGTGTAATTTTTGTTCATTTCATTTTTTCCTTTTATTTGTTTTAATTATAAACTATTTATCTAATTATAAATCTGGATTATCGTCTATTTTATTTTGGTCGTAAGAGTTCCAGGTTTCGGTCGCTGCTTCGTATGCCGCCTGACCAGTTTGCCTTGCCTTTTTAAAGAAATTTAAGGCTGACTCGGCAAAACTGCTAACGCCATTGCCGATTTTTTCTTTCCTTTCAGAAATAGCATCTTTCTTTTCGTTAATACTATCCACGACAGAACCCTTAATCTCTTCTATTTTTAATCTTCGAGCTTCTCTGTCAGCCATACGGAATTTAGCCTGTAGGGCGACGTCCAAAGCCTTCTCCCTAGCTTCAATTGCTTTTTGGTTAGCCTTTTCAGCTGCGTTCTCTGCCTTTATTTCCGCCCTTGCAGTCCTTCGGTCTTCTCGAGCTTGGCGACGAGCATCAATACGGGCAACAGCCTCTGCTTTTTTATCTTTACAAGCGTTAATAACTTCTACGATCTCTGCCTTGCGATCACCAGCAAAACCCTTAACACTTTCAACTGTATTGTTAATCGTTTGCTTGCCAGATTCTACCTTGTCAGAAGCAAATTGCTTTCCGTCCGAATAAGCCTCTGAGGCAGATTCTTTTACATGATTTGCAACCTTAGCACCAGCTTCGACGCCCATAACAGCAGCACCAAGCGTAACGAGCCCGATAGTCTTACCAACCTTCTTACTAACTTCACCGACTTTCTGGAAAAAACTAAGTGCTTTACCACCAGTTTCCTGAGCGTTCTCTTTTATAAAATTAGCTCGGTCCTTTATCGACTCGACTAGATCATTCTGGAAGTCGATGCGCTTTTCGTGCATGCTCTCAGCGAAATCACCAAAATTATCAGCAAAATCCCTAACATTGTCAGCAGCCCTTGCAACTCGACTATTACGTCCCGATCCTTCAACCGCATCATCAAAATCTAGGTCGCTTGTATCAACGGCCCTGAATTCCTCTTTACTTGTTGTACACTTTTCAGCAGACATATTATTTTTTAATTCCTTTTTATTTGGTTTTATTTATACATGAATGTTAGCATATATTATGATAATTGTCAATAGTATTGATTAGCTATATCTTTATATAATAAAAATAATATAAAATAAACCCCGCCAAATTAGCGGGGTTTAAATGAAAGATTAGGAGATTTAACCTCGCGGTGGCTCACCCTCTGGGTCGTCAAGCAACTTCTTGCTTTTGACCTCGTAACGACGGCCTGTAATTTCACTAGTTATGTAATCTTCGTTAATCAAATTCACAAATACATCTAGGTCGTTGCCGTCCATGATAATTATTGCGCCAGCGTCATCGGTCATTAGCTCTAGCTGCATGCTATCAGCATATTCAATCACCTGCTCTTGAGTTACTTCGCCAACTTCAATTTTTTGAAGTTTATTGACCGTCTTTTTACGCTCACGGACCAATGATTGCAAATCCATTCCCTCTGGGAAACTTAGCTTAAATTGCTTTTCAATCTCGGCAACTTTTTGATCAGCTAGGGCTTGTTTTTTGTAATCGTAATTAAACAACCGCTCAAACTTTGGCTGATTAAAGACAAAAATATCTTTGTCGACAATCATAACCTGGTTATCAGCCGGAACCTTCATGCCAACTTCGGCCTGAAAAGCGCCAAACCGTCCATCGCGAAATTCCCAAGCGGTCGAGCCGTTTAGAACGTTGCCCTGAGAAATCTGTTTAATGACGTAAAAAGGCTTGTTTGGTGAATCTTTGTGTGTAAAACGAGCTAAAATGCCCTTTATACGCTTGAATTCGTGCTCTTGCTCACTAAACTCAACAATATCGCCACGTTGATGCTCGATAAGATTCAGCAATGTCTCAGCACGACCTACCTTCTCGAGGTCAGTCCGCAACAAAACGTTTTCTTCGTTTTCAGATAGTTCAAAATCGCGAACCGACAAACCAGTACCTGCTCCCAGATTTACAAAATTGATTAAATCAAATAAAAATAGCGGCTTGATCTGAGTGTTTAGCTCGCTACTAAAGCTTGTTGTGTATGGCGTGTAATGTTTGTTGAACAAAAAGAACTGAACGTCTAACTCTTTTTTAATTCCATCAACATTATTTGCCCACAAAAAAATATCAGTTGGTTCGTTTTTTTCTTCCATGTTAGATTCCCTCTTCTATGTAACCAGTTAGTTTTTCTTCTCGCGCTTTATTAGCCCAGACGTCAGCTAATTCGTTGTTATTATTGCCGTTGTGTCCGCGAACCCAGGTGAGTTTGGCGTTTGATTCCTTGTATAGTCCACACAACTCCACTACTATATCAAGGTTTTTAATCTCTCCGTTTTTCTTTTTCCAGCCATTAGCCTCCCATGACGGTGACCATTTTGTAACAACGTTAATCCAAAATTCACTATCGCTAAAAATTTGGCATTCATCGCCATTTGCATCTGTTAGGGCGGCGATCATCGCCAGGCCTTCCATGCGAATATTAGTCGAATTTAGTTCGTGTCCAACAATAGCCGGGGCGTCATTTTTTATCACAGCAAATCCGCCTGGACCAGGGTTCGGACTGCAGCTACCATCAGTAAAATACGTTATCATACCTATCTATTCTACTATAAAATACTCTGTTTGCTTGAAATTATTATGCTTGTTAGCGCATAATAGATAATGAAGATTAAACAGGAGGTTTTAAAATGGCAAAAGGTGCATCAAAGCCAGGCAAAGGCACAAAGAAAGCCCCATCAAAAGACAAGGCTGCAAAAGAGAAAAAAGTTTATTAGTTAATTTTTGGGGAATTTATATAAAAGAAACGCTAGATTTAGCGTTTCTTTTATATTTTATAAGTTTACAGGAGTAACTATTTAAAGCTCGGCGATTGGGACTCGTTTTTGCTCGGTCGTATCACGGTCACGGATAGTTACAGTGTTATCTTCAAGAGTATCAAAATCGATTACTACACAGTATGGCGTACCGATTTCGTCCTGGCGACGGTAACGTTTACCGATATTGCCGTTGTCATCCCACATAACTGCGCCATGTTTTTTCTTGAGAATCGTAAAAACTTCACGAGCTTTGGCGACGAGTTCTGGTTTGTTTTTTAGTAGCGGCGAAACGGCAAATTTGATTGGTGCCAAGTGTTCTGGGAATTTGAGATATATGCGCTTTTCGCCGTTTACTTCATCCTCGCGATATGCAGATGACATAACTGCCATCAAAGCACGTTCAACACCAAAACTAGGTTCGATTACGTGAGGAATGAATTTTTCATTTGTGCCTTTGACGCTGTAATCCATGTTTTTGCCAGCTACACGTTGAATATTACCAAGATCAAAGTCGGTTCGATATGCTAGACCCAACAGTTCTTCGCGACCAATTGGAAAATCAAATTCGAAATCGATTGTGCGCTTGCTGTAATGTGCCCTGTCCTCGGCTGGAACTTCTAGTTCATGAACAGACTCTTTTGGAAGGCCAATCGCCTCGCACCAATCCCAAACAAGCTTGCGCCACATTTCAAATGACTCTTCCCATTTTTCAGGATGAACAAAATATTCGACTTCCATTTGTTCAAATTCGCGTGAACGGAAAATGAAATCACGTGGGCTAATTTCGTTACGAAATGCCTTGCCCTGTTGACCGATACCGAATGGTAAATCTGGATAAAAGCAATCGACAACATTTTTAAAGTTAGTGAAGATGCCTTGGGCGGTTTCTGGACGAAGGTAACTAATACTTGATTCGTCCGATACCGGACCAACATTAGTTTTAAACATCATGTTAAAGGTGCGGACTTCGGATAGTGAATTTCCATTTGGACTTTTAACCTTATTTTCGATTATCATTTTATTCAAATCGTCAAAACTTAAACCATCGACTTTAAAACCTGCGTCTTTCAATAAGTGATCTACTCGATATCGTTGATTAGTCACCAAGTCCTCAACCAATGGATCAGCAAATGTATCAACATGACCACTCGCCTGCCATACTTTTTGGTTCATTAAAATCGCCGCATCAACACCATACATGTCTTCGCGATCTTCGACAAACATCTTCCACCACAAATCCATGATATTGCGTTTTAATGCCGTACCTAGTGGACCAAAATCCCAAGTACCACTTAGGCCACCATAAATCTCGCTACCTTGATAAATAAATCCGCGCCGTTTTGCCAGCGATACAATCGCTTCCATCTTTTCATTTTTACTTGCCATAATATCTGTTATTATATCACAATATTTAATACTTTACATTTGACATTAGTGGTCAAAAGTTATAAAATATAAGCAAGGGTTCCTTAAAAAACAAGAGGTGGTGAGTTTTTGTCAGGGAAAATATTTGAGTTTAAACCCAGGGAAAGCAATCAAAATTATCAAGACGAGTTAGATGAGGACGATAACGATAAAATTGATTACATGGCCGATTTTTTAGACGACCCAGAAGAAGATTATCTGGATTTTTTGAAAGAATGCTATCAAAAGGAATATCAAAAAATTGATCAACTTGCGTATAATGATTTTACGTCAAAAAACTACATACAGGCATACGGTCAGTTTGAGGTAAACCTTAAATATTGCAAAAATGATATCGAAAGATATCATACAGCAATGATGATGGGGTTGTCGGCCAGGTTATATTCAAAAAAGTGGTACAAAAAATTATTAGTCAAAAAATGGCTAATAAAGGCTGAAGAAGCTTTTTTGAATGCTTTAGGTTTGTGCGGACAAGACAGAGAGCTAATTATTTCGGCTCTATTGGAACTTGGCATAAACCACCTTGACCGCTTTAAATCAAGTAACGATAGTCGTTACTTGGATGAAGCAAATGTCGTTTTTGAAAGATGCCACAGTTTAATATGTAGCTCGAAGAAAAACGATGTTAAACGTATGGCAATTTGCGAAAGCTTTATGGGTGAAGTATTATTACTGCTTGATAACAAAAATGAAGCAAAAGTGCTTCTCAAGTCAGCCCATAAAATATTGAAAGACTTAGACGATAAATATGAGTTTGATAACTTATCACGTTTAAGCCAAGCATCAAGTTTATACAAATTTGTCTACTATCCAAGACGGATGAGGTTATACATCCGTCAAAATTTTTAAGCCTTTAAAAAAGGATACCCCCGAGCACCTGAATTCAGGTGCTCTTTTCATATCGAGGCGTGGGTGTTGACGGTTGCCATGCAAGTACCTATCACCTCTTCGATTCCGCCAACTTGGGCTAAAACCTTTAACGACCTAGTCGAAATCAACCTCAATAATTTTATATGATTCGAGCCGATATCGCCATTATCCGACAATCTTAAACCACGCTCAGCGATATCATAGCTATATGAATTATCCGCTAGTAACTTATCGCCACAAACATCATGCCATAAACTCAGCTCATAACCCATCAATGACGAGTACTTAAGATAAAACCAGGTCTGAATCAACCCTAAATTCACAGAATGGGCGTCAAGGCCAGCCAAAGTCTCGGCTAGTACATCATACCACTCGGGCCCGTCAACCATATCACACGACTTTGAAACAAGTTTAATGGCGAGATATGCAAATTGCATACGGTCGTAATCTTCCATAATATGACGATAGAAATGGATCAGCCTAGCTGAGGTCAAGACGCCAATTTCGCCCTTACCATCACCTAAGACGACTTCACAAATCGCAAATAATTCGATTCCACCAGCTAGACGGCTTTTTTCACGGCGCGCGCCTTTGACCATGACGCATCTTTTGCCATTTGGCGTTAATAGTTGCAATATCCTATCAGCTTCGCCGTAATTTGTCCGGCGCAACACTATAGCCTGAGTTTTTACGGTTTTCACTGCAAAACTCCTTTTATAGCAGCGATTAAATCACCTGGAATCATAGTGGTTTTATCCAGAATTTTTTTAACCCCATAATCTTTGAGTGTGTCTAAATTTAAATCATTTACCAGCGATGAACAAATAATGATAGGAATATTGCAGGTATCGCCGTATGATTGAAGCTCGTGAAGCAAGGCAAAAGCCGTACTTCCGGTTAATAATATGTCTAAAACGATAACATCAGGCAGGCTATCATCAATTAGTTGAATAGCATTGTCGGCGCTTGAACAGATTACTACACCATATTCAGCCTTATCAAGCAATCTTTTGTACTGTTCGGCCAACCATTTATCGTCCTCGATCACTAAAACCGATATTGGGTTCATAGTAAATTCATTTGACGAGAAGCCTGTAAATCAACGTAAAAAGTCGCGCCATCTCGGTGCCTCATCATTCCTATATTACCGTTCATAATATCTGCAAATTGACTTGATATATAAAGCCCCAAACCACTACTTTGCGGCCTGGCGTAAACTGGCATAGGCGAATTAGATAATTTAGATTGTAGTTTTTTAAATGTATCAATCGGCAGCGCTGGCCCATAATCACGCACACCGAGCCTAATTATCCTGCCTGAACTGTGGGATGAAACTTTTATTTCAACTGCACTGCTATCCTTGGCATAATGAAGTGCGTTGTCACTAAAATTTATAATAATCCGTTTAAGTAAGTCGCGATTTGCAATTATCAAGGTTGAGTGTTTTCTAGAGACTAACCTTAATTTACGTTCATGTGCTAGAAATAGCGGCGATAACTCGCTAACAACGTCCTCACATAGCTGCTTTGGATTGATTGGTTCAAGATTAAACATAGCATCAGTTAATCGAACCGATTTTGTTAAATCACTAGTCAGCCTAAGGGCGCGTTCGCTTGTTAAGCTAATTTGCCTTAGTATCTTTTTATGATCGTCAATAGAGATTTCACCTTCTTCAAGCATCAATGAAAGTTGACGAATTAAGGCAAGTGGCGATTTTAGCTCGTGCGCAGCAGCAACTAGCGAAGGTAGGTCATCAGTAAACGACCCATTTAAAAGCTCTTTGTGATCCCCTTTTGCCGCACTCATATACTACTAATTGTAGCACGTTAAACCGGAACAAATTCTATATATAAATTTCAAAAACCATCGCAAACTGTGATGGTTTTTGAAACTATGCTATGTTATTGATTTATTTTGATAGTCGAAATTAATGCGTTAAAGTCAGGCGTAAAAGTCTCGGCGTCAGTACGGACGGTTAACGTCTTGTCTCGAATTTTAAAGATAACAGCCGAACCACGGATATCTTTTGAAAAGCTTCCGTCAAGGCGAGTGCCGTTATTACCGTCCGCAGCAACGCTGCTCGTCTTTAGACTACCCTTTTTGACTAGCGGATCATAGGTTGCGATAACCTTATCATAATCTTTCTCCTCAATCGTTACGCGAAGCGCAAACTGCTGAGTAGCTGAAATAGGAGGTACTGTAATTGGGTTTAAATATGCTTCGTAGGTTCCACCACTCGAAACATCTTTGTTGACATAAGCACTCCAAGTTTTTGGATAACTAAAAGAAACGCGACCATAATCATCAGGGCCAACAAATTGCCTTAAGGGTTCTTTCTCGCGTTGAGCAAATTTTTCTTCATCAACCGTAGCTTGTTCATTTTTAGCCGTCGCAACCGCCGCACTAACCTTGGTATCGACATTGTTCTTTTGATCAGAATAATTTATATATAACCAAACTGATAGTACCGAAGCCCCGACCAGCAGAACAATCAAGCATATAGTAATAATCATTAAAGCCTTTTCAGACCCACTTTCACGCGTATTTCTAATTTGTATCATAGCGCCATTATACTTGTGCTTTGTCAGCATGTAAAGATTTAAAAGAATACAAATTGTATGCTCCGACATTTTTGATTGATTTAAGGTCGTTAAAGGCGCTGCCATACGTAATCAAATGAAACTCTCGATTCAATCGATTAGCTTCGTTTTGCATCATTTTTCGAATTTTATTTATATCCCTGGAAACTGCAAACACATATACTACACTGACATCATCAGGCAAACTAGATAGCCAAAAATCAGCTAGCCTCACTTCAACATTCTTGTCTTTTCGAGATAGTAATCTTGAAATCAAAACTAAAATTGGATTAATCTCGTAGCCTATTGCCCTAGCGCCACGTTTAGACGCCTCGCGCAATACCACCCCATCACCGCTACCAATATCGACCAAAACATCCCTGCCTGATATAGGATACAGCTCAGCTAAAGCCTGTTTGACATACATTTTCCGAGTTGGGACGTACGGTGCACCCCTAAAAACTACCAATCCAAAAGTTGGCAAAAGTACAATTACAGCCAACCAAAACCAGATCATTTAATTTTCGCTATCAAATCTTTGTTTAACGATGTTGATTTCATTTTTTAATGTCGACAAATCTTTTTCAATCTCCGTCGCAAGGTCTTCGGCTTGTTTAAATTTATCAAGCGCTAGTTCAAGTGAAAAGTCTTCACTATCAAACCATGAAACTAATTTAGACAGTTCGTCTGTTTTTTCTTGAATTGATTTATTTTTCTGTGACATTTTTAACCTCTGCTCCTATTATATATTTACTCGTTTCGATCTCTATAACACGCCCCACACTTGTCTTACCGCGAATCAGTGCATACCCCCTGGCTAAAATAACCTCTGGATTAAGCTGGTTTAAAGTGTTTTTAAGTGAATTAATTTTCCAAATTTGATCGTTTAAAGATCTTTCAACTGAATTGACCGCACTCATCAAATTATCTCTAATAATTTGCTTTTGCTGGGATATTATTTGCAATATTCTGGGTAAAAGCGCTTTGATCTGATTATTTACAGATCTAATAATTTCCTGTTTATCGGGCACTAATATTTGAGCCGCATTACTTGGCGTTGCCGCCCGAACGTCAGCAACCATATCCGATAAGCTCTCATCGATTTCATGTCCAACCCCCAGTAGTGTTGGCACTCTACTGCCTGCAATCGCCCTGACTAGCAGCTCATCGTTAAAAGTCGACAAATCATCGGCGCTTCCACCACCCCTGACTATCACAATAACTTCGGGCAATTGCTCTTGCTGATTAAAATAGTCAATTGCTTTGATAATCTGATCGGGGGCGCCAGATCCCTGAACCTGGACATGGGCAACGTCAACTTTTATACCACCCCACCTGTCATTTAAAATTTTAATAAAATCAACATAGCCTGCCGCTTGGGTACTGCTAATTACAGCCACGTGGCGAGGTAGCCTAGGTAATAAACGCTTGCGTTCTGGCGCAAACAAGCCTTCTTTATCCAATTTTGCCTTTAATAACTCAAAGCTCTTTTTTAACGCTCCTTCACCGCTTGGTCTAATCGACTTTATAGTTAAGCTAAATTTGCCCCACTGAGTAAGTTTTGGGACGGCCGAAATTATAACTTTCATACCATCTTCGATTGGCACGCGCATTTGCCAAACCGTCATAAAACAACCTATGCTGCCACCGGTATCTTTGATGTCGAAAAATACGAATTTTGATTGATTAACCTTAAACGAGGCAACCTCACCTTCGATTTCAACCGTTGGAAAGGCATATTCAAGTGTTTGATTAGCAACAGCAATAAAATCACTGACACTAAAAACCGGGTTAAGTGATTTTTCCATATTTGTTGATCGTTAATTGATAAAATACATAACCGAATAAAATCGTAAAAATCAATAATATAGCCCTTGCCAGCAATGTACCAGCAATCGCGATTTCTGCCGGCGTCCCAAATGATATCAAAGTTGCAACCATAATAGCCTCATAAACACCCGCTCCTCCGGGAGTAGCTGCAAATATAGTCACAACGGAAGCAATACCAAAAGATATAAATAAAGCTGCTGGATTTATAAAATAGCCTAACGACAAAAAAGCAATAAAAAACAACGAAACGTCCAATATATTAGTCATAAATGCCCAAGAAGCAGGTCGAAGTAATAATTTTTTTTCATGTTTAATTTCAATATAATCTTGGTGCATCTCATTCAAAAAATCGCTAACAGGACCCAACTTTATAATGTTTTGCTTGCGATTGAAAGTTATGAATTTAATTAATCGATTTACAAATTTCGTGAACCAACCCGCTAAAACAGCTAGCCTTTTTTTACTTTTGATAACGTACACTAGAAAACCAACAACTAGCAATGCAAGTAATATAGAAGACAGGCTTAAAAAAACCATGTTTTTGTTAACTTTGTGATCAAAAAATAGAATAACTACAGAAACAAAAATCAGAGTTACAAATGTTACAAATATCAACATATACCTTATCATTTGAGCCATTGTAGACCTGCTTGTGCGGACGCCTAAATGATGCAATCTCCAACTTAGAAACGAAAAACCTGCCGCAGCCGGTACTGGTACTATGTGATCAACAAAATTTGACTCAAGAGCAATTCGAGTCATTTTAAAATGACTAATATTTTTTAAATCACCCTTTTGTCGCAAGTACGAAAATACAACTTCACCAATCGTATAATAACTAATGATTTGAACTGGCAGAATCAACACAAATATCCAAGGGTTCACTTCACTCATTAACACCCAAGCCTTTTCAATATGAGGCCAGCCAAAAAAAACCACGAAGGCCAACAATACAAGCGTTATCAAGGTTACAATAGATCGAAATGACATAACTCATATAATTATAACACCCAAAAACGCTTCACACCAAGTATAATAGATGTATGTATATTGCAATCCTTGGACGACAGCCAGCACTTGGCATCGCCGAGCTCGAACGAGTTTTTGGCGGTAAATCAGTTAAACCCCTTTATAATCAGGCCGTCAGTATTGACTGCGAAGAATTTGACATTCAGCGTTTTGGCGGAGTGCCAAAGGCCGGAAAAGTAATCGCCGAGTTGCAGATAAGTAGCTGGCATCAAGTTAGCCAGAAAATCGTTCAATACTATGCCAACGAATGGTCAAGTTTTGACGGCAAAATAACGGTTGGAATTAGTGCTTATAATTTTAATATCGATGCTCGAGAAGTTCAAAAAACCGGCATTATTCTAAAGCAAAAATTAAAAAAATACAACACCAGTCTCCGACTAGTCCCCAACCCCGAACCAAGCTTAAATTCTGCGACTAGCCATCACAATAAACTTGGCCTATCCAAAAACAAAGTTGAATTATTAGTCGTCAAAACCGACAACAACAAAGTGATTATTGCTGAAAGCACCGGTGCTCAAAATATCACCGCCTATGCCAAGCGCGATCAAGAAAGACCTAAGCGCGATGCCTTTGTCGGTATGTTGCCACCTAAATTAGCCCAAATAATGGTCAACTTAGCCACTTGTGGGGCTCAGCCACCAATGCGGATACTTGACCCATTCTGCGGCACTGGTGTCGTCCTCCAAGAAGCCCTACTGATGGGCTACTGCGCCTATGGGACGGATTTATCCGCAAAGATGATCGAATACAGTCTTGAAAACCTTAAATGGCTATCAGAGGTTCGTCGCGACAAGTTTGATTACAAAGTAAAAGAAGGTGATGCCACTAAATATCAGTGGCAATTACAAATCGATGCCGTTGCTGGCGAGACCTACCTTGGGCAACCGTTTAGCGCCCCACCGTCCCCTGCTAAACTTGAAGAGGTAATGAAGAACTGTAATCACATTATCACCGAATTTCTCAAAAACCTTGGTTCACAGATTCAGCCAGGCACACCTGTTTGCATTGCTATACCATCTTGGTGCGGCAAAGACGGTAAATTTACTCACTTGCCGCTCGTAGCCACTATCGCTAGATTTGGCTATAAGCCACATGAATTTATGAACGTTTCGCAAAATGACCTATTATATTACCGTGAAGGCCAAGTTGTTGCCCGTGAGATTCTTGTTTTAACCAGAATATAACCAGCTACCCCATTAAACACCTTGACGCTGCCTCTAATTTTTGATATAGTTAATTAGATTTTGATATAAAAGTTCAAGGAGTTATTCCATGTCACACGTTAAAGCAGGCGGCTCAGCAAAAAATATTCATAATAACGCCGGTCGTCGATTAGGCGTCAAGCGTTTTGGTGGCCAAAAAGTCAGTACTGGCGAAGTTCTAGTACGTCAAACAGGTTCATCGAAGATTGCTGGTCCTGGTACATTCATTAGCCGTGATTTTACTATTCACGCAGCCGTTGATGGAGTCGTAAGCTTCAAAAAGGTTCGCAAGAGTCGTTTTACCGGCAAAACAGTACCTCGTACTCAAGTTATTGTCAGTAATTAACCTACTGATAATACAAATTAAAATAACTTCTCGCTCAGAGAAGTTATTTTAATTTTAGATTTAAACAATCAATTTATTGTTCGTGTTTTAAGAGGCCTAAGTGGAACTTAACGCGCTCGACGACATCGCCAATTACAACCTGCGATTTGACTAGGTAATCATCTACGCCTAGGGACTCCGCCCGTTCTTTGTCTTTTGGCTGGCTAAGTGCGGTCAGCATGATAATTCGAATATCTTTGGTCTCGGGAGTATTGCGAAGAATATCCAATACATCAAAACCGCTAATTTTTGGCATCATTGCATCAAGCAGTATCAAATCAGGTTTAAGCTGCACTGCGGCAGATAAGGCATCTTCGCCATTGCTGACAGCGTGAGTTTCAAAGCCCTCCATATCCAGACGTGACTTGTAAACATTTGATAAGGCTGTATCATCTTCTACTAGTAAAATTTTTTTCTTTGTTTCCATATTACCTCTATGTTACTACACTAGTGCTAAAAAACACAAGCGTTATAAGCCTAATGCCTTTTTTGCTGCATCAAGTTGAGGGTCAATATTACTGTCAATGTCCTGTTGACTAATAGACACAACCGTATCCGGCGTTATCCCCTCTTTGTTAATATTTTTGCCTTTTGGAGTATACCACCTAGCAACTGTGACTTTTAACTGAGAACCGCCGCTAAGATCAACCAATTGCTGAACACTACCTTTGCCAAAAGTTTTTTCACCAACAAGCTTGGCTACACCATAATCTTTTAGAGCGCCAGCCACAATTTCGCTAGCACTAGCGCTACTTCCGTTAACTACAACGGTCGTAGGCAAACCCTCTAATATTGCATTTTTACCAGATTTTACGGTTACCTTAATGACGCCGTCAACTCTTTCGGTAACAATAATCTTATCATTCAACCACAAACTCGCAACGTCTTTTCCAGCCTCAACGTAGCCACCGCCATTACCCCTAAGGTCAAGCACGACGCCCTTTACACCCTGCTTTTTAAAGTCTTGCGCTGCAGACCTTGCCAGCACTCCAGTTTGCTCGTCAAACCTCGAGATAGTCATTATGCCAATACCATCAACTACTTCACTCTCGACGCTTGGATTGTTGATAGTATCCCTGGTAATCGTAAATTCTTTTACTTCAGTACCCCTCAAGATGCTTATTTTAACAGTCGTACCTTTTTCACCTCTAATCAAGCCTACCGCCTTTTCTACCGTCCAACCACCCGTCGCCTGATCATTAACCTTCAATATAACATCATTAGCCATTAAACCAACTTTTTCAGCTGGATTACCCTTTAAAGTTCTAATA
This sequence comes from Candidatus Saccharibacteria bacterium HGW-Saccharibacteria-1, assembly GCA_002839415.1. GTDB lineage: Bacteria > Patescibacteriota > Saccharimonadia > Saccharimonadales > Saccharimonadaceae > UBA1547. The sequence continues at coordinate 78,224 of PGXZ01000002.1, read as the reverse complement.
ATGGTTACCTTATTATTTTTTATACCAACCTCGGCACCAATGCCGCCGCCAATATTACCAGATAGACTATTATTGAAATCAGTCGATTCAGTTGCGCTCATATAAGCCGTATAATCATCACCCGCCGCCTCGACTAGCCCACGATTCGCGCCTTCAATCAATTTAGTCTTATCCAGGCTACCATCAAATTTACTAGCAAGTTGATCATACGTGGCCTGTAGAGAGCTAAAATCGATATTTGCCGAATAAGATCGTCCACCGAACAAAGGATTGATAATCGCAATTATTTGACGGTTATAAGTACCGGCCGTATATCCAAGCGCGACCGACAGCGCCATTGATACGACAAAGATAAATACCATCAGCTGATTTTGATCTTTTTTATATTCAGGCTTTTTCATCTTCCGCTTGTGCGCTTTTTTTGATACATGATGATTTGCTTGAGCTACTTTTGGCTGGTCTTCGGTCATTAACTATCCCCTAATCTGACATCGATTTTTTACTATATATAATTATAGCGCACTAATTAAAAGTTACGTTATAAAAGTTATGCTTTCTAAGAATTGCTATTTTATATGGACGTAATGGTCAAACGCACTAGCCGACATGTTCATCATGCTATACATACCATAACCGGCGCCGTAATTGTAATTATACTGACTAATCGTAATAGTATTCCCATTAACCGCCTCTACCCAAGCAACGTGCCCCTCTGATGCACCTGAGGTCGCGGGATCCATTACAGCAATCGAACCAGCTTGTGGCGCACCTTCTTTGTATCCAGCGTTAATCGCGCTTTGAGTAAAATTGACTGCATTGCCCCATGAATAATATTTACCAGTAACTTTTGCTATTTTCCAAGCGACATAGCTTGCACATTGCCGACAGCCATAACCACGACCGTCGCCACCGTTACCATCAGCACCGCCCATTGACCAATAACCTGACATCCAACAGTTTGATTGATTCCATGGATAATCCCCTAAAGAACCAGTATCTATCAATGTACCGCCGCCAGCACTAGCAAACCTCGCATTCATCAAAGCTTGCGTAGCCTTTGCTTCGGCAATAGCAGCCTGATTATTGCCAATCATCTGCTGATAACTAGCTTCGTCGCCCTTTGTCTTGTCAAGCAACGACTGCTGTTCGTTTTGTTTTGCAGCTAGCGAACTGCGCTGTTCTTTTTGATCGGCCAAGACTTTTTCTACATCCGCTTTTTGAGTGCTCAGCATAGCTTTTAATTCTTTTATCTTTGAGATTGTAGATGTTAGCTGGTCACGGACAGAATTACGATATTCTTGCTTGTCCATAAATTCGCTAATATTGCTGCTACTTGCAATCATTTCAATTGGTGAAATTTTATCATCAACATAAAGGTTGGCGATCGTAGTCCCAAGTGCGTCTTGGTTATCAACAATCTTTTTTTCCGTCGCTGTAATATCAGCAACCAATTTATCGTGTTTTGCTTGACTAAGGTCAATTTGAGTCTGGATAGCTGCTTTTTCACTGCCTAATTGTGCAAGCGCGTTTTGCAAAGACGCCGCCTGGCTATTTAAGCGATCACTCTCGGCCTTGAACTGTGCAATTTCTGATTGAAGCGCGCTAATTTTGTCGTCATATTCATCCGCCAAAGCCGGACGACTCATCATCTGAATTGGTACGGCAGCGGCAATTACCAAAATTGACAGAACGAGCAACATTTTACCCGGTAAATTGATCGAAGCTGGTGTGGTGGAACGCAGTTTCATATTACATTAAATTTTAACATAAGAATGATAACAAATCAACCCTAAAAAGCTTGTGCTTATAATTTAAGATAGCGATGTGTCGCAAATAACGATGAAACAATGCCTATAAAAGCACCTAATACAATCATACTCAACAAAACGACTGGCCAATAGACAGTAATCAAACTAAGCGTTGGTTGTACTGAAATCTGATAGCTAGCCAGCAGCTCGGATGATCGGAAAAAGCCCGTAACGCCTAAACCTGTTGCAATCAAGGCCGCAATAAAGCCATATATTATAGACTCAATCAAGAATGGACCCCTTATAAACGACTGGTCAGCCCCAATCAGCTTCATCATCTGGATTTCTTCCTTGCGGTTAAATATTGCCATGCGGATAGTATTAAAGATAATTAAAGATGAAATGGCTACAAATATAGAACCGGCTATAATACCAACCTCCTGTGCAAAATTAACCGCCCGACCAATTGATTTGATAGTCTCGCGCCGCTCACCCGCAAAGGACGGCTTGTAATCTTGGTTGATTGAGCGTTGCAATATGGCATTATTTTCAGCAAATTTTTCAAGCTCTGCGGTGTTATTTATATCATTAACTACAATTCGAAGCGTCGCTGGGTTTTTATTAGTCGCAACCTTTAGCGCCTCGAGGACGTCACTGTTATTTTTATTCGTCTCTACAATTTGTTCCCTAGCTTTAGCTGCACTGACGTACGTTACAGTTCTGACTGATGGTAGTTTTTTAAGCAATTTTGATATTGCAGCTGCCTGTTCGTCGGTTGTTTCAGTTTTAAGATAAATCGACATGTCAACCTTGTTGCGAAGCTCGCCGACCGTATCGGTTAAGATATTTTGGGCAATAAATGCAACAAAAATGATCAATAATGTAATCGTCATAACAGCCGTGGCCGCAACGGATAGCCAAGAGTTGCGAACAAAGCTATCCAAGCCATAGCGACAAACCCTGGCAAACGAAAGCAATTTGCGTTTGTTTCGTTTTTGCTTTGCAATTGATTTTGAATCGGCTTTTTTCTTGGATATCATTGTCTGTAGCTCCCCTGCGCTTGATCGCCGGTAATTTTACCGTGTTCAAGTGTAATAACGCGTCGCTTTAGCTTGTTTACAATCTCAGCATTGTGGGTTGTCAGCAACACCGTCGTGCCGTATTTATTGATTTTTTCAAGTAAGCGAATAATATCCCAGCTGTGGCGCGGATCAAGGTTACCGGTTGGCTCGTCGGCAATTAGAATTTTTGGCTGTCGTACTACTGCCCTAGCGATTGCTACGCGCTGCCGTTCGCCCCCAGATAATTGATGCGGAAACTGTTTTTCCTTGCCAGTTAAACCAACCAGTTCAATTACTTTTGGCACGGTGTTTTTAATCTCGTGGCGCGTCATACCGGCAATCTCTAGTGCAAAGGCGACGTTTTCAAAAACAGTTCGCTGTGGTAATAATTTAAAATCCTGAAAAACTACGCCAATTTTACGGCGTAACATTGGAATATCTCTGTCTTTTAGGGTGTCATAATCAATTCCACCAACCACGATTTTACCGCTAGTTGGTTTTTCTTCACGAGTTAAAAGCTTTAATAGTGTCGACTTGCCAGCACCGCTAGTCCCAACTAAAATAACAAACTCACGCGGCTCGATAAACAAACTAATCCGATTTATAGCCGGATTTAGATCCTTACCGTACGATTTTGTTACCCTATCAAGCAATATCATTCAATGATAATTATAACATAACAAGCATTATCAATAAAAATGAAAAAAAGATAATAAAAGTGCTATACTTTAAAAATAAATATAAAAGTTTAGAGGAAATAATGCCTAAATCTAACAAAAAGACAAAGAAAAATATTAAAAGAACGGCTTTAATCTTTACTTTTATCTTGGCGATATTGTTTTTGGTGTCTGGAAGTGTGTTTGCATACCAAGTTTATATCGAGAATACTTCCGAAGAATATACTGAGTCTAGACCTGATGATGGTTCGATAACGATAATGAAGCCAGTGATTTATCTATACCCAACTAAGACAGAAGATGTTAGCGTTAAACTATTTTATGACGGAAAGCTAACGTCAACATATCCAGACTACAATAAAACATTAAATGGCTGGGATGTTACCGCCAAAACCGATGGTAGTTTAATTAATCACGCTGATGGACTTGCATATAGTTATTTATTCTGGGAGGGTAAATCGAAAACTGACTATTCAAAGTTCGACACAGGTTTTGTCGTAACAGGTTATGACACAAAATCTTTTTTACAAAAAACATTAAAAGACTTAGGGTTAACCGCCAAAGAATATAACGAAATGATAGTATTTTGGTTGCCTAAAATGGAAAACAATAAATATAATTTAATCCATTTTGCCGGCAAAGACTATACCGACGGCGCAAAATTATCAATCTCGCCTGCTCCTGATTCGATATTGCGCGTATTTATGGTTTATAAAGCAGTTGACAAATATCAGCAAATCAAACCACAAACAATCAGTTCATTTGAGCGAAAAGGCTTTACGGTTGTTGAATGGGGCGGAACGGAAGTTAAATAAACTTTGTTATTGCTGAAGTGATTCCAAGTACGCTTCGGAAAACTCATCAATGTCGCCATCAAGTACTCCTTGAGCATTTTGATTCTCGTGCTTAGTGCGCGTATCTTTGACTATGGTATACGGATGCAAGACATAATTTCTAATCTGCGAGCCCCAATTAGCTGATTCGCCAGCATGCAATTCAGAAACGTTTGAAGCGTGTTGTTCAAGCTGCAGCTGAATTAGCTTGGACCGTAAAATTTTCATTGCCATTTCACGATTCTGAAGCTGCGAACGCTCATTTTGAATCGCCACAACAATTCCAGTTGGAATATGAGTTACACGAACAGCGCTGTCGGTCGTATTAACAGATTGGCCACCCTTGCCGCCCGAACGATATACGTCAACCTTGATATCTTTGTCGTCAATTTGGACTTCATCTGGGGTATCGATTTGCGGCAAGACCTCGACTAGCGCAAAACTCGTCTGACGCAGGTTATCGCTATTAAACGGGCTTAGGCGCACTAAACGATGAACACCATGTTCACCCCTAAGCCGCCCATAGGCGTTTAGTCCAGTGATTTCTATTACACTTGATTTAATCCCCGCCTCTTCAGCGACCGAGCGTTCAATAATTTCGGATTTCATATCAGATTTAGTCGCCCAACGTAAATACATTCGCTCTAGCATCTCGGTCCAATCCTGAGCATCCGTACCACCAACACCAGCACTTAGCCTGATGATTGCATTGTGATTGTCGTATTCACCGTTGAATAAAAGGTCTTTGCGAAGTTTACTAAACTCCGCCTCAAAAGCGTTCACTTGCTGCTCAAATTCAGCCATTAAGCTGTCGTCACCAAGCTGCATTAGCTCGACCATATCAGTTACTTGGAATTTTAATGTTATCCATGGCTCTACCATAGCTGAAAGTGCTGAAAACTTTTTATTCACCTCTTGAGCGTTTACGGGGTTATTCCAAATTTCGGACGATGACAGTTGCACGTTCAATTCTGCAAGCTCATCTTGTTTTTTTGTAATCTGCAAACGTAAAAACGCCGCATCAATTTCGGATAATAAATTAGTTAATCTTTTTGTAAGTGGCTGCATTAAATCTATTGTAACACTTTAGGGGCCCAATTTTGAGCTTGGTACAGCAGTTTGTAATCAAAATTTGACTCAGGCACTTTAAACGGCAGTTTTTGATAATCATATTTTTTGATCGCCATATGATAAGCTACTCTTAGCTCGTCGACCTCTCCAATACACTCAAAAGGCTTTGTAAATCCATCAACCCCAAGTAAACCCTTGAATGTGTCAATTAAATCGTTCCGCGCGAACAAATCTACGCCACCAAATAATTTACAAAGTTTATTTTTTGGCAAAAAAGGTGCAAATAGCAAATAAGAGTTTACACATTTTGGACAATCACCACACCAACCAAGCGTCTTGTTATTAGCCCCTTGACGATAATTATAAACGTTACAAGAACTAAATTTATAGCCATATAGTTTCCATGAGTTTTCAACAAACAACTCGGCCACGCGTAGCTCACTATAGCATCTCAGCGGTGATCCGATTCGGATATTTGGCGAAATGTAGCGCGCAACATAGCTAGCAAACATTTCTTCGGCAAACCAAGTTTTTGACCATTGATGCGAAACTAATAAGTCACCTATAAAGTGATGCGGCTCTTCGCCCTCGTGAGCTATCGAGACTAAGATATCCGATTTGCCCATTAGAATCGCTTGAATAACAGCGAAACTTTGAACAATATAAGTTATTGGCACGTGGCCATTTAATGCCCCGTCACCTAGCGCCTGGTTTAAATTGTTGCGGTCAATCAAACGATTGCTAATAATCAGTTCAGGGCTAACAAATTCTAATAATGACGGATAATCTTCACCGCTCGATAGGTACCAAGCCGCAAAATCAATACTTTTGCTTTTCAAAAGTGACGCTGTCAATAAAGAGTCTTTGCCGCCACTTTGAAGAGCTAAAGTACCCGAACCAGTGTAATTAGGCGCCATGACTGTTGAATATTCTGCGTTTGCCTCAAAATGCGCCAAATCATCCTTTTTCAAGCCATTCTCATAAGCAAATTGACCCAAGCCCTCTTGATAAACTTTATTAAAAAAATTAACCTGCCATTTATCAATCGGAAAATCAATTAACACATCTTCTGAAGGAAAAGTCTTGTAGTATGACACACCGACTAGCATAAACGATAAAAATAACGCTCTATCAAGAGTTTCACGGTTGTAATTATGATTATCTGTTAATTTAAATGCAACTTTCTCAGTAAAGGCCCTGCCGTCTTCAAATGCGTAATTAAAACTGGCCGTTTTACTAGCCTGATCGAAAAAATATGATTTGAAAATGAATCGATTCACAAGTTATTAACGATCTCTCTAAATTGATCACCTCGATCATAAAAGTTTTTAAACATATCAAAACTTGCACAGGCTGGGCTGAATAGCACAACATCACCTGGTAATACGCTTAATTGAATTTGCTCAATAATTAGCCGTAACGACTTAGCATTCGACACTTCAATATCTAAACCTGAATTTACATCTTTTAATATTTTGGCTAATTTTTGCCCAATTTCGCCAATCACAATTACCTTTTTAATATTATCGCGGTTTTTAATTTCCGTCGCTAGAACCGAAAAATCAGCCCCCTTGTCTACACCGCCCAGAACGACGATTTCAGGTTTATCGAAAGATTTCATAGCGGCAATCGTAGCTGATGGGGCCGACGAAAAACTGTCATTATAATATAAAACACCGTTCAAATCACGGACAAACTCGATTCTGTGCGGTAAGCCTTTGAATCTTTGCAACCCAGATTCAATTTCATCATCTGTTAATTCAAAGAATTTTGCGACAGTTATGGCTGCACAAGCATTTTCAATATTGTGCTGACCAATTAGCTGAAGTGCTAATGTTGAACAAATTTTGTATTCAGATTGATAAAAACTATTATCCTTTTCGTAAACACCGCCGTCGGCCTTAATTCCGTAACGAACGGCCTCACCTAAGTTAGAAGTCTTCGCAATTTGGGCTGAATATTTATTTGTCGGATTAAAAATACACAGATCACCTGCTTTTTGATATTTCCTAATATTAGACTTAGCCTTAACATAGTCATCAAAATCATCGTGGACATTTAAATGGTCAGGCTCGATCAACAACACAACAGCAACATGAGGTGAACGTTCTAAATCCCAAAGCTGAAAGCTAGACATCTCGTACACCACAATATCATCAGGCTGAATAATCGGTAACGAATCGAGCGATGGCACGCCAATATTTCCGAGTAGCCAGACTTTTTTGCCGGCTGCCTCAAAAATACTAGCAATCAAACTGGCAGTCGTCCCCTTACCCTTTGTACCAGTTACGCCAATTATTTTTGCGGGGCATTTTGCAAAAAACTCATTAGTCGCCGACCAAATTTTACCGTCAGTTATAATTTTACGCGGCGCCAATCCGGCTGTACGAACAACCAAATCAAAGCCGTTCATCTTTTCAAAAGCATTCTCGCCAATTACGGCATTGCTATCAACCGGCAATTCACGCTCTGGCTGAACTTCATTAAAAATCGTTATGTGATTGTTTTTATCACTTGACCAATATTTATAGTTTGATTCGCCCTCTATTCCGTATCCAGCAATTGCGATATTCATACTACAATATTACCTCTATTTAAATAATGTTTCTACTTTTTCGTTTAGTTTTACCAGATCATGCTTTTCGCCATTGCTGACTGCGGCAAGAACCCACTTATCTTCGTTTATAAAGCTTCGTGCGGTCGTTACCATACGTTCCATAGTAACGTTCTTAATCATCTCGGGAACTTTGTAATAATCTTTTATAAAGCCGTCAGCGAAATATCGCCCCGTATAAAATCCGCTAATTTGCGAAACAGTCTGAGCACCCATCTGGTAACGACCAAGTGCAAATGATTTTGCAGCGTTTAATTCGGACTCTTTGATTTTGCCATTCAATACACAATCGACTTCACGCGTAATGATATCAAATAAGTCACCCGCCGCCTCGTGATTTACTTGGCCAGTAATATCCCAACCGCTGTCGTAAAAACCAGTCGCCGTATAGGCGCTAACATTGTACGCCAAACCCTTGCTTCGAGCTGCACCAAAAATACGTGAGTGCATAGTACCTGTCAAAATATGATTCAGGTAATGCATCGCATCTAAGTCTTCGTCGTTCAGCTCCCAGGGAACGGCCATAAAAAGCCCAAAAGTTAAATTAGTTGCACTTTTACGGCGAATAATACATGGGCCGGCTTTTTTAAGCTCATCCTTGGGGATCTCAAAGCGCTCGCCTTCGGCCAGCTGAAAATCTTCAAGTTGTCGCTTAATCTCGGCTTTCCGCCCATGAAGCTTACCCGCTACAACAAAACGCATGTTACGCGTCGTATGAGTGCGTCTGTGGTGCTCGCGGACATCGGCTAACGTTACGGCGCTAATCGTAGGCAATGATTGCTTGTAGGTTAGCACATCCTCTCCAAGTAACTGCTGAACCCTTGGCCACAATATACGATGATGATCATTTAGGTAATTGGTCAATTCACTGCGAACATTGCCTTTTTCGGCATTTAACTCGGCTTCATTAAATCTTGGCTGACAAATTGCTAATTTTTGTAAGTCAAGAATCCTATCCCATTCAAAATCAGCACAGTCCGCTTCGTAGACCATTGATAAATCACTAGTATATGCATTGCGATATGCGCCGTTTTTAGTAAATTCGAATTCAAAATCTGACTCGTTTTTAAAACGAGCATTCGCGCCAAACGCCATGTGCTCCATTATATGTGCGACCTGCTCGATATCCTTTGATTTAGCATAGCGATTGCCTGCACGAAAATGAAATTGCATACTCATCGTTGTAGCATCCGGCACATCTATCAGTAAGCCACGGGCGCCATTTTTTAATCGCATCTCTTCGATGGTATGATTCATTGTTATCTTCCTTCTGCCAACCCGTTATTTGCGATTATTTTTGCGATTTTGACGCTGAGACTTCTTTTTCTTGCGTGATTGATTCTTTTTTTGGTTTGCAGTTTGAACTAAAGTCTTTTTAGCTACCTTGAAATCATGGTCTCGATTTTCCTCACCACCAGTAATTTCGTTTACACCTTTTTCAACTGCATTTTCAGCTAGGCGTGTTAGCTCCGTTTCGTATTCTTCATTGCTTTTGGCAATAATGTCAGTACGATGTACGTGCATAATTGCGCGCAATACTTCATCGCGTAAAGTCGCCTGTAAACTGCTAAACAAGTTTTGTGATTCACTTCGATATTCCACTAATGGGTCGCGTTGACCAACACTTCGCCAGTGAATACCCTCACGAAGATGTTGCATATTCTCTAGGTGTTGCATCCAAAGCGTATCAAGCACCTGCAAATAAACTTCTCGTTCAATTTTGCGGATTATATCAGTTTCAAGCTCGGCCTCTTTTTCTTTATATAGCTTTGCAACTTCCTTTTGTGCAAGCTCCAAGCGCGCTTTGTCTCTCTTCTCGTCACCGATTAGTTTAATTTTATCCTCGGGGAGTGGAAAGATCGTTTCAAACGAATCCGCAAAATTCTTGTTGTTTTTTGCAGGTAACAATGTTAATTCTCGAACTTTGTCTTTGATCAAGATTTCGATCTCGGGCTTGATATCGCTGCCCTCTAGAATTTTGCGACGTATCGTATAAACAACCCGACGGTGACGGTTTATGACATTGTCATATTGAACAACGTTTTTACGAGTATCAAAATTAAATCCCTCTACGCGTTTTTGAGCTGATTCAAGTGTTTTGGACACTGCTTTATTTTGAATCGGAGTATCTTCATCGAGACCTAGTTTGTCCATTAAACCAGCAATTCGCTCACCTTGGAAAATACGCATCAAATCATCTTCGGTTGAAACGTAGAATTGAGTTTCACCTGGATCACCCTGTCGTCCACCGCGTCCACGTAGCTGATTATCAATTCGACGTGATTCATGTCGCTCAGAACCAATGACCACTAGCCCACCAAGCTCTTTAACACCTTCACCTAATTTAATGTCAGTACCACGACCAGCAATATTAGTTGCAAGCGTAATTGCACCTTTTTCGCCGGCTTTTTCGATAATTGCGGCCTCACGTTCGTTGTTTTTGGCGTTCAATAGTTCATAAGGTATTTTTGCCTCGTCCAACCAAGACGCTATCAACTCATTTTTAGCAATCGAAGCCGAACCAACCAACACTGGTCGACCCTGCTTATGATATTCGGCCACCGCGTTTGCGACTGACTTTAATTTAGCTTTTTCAGATTTAAAGATTAAATCTTGCTTGTCGATACGCGCAATTGGGCGATTCGATGGAATTTGAATAACATCAAGGCTATAAATTTGTTGAAACTCTTCGGCCTCGGTAAACGCCGTACCCGTCATTCCTGATAGTTTCTTGTATAAACGGAAATAATTCTGAAACGAAACAGTAGCTAAGGTCATACTTTCCTGAAGAACCGGAACGCCCTCTTTGGCTTCAATCGCTTGGTGCAAACCCTCGTTATAACGACGGCCTTGCATTAAACGACCCGTAAATTCATCAACAATAATCACTTCACCTTCGTTCGTTACGACGTAATCTTTGTCGCGCCTAAATAGAGCTTGTGCACGCAAGGCTTGATCCATGTGGTAAACCGAACGAACATAATCTGGGCTGTACAGATTCTTTATTCCTAGTAATTTTTGTACTTTTTCAGTACCTTCATCGCTTAACGCCACCGTGCGATGTTTTTCGTCCATAATGTAATCTTCGGGAACTAATTTAGCCGCGATCTTGGCAAACTGATAATAGCTATCAGGATTTTCTGCAGCCGGCGCGCTAATAATCAGCGGAGTCCTAGCCTCGTCAATCAAGATGCTATCGACTTCATCAACGATCGCATAATTCAAATCACGCTGACGCAACAAATCAACTTCGTTAACCATATTGTCGCGCAAATAATCGAAACCAAACTCGTTATTCGTACCATAAGTAATATCAGCCGCGTAAGCTTCTTTGCGAGTCGCTGGACGCAAATGCCTTAAGCGAGGGTCAGTGTGATCTTCGTTTTCATATTTTGGATCAAACAAAAATGATGCGTCGTTAATAATAATACCAGTTGTTAAACCTAAGAAATCATACAATTCGCCCATCCAACAAGCGTCGCGTTGCGCCAAGTAGTCATTTACTGTAACAACGTGAACACCTTTAGCTTCTAGCGCATTCAAATACACCGGCAAAGTAGCAACCAAGGTTTTACCTTCACCAGTTTTCATTTCGGCCACGTTGCCTTCATGTAGCGCAATGCCGCCAATCAATTGCACGTCAAAATGCCGCATGCCCAGCACACGCTCGCTAGCCTCGCGCACTAATGCAAAAGCATCGGGCATAATCGCGTCCAAAGTAACGCCTTTTTTCTGTAGTTTCTTTTTCAAAACCTCAGTTTGAGCCTTGAGCTCTGGCTTTGAAAACCTTTTATATTTATCAGTTAAAGCATTGATTGCAATAACTTTTTTCTGTAATCCCTTTAATAGACGTACCTGTGGGTCGCCAAATACCTTGGTTAGAACCTTATTCTTGTTCACCATAACTAAAAACCACGCTCCTATTCGAAAGTTCTAAAATAAAATACTGGGTTTTATTATACGGCGAAAACACTAATTAGACAAGATAACAACTATCTATAATTCGCGGGCGAAGCTTCGTTTAAAGCGGCCCATAACTCCACGTTTGCCAATATGGGAAACTGTCATTTCCTTGTATTCACGTAATTGTGATTGAATTTTAGCGTCGACTATATCAACAGCCGCTAACATATTACTGGTAGAGTCTTTGGCGGTTATCACTTTACCGGGCACATTCAATATAATTTCTGCCTGATATTTGTTACCAAAATCATGGTCAACTTGAGTTAATTTAACGTCGGCCGTAACGCTTTTTCTGGCGTGCTTTGGCAGATAACGACTTAGGCGCCCTACCTTTTTAACTACGTACTTTCGTGTCGTTTCATCGACCTCGTATGCAATTCCAGTAACTTTGATTGATGTAATCATGCGACCCTCCTGTTTTGGTTGGTTGTACTTATATTATAGCAGAAATTCATAACCAATTCTCGCGCATATGTCAGAATAACTGACATATTACCGCGAAAATTTGTGGGTACTCCGATAGTACGCGAAATGAGAGGCTTCAACTTTGGAGTGCGACACTTACCGCACCCCACTAAGATAGACGTTCTTTCGAAGCAACTCTACAAATTTTAATTTTTAAATTGGAATTATGTGACCATTTATGGCACAAAACCCCTGTGAAGTTATCAATGATTTGATAAAATTACATGAATTTTGTAATTTCTTGGTCGACCAGCCCCTACCACAGAGGCTAGCCGTACTTTGAACAAACTAATTATTTAACGAATGTACTGCGACGTTTTATCTCTTCGGCAGTGATCTGTTTATCACTTTCATCCTGGATATCGACATAATCATCGATTCGCTCAGCCAGCTCGAGGTCAGAATAAAACTCACCCGTTGGGCGAACGACACTATACCAATAATCAGAATCACCGTCACTATTGCACACTTCTTCGACTTCTAATACTAAATCACCAATTTCCCTAGGAAGTGGAATATTTATATAAGTACCCGATCCTTTTGGAGAATAAGTCCTTGAATCATATTCAGATCCAACCCATCCACATACATCTAATATTCGTGCTCGCTTTTGATTTTCGATGTCAACACCGACTTTACAATGAACGCCGCCCATGTCGATATGCCCATGTGCATAATCAGGGTCTGAATCATCATAAAACGGCAGCGCAAAGCCTTTGTCCAGTTTATCCATAAGGTCATTCGCCATTTCTTTATTAAACTTTAATTCAGTTCGCTCAAATTCATTTGAATTTTTCAAATTTTCCATATTTTTCCTTCTCTTTTATTATTACTCGTCAGCCTCTCAGACTGAATTATATTGACAAGGTTTATCCGCATAATTCAATTGATAAGTTCAAGGTTTATTGAGATGATTTGTCGCATCATCTCGGTGGGTGCGTTAATGCACTCGCGGTTCGTTACGCTTGCGAACTCAAGGGTTTTTATTGTGGCAGAAACCAACTGCCGCTCAATTTTTTATCGAGAGCTTGACAAATTTTCTATTTTTATAGTCGTAGAATACGACTACTACTCAGCTTCAACAACCTCAGCGACATCAACGTTGATATCGTCATCGTACTCGCATACCTCTTCAACTTTAGGCTTTTTTTTCGCGAGCCGTTCGGCTTCGTGGTCATGCGGTAGATCAGTTGCCCAATAATCTTCAGGGATGATAAACCCTTGAGCTACAAGATCCTGCTCATCCTTTACGACCGGTTGGACCTCCGTAAAGGAAATAAATTTTTCGGCAAAAATCTCTTCCTTGTCAGGTGTATCATACCTAACGAAACTCATATCTTCACGGTAATGGCCATCCGTAGCGTAATGATCATAACGACTAAAATCCACGCCAGGATCATCAACTTGGAACCAATCTTCCTTCGTAGGATCGAGACGTTTAGATTCAACAGCGTCAAGGGTCTTGTATTTCATTTTAAGATGATCCGAGACCACCTTGAAATCTTCTACGGTCGACCCGAAACCGTGAGAAAGAGTCCCCCAGTGGCCGATATGCAAGACCATTTTCCTTGACTGGGCAAAAGCAAAAACGTTGCTACTCCTTGCTCTTTTTAGGGTAATGATCGAATATTCCACACATCCGGACATCCCATAATAGAGATCAACTCTATAAGGATCAATTTTTTTAATTGGGACCTCATCAAGCTTGACTATTTTTACGTCGACTAAGCAATACAGTTCTTCAGGAGTAATATCAGGCCCTTTTAACACCGCTATTTCTATAGCGTTATCGTTATGGCTTACCGCAACAACGGAATGAGGACACGATATATATTCTCTGTATTTTCCGTTATCGTTCCACGGAAAACTATTCTCAGCATTAAGCTGATATTCCGCAAAAATATATTCATCGGTACCACTTTTTCTTAACTCTCTTTCAATCTTAAATAATTTTGTTTCCACTTTTTTCACCAAAAAACACACTGATAAAAATCTAAAAGTATGCTTCCCTTTCTTTTAAAAATAGGACTTATATTGCCCATTTCGACAACGATCAATCATCAAAATGGGCAACACAAGCAAAGGAAACAATAAACAACAAAATTCTAAAATATTAACGAATTCGAAGTTTAAGTAGTTTATATTTAAAAGTACAATGCTTTCGCATTTTTAGGCTGTTTTTCAGCCCATCGGAATGTCATGCGGTCAGTATTCATAACAGTCCAATGGGCTGGTAGATTTTGCGTTCGAAGCCTCTCATAGCTTTGAAAATCTACCAGCGTTTGTTTTGGTGATTTGTGTTTTGGCGTATTTTTATTTTATTTAATACGTCAGAGACGATATCCGGCCCACCCGCTATCGTTTGTATTTAACGAATCTATTCTCGTGAAGGTGCGAGGAGCCTTAGCTCAACTCTAGCACCAACCTAAGACCGTTTAACGATGTTGGTTAGCTTGGTATATTTTTAAATTTCTCACTCGTTGTCGAAGTCTCTCTTTTCTCTCAACGATGGAATCATTATCGCACATATTTGATTATATGTCAATAATGCTATGATAACTACTTAAACTAACAGGGGTGGTGCGGTCTGTAAATCTGTCAAAATAACTTTGACAAACCATCGAAAGTGTGCTAATATCAAGGTATGGAAATCGATATTCTCAAAAAAGCCGGCCTCACCGAAAGCCAAGCCAAGGGTTATATGGCACTAATCGAAAACGGCGAAAAATCACCCGCCGAACTGTCTGGACTAATAAGCGAAACTCGCACAAACACCTATGCAATCGTCGATAAATTAGAAAAACTCGGACTAGCCAAGAAAAAAGACAACACCAATAAGGCGATATACATCGCCGCTCACCCATCAGCTATTGAAACATTGGCCGAAAAACGTCGAAAGATCGTCACAAGAAACGAACAAGAAATCGTACGAAACCTTTCAACCTTAATAGATATATATTATGAACATAATGAATCACCCGGAATTCGAACCCTCCAAGGTGTAGATGGCATAAAAAAAGCTTACAAAGACATCCTTAACGAAAACAAAGACAATTATTTATTAAGGACAACCGCCGATACGCCTAGCCTAGGCGATGAATTTATGCAGGATTTCATCAAAAAACGCGTTCAACTCGGTATCAATACATACGCCTTGACGCACGACACCGAAATAGCTAGGCAGCACATACGAGACAATAAAGACGAAGAATGGCTCTTTGATCGACACACCCTCCCAAACAACACTTATACCGCACCTGTCGAGATTAACGTTTACGGCGACAAAGTCGCATTGATAGCCTTTGGCGAAACACAGATGGCAACTATCATAAACAGCCCAGCAATAGCCGAAGCTATGAAACAGGTACTTATGTTAGTCGGTGATTTAATTGGAAAAAACGATCCTACCAAAAAATCTAACTTACTAAATAGCTAGCATCAACACTCTTCTTTACCAAAGTTTTGCCAATTTTTATAATGTTTTTCTTATTAGCATGTTCGTAACTATTCACGATTTTTTGCTCTATCATCGTAGCTAACCATGCAAAATCATTCGCATTGCCGTATTCTTGCGATAAATAATTAGTATTGTGATTTAATGAAATTGAGTTAATCCCATTATCACTTTCAGCCCTGATAATATTGCCGGCCGCAATTGTTCGTCCAACAACGGTAGACACTGAAGTTTTTTCGCCCAAAACTGATCCGATATCTAACGAAATTACTCCATCATCGCGAATCGATGATCTGCCTGGCGAATCCGGAGCCTCATCAATCAAACGCCCTTCCCTATCAAATCGGACATTCATGCAATCAGGGTCTTTTGATCCAGGATACGCAAATGGATTGTTTGGACTGATAGACCAACTGATTGTCGCCTCGGTACCATTATAATTACCATGTTCAACCGTCTTATCAAAACTACCCGCACCAAATCGCCTTACATGAAACTGTGCAATACCAAACTTATCATTTATTAGCGAATACGTCTGTGAATATACTTTATCAACGTCTTTTTTATACCTATTGATTATGCAAGTGTCTTTGCTTGACAATATATCTGATAACATTTTCTGGGATTTCAAAAATGAATTCATAGTATCAATTATTTGATCTAGTGAATCGATTTTTATATCAAACTTCCCATCATGAACATAATCTTCATTTCCTCTGTGTGGCGCTACATCAGCAGTCAAACTACCGTTTTTAGACACCTCGGCGGCAACAGCTAATAAGTCAGTCAACCTTTCATTCATAGCTTTTTCAGCACCTAATGAAAAGCCTGGATCGATATCATTAAACTGACTACTAAATGACCTACTGACATCACGATATTCATTAATTATTTCAAAAATTTCATCAGATTCATTTTCCTTAGAATATTCAGCTATATCAACTATATAATCACCAAAATCATCACCAAATTCAGTTGCTAGGAACGCATTAGCCATCTCAACTCTATTTGTATATGTTTTGGGTTTTGCAATCTTTTTAAGTCTATCATATTTATCTCTAGTTAAATTTACGCCCCAGTCAAATAAAGCCCCTCTTGATGCCTCACTAACGTCAGTTATATTGACACCAAAAAGTGACAATACCTCTAACTCAACATAATGCTCATTCAGAGTCTCGCCTCCTGGCGAATACAATAGATCGACATCGTCTATTTCTTGAGAATAATCAACCACTTCCCGATATAAACGCCTGTAATCAGGACCAAAATTCACATAGTCTTTCATAAAAGCAGCCCTAGGATTGTCGGCTATATAAGGCATATGCTCTTTTATCGGTGTATTTTCAATCTCGTTAAATGTTATTTTTTTAATTAATCTGTTTATAAATTCTGAATCACTATTGATGTCATCAACCGCTTTTAATATTAATTCTGGATATGAATTAATATCGTAATAATTAAATGTATTATACTGAGTAGCCCGACAGTAAGATAAATTCAGCAGATTGTTAAAAGTATCTTTGTTATCAGATGATTTATGTTTTAGGGCATTAAAAGCATGAACTAATCTGTTAACTTCTTTTTCTGAATCGTTATCACTATATTTAGCATCAATGGTTAGAGGTATTTTTTTATCAAAATAATCAATATAGTTCTCGGGCTCAATAAAAGATTCAAGTGAAGTTATATTATTTTTATCACTCTCTGGCGAATAACTGCTACAAAGTTTTTCTGATTTCATATTTTTGTTTTTTAATCTGTTAAATTACTTATAACATTAGCATAATATTGCAAAAAAAGCAATCCTGTTTCATACAGGCTTGCACATTATTACTTATTGTTTTACTACAAGGTTGCTTTATTGGCGAGATATGGTTGCAACACCGTTGGGATGTTTACTTTTCCATCCTCGGTTTGATTGTTTTCGATAATCGCAATCATTATTCGGCCGATGGCAAAGGCCGTGGCGTCATTGGTGTGGACCAGCTCAAGATCGCCAGAGGTGCGACGGACACGAGTATTTAGACGACGTGATTGGTAATCCGTCATATAATCAGCGGTGTGAGTTTCGCGGTATTTGTCTTGACCAGGCAGCCAAGCTTCCATGTCGACACCACGAGAGTTTGGCTTGCCGATATCAAAAGTGCACTTTTGAATTACACGGTATGGTAGTTGTAACTGGGCTAATAGATATTCCTGAATCGCCACGAACAACAGATGCTCATTTGGACCGTCATCAGCGGTTGTAAAACTCTCCATTTCGAGTTTGTCAAATTGATGCATGCGAAGAATTCCTTCCATGTCTTTGCCATAAGTGCCAGCTTCGCGGCGGAAACTAGTAGCATAACCAAGGTATCGAAGCGGTAATTCGGTCTCTTCAAAAATCTCGCCAGAGTGCATACTGCCTAGCACATGCTCGGCACTTCCCTGCAACCACAAATCATCACCCTCTATCTTGTAACGGTCATCACGGGGCTCGAGACGGTCCATAGCATCATACATCTCAGTGCGGAGCATCAGTGGCGGCAAAATTGGCGTAAAAGCGCAGCTTGATACAGTTAGCCCTGCCTCTTTTGCGATTTTACCAACAACCTCTTCGTCGCTTAATGCGTTCATCACGAATTGCACAATCGCCATTTGTAATTTAACTAAATCACCCTTAACATAGGTAAAACGACTGCCGGTCACCTTGGCGGCACGCTCTTTGTCGAGCCAACCACGACCAGCGGCGATTTCGGCGTGATTTTTGGGTTTAAAATCAAATTTAGTCGGCTCACCTATGGTTTTTGTAACGACGTTCTCATCCTCAGTAAGACCAACCGGTACGTCGCTAGCGGCCATATTTGGAACTTTTTTAAGTAACTCAAGATAACTATCGTTTACAGTTTTAAGTTGGGGTTCAATAACCAAAAGCTGATCTTTGATAGCTTTACCTTCTGCTATTTGCTCGGGCGTAGGTCGAACTCCTTTTGAGCTGGCGGCGATTTCATTGCGTTTTTCGCGTAAATCATCAACCTGAGTTTGCAAATCACGACGTTCATCATCTAGTTTTATAAGTGAAGATATATCAATATCATAGCCTTTGTTATGAGCATTAATTTCGACGGCTGCGGCGTTGTCTCTAATAAATCGTATATCTAACATATAAATATTGTAACAGACCTAAACTAGTAAACGCCAGTATTACACTTATCTAGGTACGTTCTGAGAAATTGGGACCGCAGAGTGTAAACCGCCTGATATATTGCCTGAAAATACACAGTCGGCATACAAGGTTATGTCGCTAATTAACTTTGAGTTACCGACAGTCAAACCAAAACTCTGAGTATGTGATTTCTGGTTATCAATGAATTTAGTGTTCATAAATTTTACATTTTTAATGTAACCAGTCGAATCATAGGCGTCAATCCTAACGCCATCAGCTTTACCCGGACTACGTTGGCTGTTATTTGCGACCGTCGTATCTTTGAATAGAATATTTTCAATACCGACCTTTTGATTGTTGCTAACCAAAGATACGCCGCGCGACTGATTATATGAAATATCAAGGCCGCTTGCGACTACATTGTAAACATCGTTTTTAACTTCAATACCAAAAGTGCTATTACGGATGACGTCGTT
Organism: Candidatus Saccharibacteria bacterium HGW-Saccharibacteria-1; assembly: GCA_002839415.1. Classification (GTDB taxonomy): domain Bacteria; phylum Patescibacteriota; class Saccharimonadia; order Saccharimonadales; family Saccharimonadaceae; genus UBA1547. The sequence continues at coordinate 58,717 of PGXZ01000002.1, read as the reverse complement.
AGTTAAAGCGATGTCATTTGCGCTCGACATCATTACGCCAATGCCCGCATTATCCTGCAGTACACTATTTGATATTTTCACCCTACGGACCGGACCGTTCATACCTAAAATATCAACACCCGAACCCTTGTTACCAATTGATTTTATATTATCAATTTTAATATCTTCGACGGTTTGGCCTGGGTTTGGCTCGAGATCTATGCCAGCCTGAGGCAAGGTGCCGTTAGTATTTTTAAATTCACTACTGGTAATGGTAACGTTCTTTGCGTTTGTAATCGACAAGCCCTGGCGTCTGTTGTTGTCGCTGATAACTCCGTCGATAACTACACCGTTTGACGATTCGCCGCCAATATAGATACCATCACCCCAACAGTTTGTTATATTTATATCACTAATTTTAACGTTTGAACTTTTTTCAATATTAACACCCATGCCCCATTCACCACCAGTTCCAGTGTGTATATATCTGTCGCCAATAATTTTGCCACCAATAATATTTACATTATTGACGTCGATAATATTTATAACTTCCGAGTTCACCTTGCTGCTTGACGATGATTTAAGTATTGCATCACTCGACAAACTTAATTGGATACTGCTTTTCATGTTAATTGAAACGTCTGGGTTGATAATATAGGTACCTGATGGGATATTTACGGTTCCGCCACCAACCGAACTGATATAATCGATAGCTCGTTGAATTTTAAGCGTGTCATCGGCGATACCATCGCCTTTTGCATCATAGTCCCTTACGCTCACAGATCTCTCGGTTGGAGTTGGCTTGATAGCCTTCTTCGGGATTAATACTGTCAAATCTTTTGCAAAAGATAAATTACCGCTGGCAATAACTACAGTGACGTTAATCGTTACGTCGGTTTTTGAGCTTCCATAAATAATCGAGCCGTCTTTTGATATCTGCGGGCTTGAGGTATCGGTAATGTCAACTTTAACCTCATCATCTGATTTGCCCAAGATTTTAAGCAACATTTTGACCACATTAGTGTCATTTCCCTCAATTGGTTTAAGTGAGGATGTTTTTTCAAGTTTTGATTTCAATGCATCTAATTTAGAATTTTCTATTTGGGAAATTTTTTCTGCTTTTTTGTAATCTAAAAATGTAATACTACCAAAAGCTACTGAAAGTATAAAAAACAACGAAGCTAACAATATAAAAAAGATATTTATTTTGTCGTTTGTCGTCGTATTTTTTAACTTAAGCATGTTTATTTTTCGTTTTATATTAGTCTAACATTATACTAGCATATTATTTATAATTTAGCACAAAGCGCACCATTAAAAAATCAGCCGCACTCATAATGGGTACGGCTGAAATACTATCCATCGACTAACTATTCAGTGCGAAGAGCTTCGATCGGGTTAAGCTTCGCGGCTTTGCGAGCTGGCAGTATTCCTGAAACAACAGATACTACAACTAAACCAACTACAACTACCGCAACACTCAGAGGCTCAAATACTATCAGGCTAACATCACCGATTTTTAGGGCTTTGCTAATTATTGGATTTGCAATCGTACCACCTGCTACTGCAAGAATACTTCCGATCGATCCACCAAGGAAACCTACCCAAGCGGCTTCAAGTTTAAATAAGCGACCAACATCACGACGTCGCATACCAAGGGCTTTCATTAAACCGATTTGCTGGGTTCGCTCAAGCACACTAATATATTGAGTATTGATAATTCCAAAGACTGATGTCAAAACCGCAAGCGCGCCGAAGCCAATCAAGATTGCTTGTAAAACGTTAATGAATTGGAATATGAAGCCCATCAAATCTTCGGCTGTTTTAGATTCATAACCAGCCTTGTCCAGATTAGTTTTCACAGTATCCACGTCGACATCATCTTTTGCCATGACCGAAGCGCTAAGGTATGTTCCGTAAGTTGGAGTTCCTTGCAAATTATAGTCATTTATAATTTTCATATTGCCACTTGTCATTTGTAATGTCGTGCCGCCATTTATAGCTACGGCTGGCTTTTTATTTACACCAACAATATTATACTCAAAAGCCTTAATCTCTGGATCAAGCGGGTTTGAACCTCCCTTTTCAATAATGATTTGAACCTTCTTGCCAATTGCATCTGATGCATTTTTAAAACCCAGAGCTTCACGATAATCATCAGGAATAATTATGCTATCTTTATCAATATCATTAGCATTACCCGCCGCATATTCAAGCTTTACCTCGCTTTGGAAAGGTTCAATGCTGGCCTGATATTTTTCTTGACCTTCACGTGTTACATATTTAGGTGAAACTGTAAAATACGGCATTACAGACTTAACGCCATCAACCTTAGCCATTTTATCAAGATCAGATTGTCGCAACAACACCATTTCGTAACCACCATAATTGGCGATTTGCGCATTAGTGTATTTTTTAGGCTTGGACGAATCAACCCCGTCTTGTTTTGGACTAATGTTATATAACGCTTTTTCGTTAGTATTGCTACTAATAATATTTGCAGCATATTGACGGCCACCCGCCCCAACTGCCAAACTCAAGACAATCGTAAAGGCACCAACGCCAATAGCAAGGCTAGTTAGTAATGTCCGCGCCTTTGCGTGTTTCAGGCTTCGTCCAGCGCGAATTGTGATATCCCTAAGTTTCATTTATTCATTCCCTTCAATTGATTCGATTTTTCCATCTTTAATGTGAATTTGAATATCGCATCTCTTGGCAAGGTCTGGGTCATGAGTAACGACAATCAGCGTAACATCATTATCTTTATTATATCCAAACAATAAATCTTCTACAACCTGACCGGTGGCGCTGTCCAAGTTTCCGGTTGGTTCATCGGCAAACAAGATTCGCGGATTACCGACAATCGCCCTAGCCACTGCAAGTCGCTGCTTTTGGCCACCCGATAGGTCACGAGCGCGCGATTTCTTTTTATCAAGCAATTCAACGGCCGTCAACGCATCTTCGATTCGTTTCTTGCGTCGATTTACTGCCGTGCCCGAAATTTCAAGCGGCAAACTAACGTTATCATAGCAACTTTCATTGGCTTGAACGAAAAAACTTTGAAAAATAAAGCTAATTGTCCTAGATCGAAATTTATCGATCGCTTTTTGATTTAGGGCTAAGATGTTCTTACCATCAATTATAATCTCGCCTTTTTCTGGTTTATCTAGACCGCTGATGGCGTGCATAAGCGTCGACTTTCCGCTTCCGGACTTTCCTAAAATAGCTACACTGGCACCGTCTGGTATTGTAAAACTAACATTATCAAGAGCAACAAAAGCATTATTCTTTTTACCATACGTTTTTGTCACATTTTTAACTTCAATCATAATTTCCTCTTTCCTATTTATTGTAACATTTATTCAGTTCTTAAGGCTTCAATTGGATCAAGCTTGGCCGCTTTCCTGGATGGAAAATAGCCAGCGCTAATTGCAATTGTCATCATCACTATTATCAAAATCAGGCTAGTCAAAGGTTGAAATACTAACAACTCGACGCCCTTTTCCAGACCAAGAGTCTTGGCAATCAATGGATTTGCAAAGCCAACTAGCAAAGCTAATACTGTCCCAGCGACTCCGCCCAAAAACCCAACCCACGCAGCTTCGTATCTGAACAGTCGTGCGATGTCTTTTTTTCTAGCACCAAGCGCTTTCATCAAGCCAATCTGCTGAGTGCGCTCTAGTACACTAATATACTGCGTATTTATTATCCCAAAGATCGAAGCAAGAATAGCCAGCGCTCCAAAAGCAACCATTCCCCACTGTGCAATATTAACCATTTGCAATAAAGTTTCACGAATATCTTGAAGTGAGTAGACCTCATAATTCTGCCCAGCAATCGTTTCTTTGGCATTTTTTACATCCACGCCATCTTTGAGCTCGACCACTACTCCGTCATACTTATCACTACTGCTGCCCGACATTTGGTAGTCATACACCTCTTTACCATCATCAACCGAAATATTTAGCGATGGTTGATAATACAACGTCGCATCGGTACCGTGGTCGACTGCTGCAATCTTGAACGTTTTATTAAACGACTCTTCGGTAGATTCACCGCTGGCTGTTAATTTTGGAAAATTAATTATAATTTTTTGGCCAATAGCACTAGTAGCATTAGAAAATCCGAATGACGACAGTAACTCTTCCGACACAGATATTCCGCCGATCGGTATCCTGTTGTCATCCAAAGACCCAGCCGACAATTTCATTTCCGTACGATGAATTTTAACATTAACCGCCGCAACATATTTTTTGTATCCATCACCGCGAGTCACATAACGAGGCTGGATATCATATATCGGCTGAACATTAGCGACCCCATCAATTTTTTTAATTTTTGCCACATCAGATTCACTTAGTGTATTTCTCTGGGAAGGAGAATTTTCTGCTGTACCATATTCGGTCAATTTGTCGTTTTTAGGTTCAATCCTTTTTGGGTAAACATTTAGACTGCCGGCATCACCACTGGTTTTGACCATTTCTTCGGTATACTGTCGACCACCCTCACCAGCCGCTAAAGCAAGGGTTACAGTGAAAGCCCCAACAGCAATCGCAAGGCTAGTTAATATTGTTCGCACCTTTGCCTGGGCCAAGCTTCGTCTGGCTCGGCGTAATATATCACGTGTTGTCATTTCAATCCTTTATTTTCCTTAGTTTTTACCGTCAAAAGTTATTGACCCACAGATTGCGTCATACGTACCAGCCTTGATTTCTTTACTGTTATAGAGCATAGTACCCGCACTCACACTCTGCAAATCAACCTTAGCGCTAGCATTAGCTGGACAAGCTTCTGGCTGAGTAACGTCGAGTGATTTAACCGTCCCCAGTTCAATATCCGAATCTGTCTGTGAATTAATTATGACATTTTCAACAGTAGATTCATCGGCCGATACCGAGGAATTATCCCTAGCATCAATCGCAAGATTATTAAATATTCCACCACTTAAGTTAATCGATGAATTTTGACCTGTTGTAAAAATAGCTAAATCCTGTTTAATGGCTGAATAAATTACGTTGCCGTATTTAACCTCGATCAAATCTAGCTTTGGTCCGTAAATAGTCAAAGTCGGCTGAAGGTGTGGCCACCTAGCGCTTAAATTCGGCTGAAGCTTAACACTTAAGTTTGTACCGTCATAAGATATATTTGGCTGTTCGTCACCCGGCAAAGAGTGATATACAATTCGATTATTATTATCAACTACATATTTTATCTGAACAGACCTCGCATCTACTGATATCTTTTTTATCGATGAGAAACCAGCTGGAACCGAGATACTGCTATCTTTTACAGTCCTTTGAATTTGACTATCCACCCTCATTGATTGGTACGACACTAGGCCGACAGCTGTGCCAAATGACAAAAGTCCAGCGACAACAATAACAATAACACTAATTATTATTCTTTTGTTTATATTTAGCGTAAAAGCAATATAAGCAACCACAGCAAACAATGTTGACAATAAAACTCCTGAAATGATCGCTAAAATATAAGCAACAACAAACGCCCATTGAGCGCCCGGCACAATACCACCAAAAACATTATAGTGATAAATTCCAAAGGCCGCAAAAATAGTAAACATCAATGTTGTTACCGAAATCCCAATTGATATAACGCCAATAATTAGCATTATTACACGACGGACTGCGGTTGCGCGTTCGCGTTCGGAAGCAAGATTTTGACCGCTCTCATTTAGCTCTCTAATAGAGTCGAGATTAACAGGCTTGCCGCACATTTGTAGCTTTTCAGCTGCAGTTTTTGCCGGTGGAATAATAACCCAAAGTAGCAAATAAGCTAGTAGTACCGTGCCTGCCGAAAAGAATAAAGTTGCGATAAATATCAATCTTAGCCAAAGTGGATTAACCCCAAAGTAGTTTGCGCAGCCGCTTAATACGCCGCCAAGTACAGCGTTGTCTTTATCGCGAAATAATTTACGTTCAGCATTGATATGACTAACTTCAACATTTGGCTTTGCTCGCTTTTCGTCACCCATAAATTCCTCTGGCTCACCAAGTTGCTTTCGAATAGCAACAACATCATCAACCGTAATTACACCGTTAACGGATACTCCACGATCAGATAATAATTCAGTAATTCGTATTTCAATATCCTGAAGAAGCTCATCGTCTTCGGCATAAAGCTCCAAAGCTTTGATGTATTTTTCGATATCTTTTTTTGCCGCAAATTCAATGTCATACGGAACTTTGGCAATATGTATTCTGGTAATTTCTTTCATAATCTCTCCTTATAATCTTTCCAGGGTTGCGTTAAGTGCGGATATTTTTTTGGTTGTAAATTGTATTACCTCGTTACCATATTCTGTCGTTTTATAATATTTTCGTGGTGGACCTTGTTCACTTTCTTGCCATTCGTGAACCAGCAATCCGTCTTTTTGTAGTCGCGATAACAAAGGATATATTGTACCCTCCACTACTACTAACTGAGCTTCCCGAAGCTCCATAATAATATCACTCGTGTATTTTGCATTATGCGAACAAACCTTGAGTACGCAATAAGCTAAAAAACCTTTTCTAAGCTGTATCGCCATCTGTTCGGCGTACAATTCGCTAGTGGTGTCTTTGTCTGCCATAGTTCTATGTTATACAAGGTACTATTAAATGTCAAGCTATAATACTAAAAATAGACCCGCGATAGCACGCGAACCTATTAAATACACATTTTAAATTCAAGCCTTAGCCGTAGCGGCCTACCAGCCGCCGCCTCCGCCACCTCCACCACCGCCACCAGACGATCCACCGCCAGATGAGCCGCCACTTGAAGACCAACTACTTGACGAACTGCCACTTGAAGACAATTCGCTGAGCAAAGATGACGAGACGTAACTACTGCTATTGCCTACCGATGAAGTAAAATTCGACATTGCAGACCTAAACGATGACGAATCAAACGAATCATAGGTGTTATACCAATACGGATTAGAATTTTGCCCCTGATAATACTGGCTTAATGTTTCAGTCCATTTCTTTTCAATACCAAACAAAACCGCATAAGGTAAAACTCGTTCATATAATTGCAATATAGCCTCGCCATCATTCACGTCAACAGAACCTTTTAAAGCACCCTGCGGGCTTTGCAAGAAGTTAATTCGATCAGTTTCGGCGGTTTTAATGTACATTTCTAGGCCTTTGAGATAATCTGACAGTTTACGACCCTTCTCTGATAACGGCTTGTATGAATTCTTGATAATGATACCCGAAATAAAACTTATAATCGCAGTCATAACTATAAATTTCATACTATCTTCATTTAACTGGTAAATGAAAGCTGCCAACGACATTTGTGCTATCGTCGAGTACAGTATAATTGACATCAATTTATTAGCTTTGACATTTTCAGAATAATAGCCATCTAAATCAACCTGCATCTTAATCTCGTTAAACGAATCAAATAGCCATTTAGCTAATACTGGGTCATTTTTATGGGGTTTTATTACATACTCACTACCAATCACCAGCTTGTAGCCAAATAGTGCCTGCACGACCAGAAATTCACCGCGACTTAATTTATCGATGGACAGTAGTTTTAGGGTGTAAATCTTTTTTCTAGTCTTCTTTTCACCATTATCAGATATTTGTATTTTACGACCAACTGCAAGGCCAATTATAATTGCCGTTGACCAAGTTTTTTTACATTTTCTCAAAACTGCCGCCGTCGCAATATCTTCGTTTTCGGGTGGTAAATACTCGGGAACAACTATTCCCTTACCGGGCGCATCCCCGCCGAGCGTAAACCTAATTAACGTTAATATCAAAAATACCAAAATCGCAATAAAGATCTCGATCTTTACAATATATTTTTCAATCAATTCGGCTGATGAAACCTTGTAGTCACTAAATGTATTACTCTTGAAACCTACGGCAATCGTAACATTTTCATAAGGTTTAAGTTTTGTGACGGTTGTTGTAAAAACATCATCATCGCGGACAAGTGCACATTGGCTAGTATCTCCATATTTGCCATAATAACAAGATTGCTTTCCGCTTAAAGATTTGGCAATTCCAGCGCCCAGATGCAATCTTGCAGCTATACTACTAAAACGCTGGGGCCAACCAGTACCATTTATATCCCAATAAAACTCATCGCTATCTGTATCGCTAAAATGCCGCGTTACATCACGCTGAGTATAAGTAATAACATATTTCATCGTATTATGAACATATTTATCACTATCGCCAATACGAATAACTAAATTGTCGTTAGATTTTTTAAGCGAGTAATTAATGTTACCGCCTTTTTCATTCTTAATCGATTCAATCCTTAAGCTCACCGAATGATTATCATACTTCATTGGAATATAACGCTCGATTCCATGATTTTGATCATACTGTGGAAATTCGGCAGTAATATTCTCGACGGTTTTTAGCGTCGAACGACCAGAGCTGTCTTTATCAAGATAATGATCTGCCGTAAAGTCACTAATCGTGAAATTATTTACAGACTTAAATGCAAAACTATCCGATGCAACAACTGAACTTACTCGAATGAAGAGCGACGATAACAATAGCAGCCCAAATATAACTTTTTTCATTTTGGGGTTTTACCAGCCGCCGCCTCCGCCGCCGCCTCCGCCGCCGCCAGACGACCCACCTCCAGATGAGCCACCGCTTGATGACGAGCTGTATGTGCTACTAGCTGCCGCTGAAGTAGAAAAATCTGATATTGCCGATGCAAACAAAGCAGCATTAAACATGCTATTACCAACATACCAATCTGGTGTTACATTTTGTTGTTCATAATATTTGCCCAGTACATCTACCCATTTGCTCTCAATGCCAAATAAAACCGCATACGGCAGTACGCGCTCATACAAACGCAATACAGCCTTAGTGTCGTTAGTGTCAACAGCTTCCCTAGCGGCGCCTTGTGGACTTTGCAAGACCTTGATTCGGTCAGCTTCGGCAACTCTTATATATAACTTTAGACCAGCTAAATAATCAGCTAGCTCCTTGCCCTTAACAGAAAACGGCTTTGACGTACCTAAAACAGCAAAACCAATTGAAGCGGCAATGATACCAACTAACAATACTATAGGTCCAGACGCGTAGTTAATAAAAATAAAAAATATTAGAATTGATTGAATCAATATCACAGCGGAAATAACGCCCATTAGAAAATGAAGTTTTCTATTATTTATATAGTAGCCTTCATCGTCAACCCGTTTACGTACCTGTTTATAGATTTTGTTTAATTTGCTAGCTAACCAAAAATCACTTCCTGCCTTAATTTGATGTTCACTGCCAATAACAAGCGGCGACCCAAACAAGGCTTCCGCAACCGAACTTTCTATATCGCTCAATCCATCAGTTGATATTAGCTTCAAACTATATACTTTCTTCCAAAGCTTTTCCTCGCCGCTGTCTATTATCTGCACCTTATGCTTGACTGCCAAGTCGATGTACGTCGCCGCCGCCCAGGTCGTCGTATTGCAGTCAATAATGGAAGACAAGACAATATCAATCCCCTTTGGTGGCAAATATTCCGCAATAATCGTACCACGGCCAGGCGCACCCTTGTCTTTAAAAATCTTTAATAAACATACGGTAGTAAGCAAAGAAATCGCAACAAACAATTCGATATATACTATATATTTTTCAAGTTGCTCAATCAATGACATCTTGTAATCGCCAAAAGTACCCTGTTTAAAACCAACCGCAATAGTTACATTCTCACCCGATTTTAAACTTACTGGTATTGTACTAATAACATCATCGCCTTTGATCATGGTGCACTTATCGGTCGAACCTAAAGGCCCATAATAACAAGACTGGTTACCCGTTAAGAAATTCGACAAGCCCTTTCCAAGATGGATAGTTGCTGCTACATTGTCAAACTTCTGCGACCAACCAGTGCCATTTACATCCCAGTAAAATTCATCACTGTTTGTATCACTATAAAACCTAGTAATGTCGCGCTGAGTATATGTAATGACGTAATTTGTCAAACCATGCGCATAAACATCAGCATCACCAATTCGAAGTACTAAATTATCATTTTGAGTACTAGTTGAGTAATTTAAATTATTACCCTTCTCATCGGTAATGGATTGTATTTTGAGGCTCGTCGGGTGCGAATTATAGCTTGTCGGAATAACCCGCTCGATACCATGATTTTGATCAATAGCCGGAAATTCGGCCGTTATCGCTTCAACGGTTTTGAGTGTTGAGCGACCTTCATCATCCCTATCCAGATAGTAATCGACTTTAAAACTATTTATTGTAAAATCACTAGTTGATGCGCTGGCGCAGTCAGCGTGTAAAACAAAAGCTGACAACAGAATAGATAGACCAAATATAAACTTCTTCATGCCGTGATTATAGCAAACTTAAACGTTTTGAGCTATTGATTATATAAGTTTTATATCAGAATAAATTTCGCGTGTAGTGTTGTCAATATCACTACGAAGCTGAGGAAATGGTACACCTTCACGAGCCGTTACGCCTTCAAATATCCAGAAGACTCGTTCACTATGACCCCAACCACAGGCTGGCGGCATACCGTATTCCAACATCTCAATAAAATCAATGTCTAGCATCATAGCTTCATCATCACCCGCTTCGCGCATACCCTGTTGTTCAACAAATCGGCTTAATTGATCAATCGGATCATTAAGCTCGGAAAAACCATTTCCCAGTTCGGAACCTGCAATAACCGACTGGAAACGCTGTACTGTTCGCTCATCGTCAGGATTACTTTTAGCCAAAGGGCTGATGAATTTTGGTGTATTGATCAACCATACAGGACCAGCTACGTCTTTACGAATATTTTTCCATAGCTTATCAATACCACGGGCACGATTTTCGGTCTGTTCAACTTCTAGTTTATTGTCAGATAAGGCTTTTTTAACCTCATCAAGTGAACTTTCGTAAACATCAATATTGTAACGTTCCTTGATAACCGTCGCATAATCCCAAATCTCCCAGGTACGGTTCATATCAATCTCTTTGCCGTTTAGACTAAACTGCAAAGTGCCGAAAGTCTTTTGAAGAACCGTCTTGTACATTTCCTCCATAAACTTCATGCCGTCCTGCCAGTTGGCGTAAGCCCAATACCACTCCATCGCGACATGCTCAGGTAAATGCTCGTCACTGTAATTTTCGTTCCTGAAACGTGGACCAATATCATAAATCTTTTCGAAACCTGCGCCAATTAGGCGTTTTAATGGTAGCTCGTGGCTGATGCGGAGGTAAAAATCTTGGTCAAGCGCATCCATGTGGGTCATAAATGGGTTTGCGTCTGCCCCGCCGGTTGTGTGTTCAAGTACTGGAGTGTTAATCTCAGCAAAGCCATTTTCATTAAGAAAATCACGGGTCGCCTGCCAAAATTTGCTCCGACGAATAAAACGGTCGCGAACATCCTGATTAACGTTCATGTCAACATAACGACGTCGCATGCGCTCTTCTTTATTAGTAAAGCCCTCAACAGTACTTGGCATTGGCCGAAGTGATTTAGTTAATAGTTTTAAATTAACCGTTTCAATCGAAATTTCGCCTGTTTTGGTTTTAATAACACTACCGGTCGCCTCGATAAAATCACCAGTATCAAGCAACGGCAACTGTGCAATTCCAATTTGGTTCTTACCTGCGTCAAGACCCTCAACTACATCTGAGCGCAAGAATAATTGTATTTGGCCAGTAAAATCCTTGAGAACGATAAAGGCGAGCTTGCCAAACTTTCGAATGCTAACAATGCGGCCAGAGACTGTAACTTTTTGATCAATTAAGCCCTCAAAATTATCGATTATGTCGATAGTATTATGCGTTCGTTTAGCATCAGCTGGATAAGGATTTAAGCCCAAATCCTTCAATTGCTTTAGTTTTCGTAATCTTTCTTCGCGGAAGTCTTTTAGTGTAGCCATATCTTAACATTATAACATAATCCACCCCTATTATGGAGTGGATTTGATTATGCTTGGGACGTACAGAATTAACAAAGATTGATAATTTCGTACTCGATATTAGCCTTAGGCGTCGAAATAGTCACTTTGTCGCCAACTTTTTTACCAGATAAAGCCTGTCCGATTGGAGATTCATTACTAATTTTGCCTTCAAGTGGATTTGCTTCGATTGGACCAACAATTGAATAAACGACGGTCTTTTTGCCAAACTTTAATTCAACCTTGCTACCAATTCCAACTTTTGATTTATCACCAGATTTAATAATCTCGATATTTTGAAGGATATTCTCGATTTCACTTATACGAGTCTCTAAAAGACCTTGCTCTTCGCGAGCAACATCATATTCAGAGTTCTCTCTCAAATCACCAAACTCACGAGCTTCAGCAATTTTTTCAGTCGCTTCACCACGTTGTGATTTTAACAACTCAAGTTCTTGCTCGAGCTCACGCTTCCCTTCGATCGTTAGTTTATATACTTTTTTCATAAAAAATTCTTTTCCTTTTATCATTATAAAATGGTGCCAAATTTATAGCACCACGACACTATGTATCTTAAATTTTAAAAACCATATATTTTTATGGTCAACTAAGTCTAGCAAGCGGTTGCTTGTGTGTCAATAACAATTACTAACCAATGTAATTGCCACAAAACTATACGAGCAATCCAACGCTATCCGCCTAGCGTAGTTAATAATGTCGGATTTAAAAAGAGTATATAAAAGGCAATGCCATTTTTTGTCATATGAAGCAATATCGAAGACCAAATACCGCCAGTGATTTCACGTAGCAAACATAAAACTATACTAAGAGCAAAAGTATCAACGCCAACATTCCATGCGCCATGAAAAATACCAAATAATAAGCTCGTGACTAATATTGCCGCCCAAGTTGGAACCATCTTTTTTAAATTTCCAAACATATAACCTCTAAACAAAGCTTCTTCAGCCACGGGAGCGATAATCACAAGCGTAATAAAAGCAAGATAAAATTCATATTGCTGATTAAGTCGCTCAAAGCCAGTATCTTGAGCCTGATTTGTATCAAACCACGGTATATATTTGGATGCAAAATAGACCAGAAAAGCCGACAACAACAGATAGACAATCAGACCCAAAGGTGTAATAAAGATATCCAACCAGGACATTAGCCTATCCAGACCAACATCTTTTAGTGTAGTTTTCTTTTCCCTAACTAGCCATGGCAAGCCAATCACAATCAGAAGAGTACATAAGTATAAAACTGCGGCAGTAGCTGTACTCAAGACGTTAGAATTAAGCGTATTAAAATCGATACCGACAGTCGTTAAAAAGAAGAATAATCCAGACGTTAAAAAGCTAGCACTAAAAAAGCCTGCAAATATCCATCCAGTTAGAGCTAGAACCCTCAGCCACTTAGAATAGCTTTGAGACATCTACGAAGGTTACCAAAATTATCAAGCCCATCAATATCATAAATCCAACTGATTGAATTTTTTCTTCACGTTCCTTGGTAAGTTCTTTTTTAGTTATTCTAAAAATCGCCATTGTAAACCACCTACCACCATCAAGGGCCGGAATCGGCAATATATTCATAACAGCAAGCGACAACGATATTATGGCCGTCAAAAAGAGCAGTTGAGTTAGTCCGGCCTTTTGAGCTGACGGAAAGATTGTACCCAAAATGCCAATCGGACCAGCTACGCTCTCGCTAGCCATGCCCAGGTCGGCCGAAGCATGCTTGCGAACATCAGGGTTAGGGCTGAATTGAGAAACAACACCGTTTGCCAGATTACCGAAAAGCGTTCCCATACCTTCAAGTGTCGCCCACGTAAACTGACCGGTAGTTGCGATGCCAACTATCGGCGCCGACCAGGTTGATTTAATAAATTCACGTTGACCAAGACCAGCACCTAAATATCCGCCCTTTGCGCTATCACCTAGTGTCAATTTTACGGTTTTTTCAACATTATTTCGACTGTAAATAATTTCAACTTGCTGACCCTTGTTTCGTTTAGTAAGCTCCATTAAACTACTTGCCGTAGCAACATTTTGACCGTTAAACTTGATAATCTTGTCGCCAACCTTTAAGCCGGCATCTTCAGCGGGATGATTTGAAGTTATCGATACAAGTTCAACTGACTGATGAACAACTGTAGTGTCGCCTGGTATCGTGATTTGATTTGGCAAGACCTTTGGCAATCCCGTTATCGCAAGGACAGTCAAAATTACTGCCGCGAGTAACCAGTTAATCGTTACACCAGCCAACAAAATTTTTGTTTTTTGCCAGAAAGTAGCAGCGCCATAGTCGCCTTTTTTATCGGCCGAATCATGTTCACCCTGTAATTTTACAAAACCACCAAGTGGCAGCCAATTAAGAGATAGAAGTACTCCATTTTTAAGTTTTTTCTTCCAAGCGCGCGGCGGAAAGCCAACGCCAAATTCTTCTACAATTACACCGTTACGAAGAGCGACGATTGCATGACCTAATTCATGAGCCACTACTAAAAGCGCTAATATAATCAAACCTGTAATTATCCCAATAATCAAATCCATAATTTAACCCCCAAAGCGCCTTGAACGACTGTTATATTCATTTATTATATCCGCAACATCCGATTCTGTCATGTCAGGCCAATATTTATCTAAAAACATCATCTCACTGTACGCAATTCGCCAAAGCATAAAATTAGAAATTCGCTGTTCACCACTTGTACGAACAACTAAATCAACTGGCGGTATTTCTGGACCGTATAAATTTTGCTCAATTAAATCAGTACTCACCTCGTCGGCAGACGCACCTGATTGAACAATTTTTTTAACTGCATCAATAATTTCTTGGTGACCACCATAATTAAAGCATAGCGCCAAAGTCCCAGCGGTGTTATTTGCGGTTTTTAATACCGCCTTGTCAACCGCTTTTTTGACACTATCGCTTAAATTATCCCTTGAACCCAAGATAACTAATTTGATATTATTCTTTTCGAGTTCAGATAGATCAGTAGTTACTAGCCGCATAACAAGCCCCATTAACTTACCTACTTCTTCCTCGCTACGCTTCCAATTTTCAGTGCTGAAAATATAAGCCGATACGTATTTTACGCCTGCATCAAAACTGGCTAATGCTATTTTTGAAATAGTTTTATAACCAGCTAAATGACCTTCATAGGTCGATAGTCCACGCTCCTTGGCCCATCGACGATTGCCGTCGACGATATAACCAATATGTTTAGGAGCTATATTGTTAGACATTTATACCTTCAGGATTTCTTTTTCTTTTTCTCGGAAAATCTCATCAAGTTTACTATTCATACTTGCCAAAGCTGCATCGATAGTTTTTTCAATCCGTTTCGCGTCATCTTCGGACATTTCTTTGGCGTCTTTTTTGCGCTTAGCGTCCTTTAGGGCATCCTGGCGGATGTTTCGCAAGCCAATTCGGGCTTCTTCTACCTTTTCGCTAGCCTGTTTTACAAGTAGCTTGCGGCGCTCCTCAGTAAGTGGAGGAACTGGAATGCGAATCGTCCGTCCGTCGTCACTCGGATTGAATCCCATAGCTTGATCAGCGCGAATTGAAGCACAAATTGCTTGGATATTGCTTGGATCGAATGGCGTTACCTGCAAAAGTTGAGGTTCGGGCGCAGAAATACTAGCAACCTGATTAAGCGGCGACATAGCACCATAAACTTCAACTTTTATAGCATCCAGCTGGCTTGGATGCGCCCGACCAGTTCGGACTTTTTTAAGTTCATCTTCAAAATGAATTACTGTTAAATTGAATTTTTCTTCGTATGGTTTAGTGTCAAACATATACTTATATTGTAACGAATACCTGCAATAATCGCTAGTACCATGATTAACGAGCGGCGCGAAAACCAACATACTGATTTTCTACGCCCGGTGATAAATAAATCGATAAAGACAACACTCCTGATATACCACCATTTACCCAGCTTCCGCCACGTACAAATGCACGACTCCAATCAGATATTGGATCACTACATAAGCTACCTATGCCGTGACTCGTATTTAGTGTACTATAGTTAGTTATATCAGTCATGAATAATATACTAGGATTTGGGCTTAAAGTACCCATAACATCAGCAGTCATCCATTCCACAAATGTGGAGCCATCAGCTGCATTACAAGCAATCCCGGTCTTACCTGGCCTACCTTCATCAGCCTGACTAGACGTCCATTCAGATATATTACCAGCGATATCCCAAATAACCTCGCCATTACTCAACGTTAATGTTCGTTTTTGCGAATCGCCCGTTATATACGTAGCGACCAATGTTCCGTCACCTTGACTAGTATTTAAACCAAAATATCCTTCGCTATCTTTTTTACTAGCCGGTATCGGAGAGCTCATTCCCATTGCGCTATTCCCTCGATATATATAGTTGTAACCAGGAACATCATTGCTCCAATTACTCGAAACAGACAGTAAATCATGAGCAATAGTTAGCCATTCCGCTTCGCTTATTAAATGGCAATTATTACAATCTGCAACGTTTTTACTATATTCAGTTGCATCATTGTTCAATCCTGCGGCCTCCTGAGCAACATTGACCCAAGGTGAGTTATCCGCTTTTGACACTGGCACTGTTGCACTTGCCTGCTTTGCTTCATACTTCATAACACAAAAATCTTTTGTGTTATATAAGCTACTACCCGGTACGATCACGAAATTTAGTGGACATTTAATATCACTAGCATTATTACTATAATAAATTCCTTGACCTTCGTTATACGCAGTTATACGAAAATCTTTTGGCTTGGTCGTATTATAAACTTTGTATGATAATTTATTTGATCCACTAGGCTTTAAGCACATATTGCCATTCGCAGGATTAGGGCAATCCGTTACTGAGCCGGGATACTTACCATTTCCAAGCGTGCCCTGATATTGCTTGATTTGTTTTGTTACATTATCTAAATCAGTGCGGACCGAGGCCTGGATTGCCCTTGATGAAATACCAACATAAGATACGATTGAAATAGCTACTAAAATCGAAATTACTACGATTACAGCCGTTAGTTCGACGATCGTAAATCCTTTGTTTTTTCTAACCACAAACATAGTTCTTATACCACCTTATGCTTTATTTTTAAAGCTTATGGCAATAGTATAATATCTAACACTAATAAAAACAATAAAAATACCACACAATACAATATTGTGTGGTATTTTGTTTCGCTAGCGATTTATTCTATTCGCTTACGCCAAGTTCAATTCGTTTGAATTGGCGAATAATTAAATTCTCACCAGTTTTAGCAATATTTTCTTTGACAAACTCTTCAACCGTTTGCTTATCGTTCATAATATAAACTTGGTTAAGCAGAACCTTTTCAGCAAAGTGCTTTTTTACCTGGCCTTCAACGATTTTATCAACCATATTAGCAGGTTTGCCTTCTGCAAGAGTGCGCTCTTTGCATTCAGCCTTAACTCGCTCGATCTCTGCTTCTGGAATATCAGCTTCGCTAACATAAGTTGGCGCCATTGATGCAATCTGCAATGCAATATTGTGCACAAAAGCTTTGAAGCCATCAGTCCTGGCCACAAAATCAGTCTCGCAGTTGACCTCAACTACAACACCAATTCGTCCACCATGAACATAGCTATCAATCAAGCCTTCGCGAGCTTCACGATCACCTTTTTTCTCGGCTTTTGTGATGCCTTTTTTGCGTAGTGCCTCAAGTGCTTTGTCAAAATTACCGTCAGCTTCAACAAGAGCGTTTTTTGCATCAGTCAAACCAATACCTGATAACTCTTTTAGTTTTTTAATATCATCAATTGATACTGCCATCGCCTATTTCTCCTATGAATTTGATTTATTTTTCTACGGTCTTAACTTCGTCGGCCACTTTTTTAGTGCCAGCGCCCTCACATATAGCTGCACTAACGTAGTCAAGTAATAACTGAACGCCCTTGATTGCGTCATCATTACCAGGGATTACATAGTCAATTAGAGATGGGTCGGCATTCGTGTCAACGACAGCAATAACTGGGATACCTAATGTTCTCGCCTCTTTAATAGCATTCATATCGCCAATAACATCAACAATCAAGACTGCGCCCGGTTTACCGTTTAAGTCTTTGACTCCACCATATTTAAGGTTTAGTTCATCAATTTCTTCTTGGTATCGTTGGACTTCAAGCTTTGAGTATCGCTTTTCAAGATCACCAGAGTCCATTCGCTTTTCAAGATCTTTTAGTTTCTTGATCTGCTTGGTCATTGTAGTAACGTTCGTTAGCGTGCCACCCAACCATCGTTCGGTTACGTATGGTTGATTGATAGCAACTGCAGCTTCGCGGATGATATCTTTGGTGTGCTTTTTAGTACCTACGAACAAAATTTGCTTGCCACTAGCGGCAACCTTGGTCAAGAATGGCAATGCCAAATCTAGACCTTCGACAGTTTTAGCAAGGTCAATAATGTGACTATCTTGTCGTTTACTGTGAATATATTTTGCCATTTTAGGGTGCCAACGGCTGGTCTTGTGACCGAAGTGTACGCCTGCTTCAAACAGGTCTTTCATATTGACATCTACTGCCATAAATTTGTGCTCCTTTTTCCTCACCTGCATCTCGAAGGTTCCGAGTTTGTCTTTTACGCAGGTTGTGTCATTAAATTATTTACTGGTTAATTATAACACTCTGGCTAAAGTATTTCAACAAATACAATAACCCTTTGACATTTCAACCAAAAACAGATACAATATATCAGATTATGAAAACCAATTTACACCCAACCGAATATCGCCCTGTCGTATTTAGCGACGAGGTGGCTGGGTTTGCGTTTTTGACACAGTCTACTGCGCAGACCAACGAAACAACTAAATGGGAAGATGGCAACGAATATCCACTCGTTAAAATCCACATCTCATCAGCTTCTCACCCATTCTTTACAGGTGAAGAAAAAATTATCGACACCGAAGGTCGTGTTGATCGCTTTAAGGCTAAATTTGCAGCTGCTGAAGCTCGTAAAATTGCGCTTGCAAGTAAAGCTAAAAAGGCTAACGCTCAAAAAGCTAAAAAATCAGAAGAACTTTAGCTTTAATATCAAAAGAGGTTATCGTGATGATAGCCTCTTTTTTGTTACAATATAATAAAAGGTTTATAAAATTATGGCAAAAATATCACTCAACACCGCAGAATTGCAACTCGAAAAAGCCGAGCTTGATTCGTTTTTATCATCACCCACTGCTTATACAGACCCTGACTATACCAAGAAAAACAAGCGTGCTACCGAATTAAACAACATCCTTGAAAAAGCTAATTTGCAAGAAACCCTCAGAGGTCAATTAGATGAGGCCAAGGAATTAGCTAGCGGTAATGACGAACTAGCCGAGATGGCCAGGCAAGAGATAGACGACATCAACGAGCAGCTGCAGAAAATTGATGATGAGTTATTTGCCATGCTTGCGCCCAAAGACCCTAATGACGAAAAAAATATCATTGTCGAGATTCGGGCTGGCGCTGGTGGCGATGAGGCCAGTTTGTTTGCCGCCGAACTATATCGAATGTATCTACGTTACTGTGAAACCCACAACTTGCGAACCGAGCTAATCAGCGAGAGCGCCAACGACACCGGTGGCTACAAAGAAGTTATTTTTAGTATCAAAGGCGACGCTCCGTATTCAAAATTAAAATTCGAATCTGGCGTTCATCGCGTCCAACGCGTCCCAACCACTGAATCACAAGGACGAATCCATACTAGCACCGTAACAGTAGCTGTTCTTCCCGAAGCCGAAGAAACTGACATTAAAATCGAAGCAAATGATCTACGAATTGATATTTATCGTTCTGGTGGACACGGCGGACAGTCCGTCAATACTACCGACAGTGCTGTTCGCATAACTCACATCCCTACCGGCATGGTAGTCATTAACCAGGATGAGAAATCTCAGTTAAAAAACAAAGAAAAAGCCCTCGGCGTACTCCGTAGTCGTTTACTACAACAAAAAACCGACGCCGAACAAGCAAAATTAACAGCAGAGCGTCGCAGCCTAATCGGCTCGGGTGATCGTAGCGAAAAAATTCGCACCTATAATTTCCCCCAGGACCGCATTACTGATCATCGAATCAGCTATTCTCGCAGTGGGATTCCCGGGGCTATGAACGGCGATATCGAAGATTTAGTAGAAAAACTACAAAGCTATGAACGCGAATTGGCTGCCGCAAATGCCAGTAATTAAAGATTGGCTTGCAGACGCTTCACTAAAACTTTCCAAAGCTGGCATACCCAGCCCCGACCTTGATGCCGAAATTATTTTATCAAACTGTATGTTAAAAAACAGAACCTACCTGCATGCATATCCCGAGGCTAAAATTGACACAGAAACCCTATCAAAAGTTGACGAAATAATCGAACAACGACTAAAACGCATACCACTTGCCTATTTATTCGGCTATAAAGAATTTTATGGACGCGAATTCCAGATTACAAAAGACACGCTGATACCCCGGCCAGAATCAGAAACAATCATAGATATCCTAAAACAAATCAATACAGATAAAATTTCAAACCTAATTGATATCGGCACCGGTAGCGGTTGTCTTGGCATTAGCGCTAAACTCGAAGAGCCAGATTTAGACGTAACACTTTCCGATGTCAGCCCCGAGGCTCTCGAGATCGCCAAAATAAACGCAGACAGATTAAAGGCGACTGTAGACCTTATAGAAAGTGACTTACTAGCAAGCATTAACAATAAATTTGATATTATAATCGCCAACCTACCCTATGTCGATAAAGATTGGGCACGATCACCCGAAACGAATTACGAACCATCATTAGCTCTGTTTGCAGATAACTCCGGCAAACAACTTATCGAAAAACTAGTTATTCAATCTATTAACACCTTAAATAATGGTGGGTATTTAATAATCGAAGCCGACCCAGAACAACACCCAAGCTTAATTCAATTTGCCACGGAAAAGTCGTTCAAATTATTTATTCAACAAGATTATATAATTGCTTTTAGATATTTGAGCTAACGCCATTAAACGCCAGTAATAAAACGCTTACGGTACTGATTGTAAATATCAGCGGCAGTATTATATCATTCAATTTGATTTTACCATTTTGAATAAAAGAGTCGTATGATTTATATGCCAAAAAGCTAACGCATAGAATAATTATCGAAACCTGAGGTAGCATCAGATTGGTGATAAATGGCAATCGATACGCCACAGTCCAGTGATAAGCCAACCAACCGATCTCAGCTATAACCAACCCCCAAACAAGGCTCAAAAATAACAGATGATCTTCTTCGTAGCTGCTAAGTACGTGTCTTGCAGTGGCGTATCCAACCAGCCAAACAAGCAATACAACCGGTGATGCAATCCAGCCATAAGTAATCGCATAAATAGCCGTAATACCCGCAAAGACAGCCAATCCAGCCTGGGCGACAACATATACGCGCTTTGACTTTGGCCTTAAATACAAAAGCCAAAATACATAAATAGTCACAAGAATAGCCTGGAAGATAAAGTTTTGTGTACTATTTATACTAGATAAGCTTGATTTGTATAGAATTATTATATAGCTAAAATCAACAATGACGCTGACTAAGTTAGCTTGAATATTTGCAGCCCAAAACCTTGAACGAACCGCCAAAACCCTCCACTTGCTTAGTAAGACAAGAATAAAGGCCGGAAAAACAGATCCGGTAACTTTGATAATAACAAGTATGGCAATTGCCATTCCGACATTCAACAGCACATATAATAACTCATTTAGAAATGAACGTCGCTTAACTAATTTCAAAAACTCCATAACTATAAACTATTATAACACGGGTCAACCAACCTAGTTATCGGTGGCTCCATAAATAATAACAAATTTAACATCACTAGTTACTTCAATAGGTGGCGCAGTTGTTTTTACCTTTATCTTGTATTTTTCAGCTAATTTAGCGGCCGTAGCAGTATTGTTTTCTGTACCAATCTGATAAATTTCAACTTTGCCGTATGTACCATCGGGCGCATTATCAACCAACGTTACATTATAACCCTCACTAGTTAATCCATCGGCCTTGGTTTGGCCATAACCGGTCTCGCCAGTGCCATTTAGAACTACGATTGAAGCCGCCTCCCTAGTTACGGGATTGCTTGTTAGATTTTTGGCTACAAATAATTTAATATCACTATAATCAAATATACCAGCCGCAGGCATAACCACACTTGCCCCGCCATAATTACCCGTAGTAACAACCGCATTCTCATCTCCAAACATACTTAATGTGTGAATATCAGTTTGTTTTGTGTCACTTGCAACTTGAACTAATGTCTTAATCTCGTCGGTACCAATATTCGTCCTAAGGTTATCTCCTAGCGCGTCGATTAACTTAGTAATCGCGCCCAAGTTTGTCAATATACCCGTTGACGTCGCCTTGGTCTTTAGGGCCATGATAATTTTTTGCTGATTTTTCTCGCGATCAAAGTTCGAGTTACCCAAACCATATGTTGGCGCAATATCACCTCTTGCCATTGACAAGAACAAAGCATGTTCACCGTCCAAGTGGTGTACGCCGTTGTCGTATTTAACTAAATAACACTTATAATTACAGCGCCAGTCAAAGTTTCTATCCAAAACTCCTGAGTCGCCATTACTTCCTTGAACATCAACATCAACACCGCCAACGGCATCAACTGCCTGCTTGATTACTGTATGATTAACATGAACACCGTATTGAATATCCATACCAAATATATCACCAACAAAGCTTTGTGTTTTAGCTAACCTATCCTGCTCGGCCTCGGCTGTCGTACCATCGTTCGAACAACTAAAGTATGCATTTATCTTACCAGCATAACCAGCTGGACAAGCTTCGCCATATTTTACATATAAATCACGCGGTATACTAAACATATAAATATTTTTGTTTTTTTGATCAACACTAATGATCATCATAGAATCAGTTAAATCAGCCCCGTCATGACCTTGATCGTCTTCTGAAGTTCCCAAAAGCAAAAAATTACTTCGCCCATTGCTATCTTGCTTTAGAGGCTTATTACTAACAAGTAGTCCCAAGAAATCACCCTTAAAAGAGTTTTTACTAGCGCGCACAATTTTATAAACCACAAAACTACCAGCACTCAACAAGGCGACTACCAATATAATTATGAACCATTTAGTTATTCGACGTTTTAAACTTCGTGGTTTTTTATTATTTTTTGCCAATTTTCGTATTTGTCTGCGGCTGAGTTTCTTTTCTGGGCCACCGCTAACGTTGATACCCTTTAACGAATCTTCAATATCAGATCGACCAAGGGCGCGACCGGTCTGAACCTTATGTTGATCAAGATTCTTTACCTTATCGCTACCAGTGTTGTGTAGTAATTTTACTTCACCCGTTTCACCTTCATGATTACGTTTAAAATCATGTGATGAACTAATACGGTTTCCAGATCTCCGTTTTACAAAACCGTCAATTGATGATTGTCTATTTCTCATAAATGCTCGTACTATTATAACTAACTTGTAGCTATATTCAAAACAATAAGCTTATCGCTATTCATAAATAAATAAAAAGTGTATAGTGGTAAGACATGGAAATGAACTTCTTTAAACGCCACCCGTTCATAAAAGACGCAATTAGCATTGCAGTATTTATAGTATGCGTCTTAATAGGTACATTAGTTATAAATACATTCGTCTTTCGCAGCTTTAGCGTTATCGGCCCTAGTATGGAAACAACACTGTATACGAATGACAGATTGATCGTTAATCGCCTACCCGTAACATTATCTCAAATACAGAACAAAGATTATATACCACAACGTGGTCAAGTAATTGTGTTTAGAAACCCTCGTTATAGTGTCGAAAACGGCGACGAATACATTGTAAAGCGAGTTATAGCCTTCCCTGGCGAAAGAGTCGTTCTAAGCGATGGTCATTACACAGTATATAATACAGAAAATCCAAACGGCTTTAACCCTGACGATAACAACAACGGCGAACCCGGCAGCACAACTAGCGGAACTTTAGATACTATCGTACCCGATGGAGAGCTATTTGTTTCTGGCGACCATCGTCAAGGCTCTTATTCTTATGACTCACGCAATGGCCTTGGGACAATACCATTTTATGACGTTGTTGGGCCAGTTGGCCTACGAATCTATCCCTTTGATAAGTTTCGTAACTTTTAATTTAACCTATTAGTTCCTGAAGCCGTTCAAATTCTTTTTCATTTTTAAATTTAATCGTAATGCGGCCAGCGCCTTTTGAATTAGTTTGGATCTTAACCTCGGTCTTAAGCCGATCTTGAATGTGTTTAAGTTGCTTGTCATAAGGCTGCTGCTTAATTTTTTGCATCGCCGTCAAACTAGAATCTGATCGATTTTTTTTCAAGTTCACTACAAATTGTTCAATTTTGCGCGAGTTCCAATTTTCGCCAATAATCTGCGGTAAAACATTTTTCACGGTTTCATCGTCAAGTCCAATCAAAGGCCTTGCCTGGCCTTCAGTTATGTTACCCGCAACTAATTGCTCTTTGATAGCATTCGAAAGCTTAAGTAGTCGCAATTTGTTGCTTACGGCACTTACGGAGCGATTTCCAACCCTTTTACCGATCTCTTCGAGTGTTAGATTAAACTGATCACGCAATTTCAAATATGCCGTTGCTGTTTCCATCGCATTTAAATCTCTACGCTGCAAATTCTCGATTAACGAAATTTCTAGTTTATGCTGGTCAGTTAGCGTACGAACAAGCGCCGGAATCTTATCGAGCCCTGCAATCTTAGAAGCCCGGTAACGTCGCTCGCCGGCGACAATCTGATAACCATCTTGATATGGAATAACAATAATCGGCTGGACTACGCCATGCTCAGAAATTGAAGCTGCTAAATCCTCAAGGCCCTCTTGATCAAATTGTTTACGTGGCTGATCAGCATCAACAACAATTTGATTTAGTTTAATCTGTCGAAGTTCACTAACCTGCTGGTCTTGAGAGGCTGTAGGATCAAACGATTCATCAAGCAATTCTGTTGGAATCAAGGATTCAAAACCCCTACCTAAACCTCTTTTTTGAGTTTTATTATTAGATACTGACACGATTTAACACCTCCTTGGTAAATGCCTTATATGCCCTTGCACCTTTTGAGAACCTATCATAAGCGCCTATCGGCAAGCCGTGACTTGGAGCCTCGGCTAAACGAATATTACGCGGAATAACTTCGCTAAATACTTTTCCAGGAAAATGCTTTTTTATTTCTTCATGAACTTGGCCACTTAATGTTGTTCGACTATCCATCATGGTTGGCAAAACCCCTAATAATTCAAGCGTTGGATTCATACCCTTTCGAACTAATTTCATTGCGTCCAATAGCTGACCTAGACCCTCTAGTGCATAAAATTCGGCCTGGACTGGTAACAATACATAATTAGAGGCTACAAGGCCGTTAACAGTTAATAAACTAAGGCTCGGCGGACTGTCGATGATAATTATATCGTAATTCGCTTGGCTAGAATCAATCGCATTTTTAAGACGAGAAAATCGCCTATCAGCCTGAGCTAGCTCCACCTCGGCATTGGCAAGATTAGGTACGGTTGGTGCCAAAAAAAAATCTTTATAAGCAGTCTGTAGCGTTACCTGATCAAGCGTAGTCGATTCCATTATCACGTCTACCATTGCTTGCTCTAAAGATTGCTTGTCTATACCAAGTCCACTAGTAGCATTGCCCTGTGGATCAAAATCAATTAACAAAGTTTTTTTACCGGCCTTTGCGGTGTAATATGCTAAATTAACGGCAGTTGTCGTTTTACCTACCCCACCCTTTTGATTAGTAACTGTTATTACAATTGGCACGTTTTGATTTCCCTCTCTCTTTTGCCCTATTATACCATGAGCGCATAAAAAAATACTCGCTTAGAGCGAGTATTTTAGTTTTATAGATTTATTTGATTGAAGCAATTTCAATCTTGCTATATTTTTGGCGATGACCATTCTCTTTGTGAACACGCTTTTTTGATTTGTAGCGTATAACACGAATTTTGTCACCCTTGACTAGGTCTTCAACAACCTTAGCCAATACAGTCACACCTTTAACAGTTGGAGTACCGACTTGCGTTTTTTCGCCATCAATAACCAACAGTGCATCAAGCGTGAGCTCTTTTGTGCCTTCAGGGAGGAGGTCCACCAGGAGGGTCTCTTTTTCGGCAACAATAAATTGTTTTCCGCCGACTTTAATGACTGCTTTTACCATTTAAATAATTCCTTATTACTTTTAACTAATCAGTTGTAAATTATAACAGATATGGGCATTAAAAACAATGATTAGCTAAGAAATATACTAAATCTGTCCACTATTATAAAGTAGCAAAATCGCCAAGCCAAAGATCACTAACCCTATTATTTTAAATAGCCCATGATGCTTACGCCAAGATTTTCGAAGTTTCTTAGGTAATTTATCACGATAAGTATGCGCCGAAGCCGAAACGATAACAGCAAACGCCAACAACGCCAAGCTAGCCATGGCCGCCGGTGTAACAAATTGGAAAACCGAAATCATACTGGCAACGATACCGTTGCGTGATGACGGCGTAGCCTCTGTAAAGACCTTTTGAGTGTTAGCCCCTGCAACTTGGGCTGGGACTGCATATAGCGCTACTATAATCGTGGTTGGTTTGTTATTTAAGGTGCCGCTAACAATCGAGAAGCCAACCTCTTGATAACTGTCCTTTAACACATTCTCGCGATGTTCAGGCGAGTTCATCCAAGCTTTCATGACATTAGCCGTCAGGCTATAATTCATGGCTAAATTCTCGCCAGCCTCACTATAATCATAGCCGACATCACCCAACCACTTCCATGGCAAGGTCCCATCTGGAGCATTATGCGACCAATATTGGTCAGCAAACATGTCCTGTGCTTTCAAATTAGCCGCTTTATTTAACTTGGCGCTTAAAGTCAACTCACTCTTACTATTGTCAGACCGTATTTTATTAGTCGCTTCAAGTAGCGAATTGATAGTAATGTCAGTTTTATCGCCCAAAACACTACCGCTCGCTACGCCGTTATACCCAAATTGTAACCCAACCGCCAAAAAAACAATCGCAACCAAGCCATAACCTCGAATTAAATGCGGTCGATATTCATTTTTAGCATGTGGAACGGCTAATAGCTTGTATGTATTTTTTAACCTATCAATGATAGATTCGGATTGTTTATTTTTTTTCTTAGATATTTTCATCACTATACTATCAATAATAATGTACTCAAACTTAAAAAACGAGACTTTATAAAAATAAATTATATTTTATGGCGATAAAAGAACAAAACATACAAGGCCCAAACAGATAAAACCACAGCCAGGCCAATCATAAAAAACCATTGCCAAGCTAACGCCGCAACAACCTGACTTGAAGTTTTTTTAGTTGTCTGATTTGTCTGCTTTTTTGAGCTAACGAGCTCGTCACTGCTCGAATTAGCGTGCACCCCAAGCGTAACTTGATTATCTGTATTTTCTTGCGAAACTGCACTATCTAACCTTGAGATAGCCGCTGTCGATAGAACAGCCGAGTTAGCCAAATTAACTGAATTACCGGGAATGATCGCGTCACTAACTTTTGGATATTCTATTTTACTTATTACATATTTTGAAAAATGAGCTATGTTTATCGTAAATGTATAACATTCAAGACTACCGATTAAACAACCGGTATAAACACCACTTTTTTTATCAAGGCCCGAATTATTCATTTTTTTGCCGCTATCATCATAAACGTCCAGTTTCGACAAGACATCACTCAAGGTTGATGCATTATTAAAGCCTAATTTATCAAGATTATAAAATTTAATTGTAATATTCGTACCAAAATAATCTAATAAATCCGTCATACCTTCAATATTAAAACCAATCACACCCACGTCATCAGTTTCCATTCTAGTTGACAGCTCATTTAAAAAAAGCAGTATGTCCGCGTCAGATAAATCAATCGGATTATTAAAGATTATCCGACCTAGCTTAAGCCCGTTCAATGATTTTTCGATATATAATCCAGAAAAGTCACCATAGTTATTGGCATTAACCTTATTTAAATTATTTTCTAAACCCAAGGATATTAAGCTATCCGATAATTCCTTAAATTCTTTTTTAGTAGAGTCCACAACAACTACCGTCCGAGTAACTACATCGGCCTGATTACCCGCGCTATCAACAGCGCTATAAGTCACAAGATAAATACCCTCTATACTTGTATCGACGTCAATATCAGCATAAAAGTCAACTTGGCCATCCTGAGCATCGATCGCGCTTACAGTGCTCTCATCATAAATGTCATTTATTTCAAGATCCATATAATCGCTACCACCCAAATCAATCACTGGTTTGGTCTTGTCAAAACAAATATCAGTCTCATCTGAACTTGGCTCTAAGTTACCGACCGAATCACGCACAATCAACGAATATCTGACCATACCCTCTTCGTCACTTTCTTGCATAACATAATAAATTGAAAAGTGGGTAGTATCTAATATATCAACATTCGCAACACGACCAGCTATCATAGCGCTGACAACCTCAACCGGCTCACTGGTTTCAAAATCAACCCTTATCGTGTCCCCTACTTTTGCAAAATTAGGATCCTCCTCGGGGTTGTCCCTATAGGCACCAACCAAACTTATTATCGGCAAGTCATCAGATATAAGAACGTTCGCAGTACTATATCTGCCCGACTCGTCCGAAACAGTATATGTGAAAGAGTCAATTCCGTCATAATCAACGGTCGGCGCATAGGTGAATGAACCGTCATAATTCAAGGTTAGGACACCTTTAGCGGGTTCAGTTGAAACAGCAGCCGTCAATACGCCATCCCTATCGTCGCTATCATTAGATAAAACTCCCAATTCGACAGGAATATTTAATTCTCCCCCCTGAATAGTTACATAGTCGTCATCTTGCGCGATTGGATTCGCAAAATCTGATATTTCACTAGCCGGAACAACAATAGTATCATTTGCTAGCAATGATTCATTCATAATAGCACCCGCATCTATAATGACAGTACCCACCTTTGGATATTTGTTGTTAGTACTAAAAACTAAAGATAGAATATTATTATCAATAGATATATTTCCCGGAGAATAGTTGCTAGCTCCATCCCAAAGTTTCATAAGTGAAGGATTAACTAGCGCTTTGTCATTCGAAGTAGCGCTAGCAGAAACCGGTAGGTCATTACAGTTTAATTTTATCGTGAAAAAGCTAGAAAAACCGTCGTAGTATATCTCTCCATTGGCGCAAGTCGGCTCTTGTTCAACAGCTCTAGCGATCTGATTAAACACGCTCGGCATAATAAAATTTGCGCTACCGAACATTAAAACTACACCTAAAAGATGAATAATAATTGGCCTTATGCTAGATAACAACGTAAAGTGCCTCAAAACAAACCTCACAAATCCCCAAAATGCACCACCACGTTTAATTTATATAACTATTATACAGTAACCACGGGCAAAGCTCATAGACAACTGGGGTCAAACAAGCACTACGTTTGAATTTAAACAAAAGTAAAAAGCTAATATTATCCGAACAAAAAATTATGCAGATACTAAAACCTAGGAGCCAACTCAACCGTATAAACCGATTTAATAACACTAGATTTTTTAGCCCTCTCATAAGACCACATGTAAGCATCAGCTCGTAGGTT
>PGXZ01000002.1:807-29077 GCA_002839415.1 Candidatus Saccharibacteria bacterium HGW-Saccharibacteria-1 | reverse complement strand
CAACATTGGCGTAGCTGGGGTTGTAGGTGTAGCGGCAACTATTGGGAAGCTGTTAGCTACGCTAGGTATAGAGCGGTTGGTAAAGTATTGGCCTAATGGGCTAGATGATATGTTGTAGTAGTTGCAGGCGGTGTTGCCGTTGTTGGAAGAGCTGAGCCTGGCGCAAACCGAGGCTGAAGCTGGATTTACATAGGCAGAATCTGAGGCCGCTCCATTGATGCGATTGGTTGCAAATATACCATACTCTACCCAACTACCATAAACATTACCCGATTTGATAGAAGTGCTAGTATTAACATTGCTCGTCAGGTTGGCAGTACTTCCAATTTGACGACCCACTATTAAATCGCCACTTAGAACTTGGGTTTTGGGCTTTTTAACAACAACTACGCAGTTATTTGAAGGGTTGAATAATGCGTGATTCCAAAGATCACCGCCCCACGAATTAAAACTATAGTGCAAAGGATCACTTTGGCTTGGATATAGTGAAAATGCGAAACAATATTTTGTTCCAGCAGTAACATCAGGCACTGGGAAATTATAACTCAAACTTGTGCTTGACGAACCCCAGCTACTAAACACAGTACTACCGTCTACCCGAGCCGGACCGCAACTATAGCCGTTAGAAAAATAGCTACATGGATCAAGCGAATTGTCTCCACCGGGTTTATAGGATGGCAACGAAGAATTTGGTGGAATAACTATTTGGCTAATTTGCCACTTGGTGCTCTTGCTTTTCGTATGAGGAATTGACGGTACATTTATACTGCTATTCACACTAGCGTATACGCTTATATTAGCACCCGGCTCAACTTTTTCACTAAATGAATTTATACTCGAGCTTAACTTGTAATTAAAACATGGACCGATTTGGGATGGACTGCCAGACCAAGAATTTGGACCACCGTAATCATCTAAAGTTCCTCCATACTTAGTGTTCCAACCGCGCTGCTCTAGGTGATAGCCAGTTATGACCGACCTGGTTCCAGTCTTGACGCCCTTTTTGTTATAGACATCAACAGTACCCCATTCAGCAACAGACACCATGTGTGGACTATTGTAATCTGGTACTTGATAATCGTGATATCCAGTCTGATGCCTACTGGTTTCTCGAAAACTGATACTATGTTGATTACCATCTGTATAATACTGAGTTAAATTCACCGTAGCGTCTCTTGAATAAACACCAAAGACACTGCCGTCAACTAATAACTGAACAGGAATAATTGACCCATCATAACCAGGGTGGTAGTATCCATTGCCGTCTGTTATTGGACTAACCCTGCTATAACTTCTTGGTCTTACATTAACCAGTATTGGTCGGCAAGGAGATGTCTGTACTGGCGGCGGAGGAGTTGGTAAGGTTCTATCTAGTGTTATTTCGTCAATAACAAAACCAACATTTGAATACGTACTCAGAACTTCAACCTCAAGTTTATTTGACCCTGTACGCAAAAACATGCCAGCATCCAGTGCGATATTAGCCAATGAATTACTACTGTAATCAGGATTGATCCAACCAGTACCAGCAAAACCATTAGGTGACGAAACGTTAGTAATTATGTTTCCATTAATTTTTACCCTAAACCAGTTATCCGAATCAATCTTCAGATTCAATCTTACTGTCTTAATATCCGTATTTTTATCATTAAATATATTAAAGTCATTGGTTAGCTTAAACTTAAATATATTTGCAGCCCTCATATTGCTATCATCAGTTCCATTATCAAGAGTAGGGTCCTTGCATTTGCTTGAAGTAAGGTGCTGTCCTCGTGCGCTACGATAGGTGTCATTAAAATTAGGACTGCCACTATAAGCATTTGGTCCAATCCACCTCGACCCGCTCGCTCGGTCTGTGTGCTGAAATTGCCAAACCCAATCGTTATTGTTTGTAATAGGATTAAACCTGGTTGGTCCAATCTCATTAATATAACTAACACCAACCCCTGACGTGGCGCTCGATCCATTTGAGCCGCCAACCGGAGGCAAGCCGCCATGTTGGTATTTGTCGCTCACATCATAAATAACCATCGCCTGCCTACCACTATAGCTAATAGACGACCAACCCCAAGTGTAAGAATTTGGGTCCTGGCAAGTCGCTTTAACCGAGTCGTTATAACCACTATTTTCAACACCAGTATAAGACCAGTGCGGATCAGGCTCGGCAGGATCCATCCTCTGATTCACGTTACGCAATCCTGTTTTCCAAAGACCGCTATACCAAGAAGTATCCGCCGCTTTAATATTTTTATTATTCAAAAATACAGTTAAACCAAAAACGCAGACTAATAAAATCACTGCAGACAAAAAGCCTATACCATGTCGAACACTCGATTTATTCAATATTTTATTTAGCTTTATAGACATGTTATATACTGTCCATTTTAGAATACATATTGTAAAAAGACTCTTGGACCTTCAAAACCATACTACAAAGATTCTGAGGCCTCATAAATTGCATCGAATATTCTCCATTGTGAACGTAGTTCGAAATTGAAGGATTCGACGATTTTACATCGTCTTCTTTTTTAGTTCTTATAATACCCCATGAATTACTTGTTATGCCAGAACACTCAGGAGCAGACAGATCAATCCCATTTAATATGGACGACGAAAAAACTAAAGTACTAGTGTATTTACCTGAAGTGCTATCAGTTATAGAATATGAAACATCCCCTAGATATTTACTATATACAGGCATCTTTATTCCCCACTCCTTGACTGCCACTTCTTTGGTTTTAGTGAATTCTTCAACTTTACTTAATGCAACCGGGGCAGAATTATTTTTATCAACTTTAGTATCGACGGGTTTTTTATTGTTATAGCAAAAAATAATAAAAATAGAAGTCGCTAAGCAAGCGACCGCTAACAATAATATGATAATAATTTTCAAGATTTTCTTGTTTTTTATTGACTTATAAACTAAGGGTGTGCGTGTTTTAGCTTTAATCATAATCGCATTATAGCACAAGCAATGTACAATAAAACCCCCTAAGTTAGCTTGACTACTTAAAAAATAATTAGTACAAAACATTGTACTAATTTAAGTCGAGGCCTTAGCCAAAAGCATAAATAAAAAACTGCATCATATTCTATTCATCTGCAAAAGTCGACCACTCGGGGTCTTCATGAATATCGTCAACAACTTGCTCCCAGTAGTTTTCGAGTGAGGTCTCGTCAAGTTGATCATCTAATGAGATATCGTCATCCTCGGGTCGACGAAAATCAGCCATTTCATCGTCTGGAAAATCGTCTATTTCTTGGAGCTGTAAATAATTTAGTAATGACATTTTTGTTTTATCCTTTTATAATCTTATGTTAGCATAAGTGTGATAATATGTCAAATTAGGTTTATAGCTTAATTATTCAAGATAGCTTTTGATAACATCAGTTATTTTTTCTAAAAATATTTTACTGTCCGGACCATTATGGTGTGGCCGTCTTAGCCTTGAGGCGATTTCAATTTGAATTGAATCGCCCTTTAAATTTGTTTGGACAAAATTCGTAACGGTATGTTTTGCTGACGCGCTAAACGGATGGTTTATTGATACTCTATAGTCAGACAAATCATTAGCTAGATTTTCAGCAAGTTTATTAACCCTGTCCGATGGATTAGGACCAGTACCTATACATATATCATAACCATGCAAATCAGACATGCCATGTATATCAACTATCAACACGCCGGTATTAACCTTATTCTTAATGTGATTGACGTAATCATGACCAAAACCTAGATTGTCAGATTTTTTAGTTGGTGCAATCGCAACTAATCCGGGCTGGTTGGTTCGCTTAGCAAGTAGCTGACATAGACTACCCGTAAAAATATCAGCAACCTTAAGCTGGTTATCTCGATAATGATTAAGGGCATGTGGCGCGCAAAATAACACCCTAGGCTGTTTTGAAATGCCTTCAAGATAAATCACTTCACTATCACCTACTGGATTATAATTATTGATACTAAAAACTTCTTCGAGCGCTAGCCACTCGTCTAGTAAATCATTTTCTTGTATTATTGAATTATTCATTAAATTATATCCAGCCGTTGATATTATTCTAGCACGAAAGCATCAAACTAGATTTTAGCTAGCGAAATCGTTAGGTCTACTCCGTCTATTTTTGCTTCGGTTTTAAATTCAAATAACTCGGTTTTGGTTAACTTAACAGTTAAAGTCTCGCTCTTGATAACTTTACTGTGTTCGGCAACAGCATCAGTTAATTCCTTGTCACTAGTTATTAACGTTAAATTGATCCGATCATCAACATTAAGACCCGCCTGTTTACGAGCACTTTGAATATGACGAATGATTTCGCGCGAAATACCTTCACTCTTGAGTTCTGGTGTAATTACCAGATTAAGTTCAAACTCTTCGCCAATTTTAACTGATTTAACATTTAATTCTTCGCATAAAATATCTTCAAAATCAACAAATTGACCAAGTTTTGGCACCGCAACACTGGCAAGTGGTTGGCGAACTTTTTGGCGTTCACGCGCACGAATACTCAGACCGGTATTTACGTATTCGCGGACAGTTTCCATTTCATTAACAACCAATTCATTTACGTTACCAGCAACTGGCCAATCAAGCAAATGAACACTCTCGCCGCCAGTTAATTTCTGATACAACTCCTCGGCCAAGAATGGCGTAAATGGCGCTAAAATCATACTTAGCTGAACTAAAACGTAATGAAGCGTGCGGTAAGCGTTGTTTTTATCAGTATCATCACCTGATTTCCAGAATCGACGGCGACTGCGGCGGACATACCAGTTACTGGCGTCTTCGATAAATGGCAAAATCGGTTTAACGGCATTTGGAATATCATAGGTATCCATATTGCCTTCAACTTGACCAACTAATTGATGCAGACGACTAACAATCCACTGATCCATTGGATTTGTTAAGTCCTCACTTGGGTCGGATATGTCACCATTGAATTCCCATTTATCGACTTCGGCATACATTGTGAAAAAGTCATACATATTCCAAATCATCGATAATTTACGAGCCACATCGCTAACATCTTTATCGTGCAAGGTAAAATCTTCGCCGTTTAAAAGCGGGCTGGACATTAACATAAAACGCAAACTATCAGCGCTAAATTTATCCATCAATTCATTCGGGTCAGTAAAGTTACCACGGCTTTTGCTCATCTTATAACCATCGTTGCCAGCAATATTGCCAGTTACAATAACATTTTTAAAGGCATTATGACCGAATAAGCCGACATTTACAGCGTGAACATAATAAAACCACGCGCGAACCTGACCGACATATTCAACGATGAAATCACCTGGGAAATTCTTTTCAAATTTTTCTACATTTTCAAATGGATAATGGAATTGCGCAAACGGCATGCTGCCTGATTCGAACCAGCAATCTAAAACTTTGTCGATTCGCTCATATTGAACGCCGTCAAGTTCAAACGTAATATCATCAACCCATGGACGGTGATAATCTTCCAGCTCAACGCCACTTAGTTCTTTGAGTTCAGCATAACTACCGATAACTTTAACGTGTTCGTTACCGTCCACATCAATACCCTTCCAAACCGGCATAGCTGTCGCCCAGAAACGATCACGGCTAAGATTCCAGTCGGGTGCAGTTTGAATAGTTTTTTCAAAACGACCGTGTTTGATATGTTCAGGGAACCAGTTGATATTGTCTGAGTTTTTCTCAAGCATTTCGGTTCGCTGACCGTCAATATCCATAAACCAGCTAGGGTGAGCGCGATAAATCAAGCGATTGCCGGTGCGTGGGTTATGTGGGTATTCGTGGCGAATATAATCAATCTTCCAGACCACACCGCGTTCGTTTAAAGTTTTAGCGATAGTTTTATTTATCGCCCACAGCTCTTCACCTAACCATTCAGTTTCAGTATATTTACCATATTCATCAAGAACATGAATAACTGGAATGTTATTCTCGCGTGCGAGCGCAAAGTCTTCTTCGCCATAAGCTGGCGCGATATGAACGATTCCAGTACCTGATTCGGTCGTTACGTAATCTGCTGACCAAATTTTATGAGCACTCTCTCCCCTGTTTCCAAATAGCGGTTCGTATGATTTACCAATTAAATCGCTCGCTTTAATATCTTGAATAATTTTATAGTCCAAAATATTATGCTTGGCGTCGGTTAAAACTTTGTCGAGGTTATCTTTGGCAATGATTAAACGTTCGCCGTCAATTTCAATTTCGGCGTATTCTATATCTTTACCAATCGCTAACGCCGTATTACCAGGTAAAGTCCATGGCGTTGTTGTCCAAGCTAATAATGATACGTTTTTGCCTTTTAATTTGAATTTTGTATAAACACTCGGGTCAGTTACTATTTGATAGGCCCCGGCGTCCATTGTTACTTCAGCTTTAGAAAGAGGCGTTGCCCAAGCGGTGTCGTACATAAGCACTCGTTCACCTTCATAGATTTTGCCTTTTTCGTACAATTCCTTAAAGGCCCACCATACAGATTCCATGAAGTTTTTGTCCATGGTTTTATAGCCGCCCTTAAACTCAACCCAACGACCAATTCGATCAATCGTAGATTCCCAGGTGTCGCTAGTTTGGACCATGCTTTCGCGAGCAGTCGTTATATAATCCTCGAGGCTAATTTTGGTTCCAATGTCATGACGATCAGTAATACCAAGTTTTTTCTCGACAAAATTCTCTGCGGGCAATCCATGACAATCCCAACCCCAAACTCGCTCGACGCGCTTGCCCTTCATGGTTTGATAACGCGGCACGGCGTCTTTGACGATACTAGGCAGTAGCGAACCATAGTGCGGTGAACCAGTAATGAATGGCGGTCCGTCATATAGAACGTAAGCATTATCAGCTGAGCGCATTTCAACCGATTTTTCAAAAGTTTTATTTTTCTTCCATTGCTGCACCAAGTCTTTTTCGTATTCCAGTGCACGACGACGGGTGTTTGATTTAAATTTCATGTTATTCATCTCCTTTTCGTATCATAATTTCAGTTGGAATTTTATCAGAGTGTACATACTGTGAATCTGGAACGATTTCAAAACCCCATTTTTGATAAAAAGCTTTTGCGCGCTCATTATAGCTTGCTACACATAATTTAATCGGCTGAGTTTTATCAAACCAATCAATTGCATTTTGCATCAATTCATAAGAAACGCCCTTGCCGCGCCATTCATTTTTAACATACAACGAACCAACATCCTGCAACCCATCTTCGTCAATATACGGAGTAGTCGAGCCAATTATATCTCCGTTTAAATCTTTTGCGACAAAACCAGCATGATGTTCGGCGTCTTTTAGACGCTGCTTTCTGGTCTCAATGACTTCTGGGGTGAACTGCCTTGCAAAGCAAGTTTCAATCCATTCAGGCGTTATGCCGTATTCTTCATTAACATAAGTATCAAGCCAACATTTATATCGCATTTCAGTCGCCGGCTCGACATCGTCTGGCGACATTTTTTCGACTATGAATCTTGGTTGAGGCTCTTTTTCTGGCGACATATAATTGCTACTTTCCTTTTTTAAAATAATAAAAATCCCTATTTAGTCACTGGAATTCGTTTTCACGAACGGTACCATCCAGTTTCCAAAAAGAGATTCTTTTTAGCGCTTATTTGTTCGATCTAACACGTCGATTTGCGTTCGGGTCTAGTCTCTGCAACAGATTTATTCCGAAGAACTTCGTGATTGATAGTCACTTATCTTTTAATAAAAGAATGTTCAGTTACTAATTATATGCAGTTGTTGCGATGTATGCAAGTTTTAATAAGCTTACAGCTTAAAATTCAAAACTATTGAACGTAGTAACTTACTTCGCTTACTGTCGGCAGGGGCAATCCGTGCCATGAATTTTGCATCATCCCATCATCACTAAGCGCGATTATCGTTGGATACTCTAAAATATCGTAACTTTCACAAAATTGAATTCCACCAGGACTCTCCGGGTTAATAGTCTCAAGCTCGTGGCCAGTTTGAATTTTAAAATCACGCAAATAATCTGATACAGCTCGCGTATAATCAGTTTGATCTTTAAAAACAACAGCTACTCTCATATTAAATCCTATTCCTTTGTTCTTTTCTTTGTTCTAAAATTTTAACAAAATCGTCTAAAGTTTTAAATTTATGATAAACACTTGCAAACCTAACATAAGCTACCTCATTGCGCCCCGCTAGCTCATCAAGGACTTTGTCGCCTATTTGTTTTGAAGTTATTTCGTTTTCGCCAATTGCATACAACGAATCTTCTACTTCCGAAATCATTTCTTCAATTTCTACCTCAGAATTAAAAAACTTACCGACTGATCTTTTAATTGAAATGGTTAGTTTGTCGCGATCGAATAATTCACGGGCACCGTTCTTTTTAATAACTGCAAGATTAGGCCGCTCGACGCGTTCGTAGGTCGTAAACCGTTTTCCATCTGGCGATTCGCGTCGACGACGAATAGTAATGCCGTCGCTCACCTCTCGAGATTCAATTACCCTACTGTCGCCAATGTTGTATTTGGCCATATAGATTATCAGTCCTTGTGATCAAAAAAATTATTTTTTCGACGGCGACGCAAGAATGCTGGCGTATCAGACTCATCTTCTTCTTCGGCGGGCTGATTCCAGATATTACCTTGAGGTTCTTCTTCGTTAAAAATTGCCGTAGGAGTTTCATTTTTATCAAGATCAAGATTTATCGCACCAACCGTCTCGTCAGTTACTTGCATATCTTGATGATCGTTTTTAACGCCATTGTTATTATCAAGTGATGGTTGCTCATGGAAATAGGCTGAATCAAAGCCTGTGGCGATAACCGTAATAATCAGTTCGTCTTCAAGGTCAGCCTTGAGGGTTGCACCAAAGATAATATTAGCATCAGGCGAGACCGCACTGGTGATAATTTCAGCCGCTTCTTGGATTTCACTCATACTCATATCATAGCCGCCAGTAACGTTAAACAGCACACCTTTAGCACCGTCAATCGAAACTTCAATCAAAGGCGACTCAATGGCTTGCTGCGCAGCCTGAGCAGCACGATTATCACCGCTAGCACGACCAATGCCCATAAGCGCCGATCCAGCGTTACTCATAATAGCCCTAACGTCAGCAAAGTCGAGGTTAATTAAGCCATGTTCGGTTATAAGTTCTGAAATACCTTGAACACCTTGACGAAGCACGTCGTCCGCAATCTTGAAAGTCTCAAGAAGTGGAGTTCTTCGGTCGATTGTCTGTAGCAATCTATCGTTTGGAATAGTAATCAAAGTATCAACCTGACGACCGAGCTGGGCAATCGCCCATTCGGCGTTCGTGCGTCGTTTTTCGCCTTCAAAACTAAATGGCTTTGTTGCAATACCAACAACCAAAATTCCTAGCTCCCTTGCAATTTCGGCCACGATATAACCGGCACCGCTACCAGTTCCACCGCCAGCACCGATAGTAACAAATACCATGTCAGCGCCTTCAAGCGCATCGCGAATTTCATCTCGTGATTCGTTGGCCGCAGCTTCACCCACGGATGGGTTGGCGCCAGCACCCAAGCCATTAGTAGTCTCTCTACCTAAGTGAATCTTGACATCGGCTGGGCTGTTATGCAAAGCTTGAGCGTCAGTATTCATAGCAATGAATTGAACTCCAGACAAGCCGGCGTCTTTCATGCGCTTGACAGCCGAGCAGCCTGCTCCACCTACGCCTACCACTTTTATGCTGGCAAATGTTTGTATATCACTT
The DNA here is from genome assembly GCA_002839415.1 of Candidatus Saccharibacteria bacterium HGW-Saccharibacteria-1. Taxonomy (GTDB): domain Bacteria; phylum Patescibacteriota; class Saccharimonadia; order Saccharimonadales; family Saccharimonadaceae; genus UBA1547. The sequence goes on along the minus strand of PGXZ01000002.1, from coordinate 19,385 downwards.
GGTTTTACTTCAGGCATCTTATCTGTTATCTCCCAATATTCTTATTCATTATCTAGTATAACACTTACGCACAAAAACGCTACGCCTTAAACCGACCCAAAAACTTTGAGATAATTCCGGTTCCGTGCGATAAAACATTCTTACCCCTTGGTGCGTCATTACTTTTCGATACTTCATTCGCTTCGGAGTCAATCAACATAAGTCCTATGGCCGTCGCAAATTGAGGCTTGTCGATGTTATCGGCCACACCTCCATAGCCGCAGGCTATGCCAATCCGCACAGCCAAACCTAATGATTGCTTGGCGTATTCAGTAATACCCTTTAGCTGTGCCGTGCCACCAGTCAAAACCACACCACTTGGTAATTTACCAGCCCTGCCAACCCGTTTAAGCTCTTTGTTAATAGCTTCGAAAATTTCTTCAAGCCTTGCTTCAACGATTTCATCAATTTCGCCGGTACTAAAATTATAAGTTTGTTTGTTATGTTCAACACTAATCTCGATATCTTCGCCACGCGGCATAGCCGAAGCATGCTCGAGTTTTATTTTCTCGGCAATCTCAGGATCAGTTTTAAGGCCAATCGCTATATCATTAGTAATATTGATTCCACCGATCGGAATAACTGCAGTAAATTGCAAATCGCCCTCTTCGTATATAGCAAGGCTTGTCGTTGCGCCGCCAATGTCAATCAAGGCAACGCCATTTTCAATTTGCTGTTCAGACAAAACCGCACGAGCAGCCGCAACACCAGCTACGATGATTGAACTCGGAATAACTTTTGCTTTTTCAGCGGCTTTTTGTAAATTTACCAAATGTGGCGCTAAAACCGAAACAACATGTGCATCAATCTCGAGGCGAGTACCAGTCATGCCAACTGGATTTTTGATGTTGTCTTGACCGTCAAGTTTATAAGAATGAGGAACTACCTCTAATATTTCACGGTTTGCTGGAATCTTGCCAACAGTCGCAACCTCTTCAATGCGAGCCAAATCGTCCCTGGTAATTTCGTGGTTTGCTCCACCAACAGCAATCATGCCGTCAGCGTGCGTACTAAGAATATGAGCCCCGTTAACACTAATAGTAGCCGCATCCACTTGATAACCACTCATTCGCTCGGCTTCACCAAGGGCGTCATCGATTGCCTGAGCAGGACCCGCCAAATTAACAACAGTGCCTTTGCGCATTCCGTTATTCTGGGCTACGCCAACGCCCACTATTGTTGGTACGCCAGTAGTTCCATCAATATGGCCAACTACACAACGAACAGTCGTCGTACCAATGTCTATTCCGACAGCATGTCTCGAGGTTTCTTGCATACATTAAAGTATATCGCTTATGCGACGTTTTGGCTAGCCATAATATCCTAAAGGCTAGTTAAAATCTCTGCCCCATCGATCGTTATCATGACGGTGTGCTCGAAATGAGCCGCCAAACTTCCGTCGCGCGTAGAAATAGTCCAACCGTCATTAAGCGTCTTTATAGCCTCGCCACCAAGCGTAGCCATCGGCTCAATCGCAATCGTATCGCCAGGAACCAACAGTACACCACGACCTCTTTTGCCATAATTAGGGACCTCAGGCGCTTGTTGCATCTTATGACCAACGCCATGACCGACTAACTCACGAATAATACCCAATTTGCCATCATTTAAAACTTTTTCAACTGCATAACCAATGTCACCCGTGTAGACTGGACCTTTGATTGCATCAATACCCGCATATAAACTGCGTTCAGTATAATTTAACAAATGCCTTTTAACACCCTTGAGCTCTTCACCGACAACCATAGTAAAAGCGCTATCAGTTTTCATGCCCTTATAGGTTATTACAAGATCAAAGCTAACAACATCACCTTTTTCAAAGACATATTCAGTTGGGATGCCGTGAACGATCTCATCGTTAGTCGACACACATATTACATGCGGAAAATTAACTTCTGGTGTTTTATAAGTCGCAACTGCGCCAAGCGATTTAATTTCACGCTCAACCCAGGCGTCAGCCTCGAGTTCGCTCATACCAACCATCACTTGTTTCTTTAGGCCATTTAAAATTTGTGCAAGAATTTTACCACCTTCGCGCATAGCCTCAATTTCAGCTGGAGTTTTTACGCGAGATTGCATTCTCTTATTTCCTTCATAATTCGCTCGTGAACTTCTTCGGGCGTACCAAGACCGTCAATGTAAACAATTTTCACACCCTCAGATTTAAAATATTCTAATACTGGGTAAGTTTCGTGTTCATAAATATCCAAACGATTTTTAATAGCAACCTCAGTGTCATCCTCGCGACCTCTTGCGACCAAGCGTTCAATCAATTTTTCTTTTGGAATACCGATAACTATGACCATCTCAACATTACGCTTATAATTCTTGCCGTCTTCGATTAACCAACGAGCTTGGCGAATATTACGCGCAAATCCATCAATTATTACATACTTCATATCAGCACATTTATCTAAGTCGTCGCCAATCAATTTGCAAATGATGTCAGATGAAACTAATAAGCCGCTTTCAAGCATTTTGTGTATTTCAGGGTCGCTACTATCACGCAATAATTGCCCAGCCGAAACCCAGTGCCAACCATTATTAGCCGCTAACATTTTGCCCTGAGTAGTCTTACCAACCCCAGGTTGACCAAAAAATATAATCATTTCGAACTCCTTGTTTTATTTTAGTGCGTTTTTAACAAGATTAGCCACAACTGCACCATCGGCAGCGTTGCCCACTTCTTTTTTGACAGCGCCAATAACCTGACCCATCGAACTTGGGCCAGTAGCGCCCAATTCATCAATAGTTCTAGATACAATCACCTTAATATCATCCTCGGATAATTGCCTTGGAAGATAAGTAATCATAACTTCAATTTCAGACCTTTCGTTATCGGCTAATTCCGAGCGACCAGCTTCATCGTATATTTTAGCGCTTTCATTTCGTTTTTTTACTTCACGCGCAATCAATTGCTCGATGACCGCATCATCAAGACCTTCATCACGCTTACCTGACGAAACTTCTTCGTTCAAGATTGCAGCCTTTAAACCCCTTAAAACCTCACAGGCAAAACGATTGCCGCCTAGTAGGGCGGCTTTTAAATCGTTATTTATTTGCTCTTTTAGAGCCACTTTTAGCGGATTCCCAATCGAGTCTTGTCTAGTTTGTCGGCTTTACGTTCTTTACGAATAATCGCCTTTGCACGACGCTCTGTCTTAGAGAGCGGTTTTGCGAATCGCATAGAAGCCTTGGCCTCAGCGAGGACGCCACTTTGCAATACTTTGCGGTTGAAACGACGAATAATATTCTCGTTTGCTTCTCGTTCATCTTTACGTGTTACTTGTACCATATAGAGATTATTGTAACAGAGATGTGAACTATTGGCAACTAATAAATTACTTCTAGATGCAAAAGACGACCCTCAACCGTTTTTCGACCCTGCCACTCGTTAACGTCTGGATGATACCATATAGAGACGCGCGTTCCGTTATCAACAAAAAAGTAATCCGGAGCGTTAAAAGCCAGAAACCACATAGATAGACCATCTTCGTCCTGCAGTTCTAACTTAACATGTTGAGCGCTATCACCCATTTTCCTAAAATTAGTTACCAATAAATTATCCGTTTTAATGATTGGTTGCGGATTGCCATGGCCAAAAGGCTCAAGTTGCGCCAATAATCCTATTAACTCTTCGTTAACTTCAGCTAATTCAGCAGACGCGTCAGCCTTAGGTAGTAATAACATTTCCTGATTGGTCAATTTCAAACCCCTATAAAATTCGTTAACACTGTCTCTAAATAGCCCAACATTTTTCGTTGGCAGCGTAACTCCCGCGGCTAGCTTGTGACCACCGCCCTTGCTGATAACTTCCCGACTAACCTTAATTGCTTCCGCTGCACTAAAATCACCGTAACTTCGCGCCGAACCCTTGGTTATCTCACCCATCTCTTGCATGACAAAGGCTGGCTTGCGATAACGTTCTAAAAGTTTCGAGGCGACAATGCCTACTATTCCATGATTCCAATCTCTATCGCTTACTACTATTACTGGGTCGTTCGAATACTTTTCGCACTTTAGGATTGCTTCTTTTAATATTTTCGCTTGATCAGCTTTTCTTTTAATATTCAAGCTATCCAGGTACTGCGCATTTTCAAAAGCCGCCATCGAATCATCAGATATTAACATATCGAGAGCGTGCTGTGCCGTCTCAAGCCTACCCGCAGCGTTCATTCTAGGACCCAGGCCAAAACCAAGCGATCTTGAATTGAGGCTTTTTGTATCAATTTTTGCAACCGCCAGTAGCGCTCTTAGGCCCGGACGTTTTGTGCGAGCCAAGACCTTCAATCCCCAATAAACATTAGTTCGATTCTCATCAACCAGTGGCACAACATCGCATACCGTCCCAAGCGCAACCAAATCCAATAGCCATTTTTCTTGACCGCTTGGCAATCCATCAAACCTAGTCTGCATCGCCTGAACCAACTTAAAAGCTACTCCAACACCAGCAAGGTCAATGAATGGGTAATCATGATCAGTTCTTTTAGGGTTTACAACCGCTACTGCCGGCGGCTGAACATCAGCTACATTATGATGATCAGTTACGATTACATCAACGCCCAGCTCGCCCGCTCTAATAATCTCCTTTTCACTCAAGCTACCACAGTCAACGGTTAAGATTAAATTCGCGCAGCCCGATGCAATAGCTTCGACAGCATCAACCGTCAGCCCATAGCCTTCAATAAAACGATTTGGCATGAATGCGTTAACATTTTCAAAACCAAAACTCTTAAAAGCGTCTAATATCAAAGCCGTTGCAGTTAGACCATCAATATCATAATCACCATAAACGATAATTTTTTCTTGTCGCTCAAGCGCTAGCTTAAGCCGCTGAACCGCCTTTTCCATGTCCGGCAATAAAAACGGATCATGAAATTTATTGTAATCTGGCAACAAAAAATCCTGGCAAAACGTCTTGTCTAGCCCCCTAGATTCAAGAATTCTATCAAATAAAGTCATTAAAAATCAGATGATGAACGTTTTGGACGACCTGCTTGTTGTTGGGACTTGATAACGATCCCTTGTAATTCTTTAAAGATTGGGAATTGCTTGTTAGTCGAATAAATTTTCGTATTGCCTTGTTTTTCGCTGTTTAAAAAGCCAACTTTTTCAAGTCGTTTTAGCTCTCGTTGGATATTACCCGGATCCTCTTTTATTAACTTCGCTAGTCCCCTAACATGAGTACGAAAATCAGGATATTTTGCATATACCACTACAATTTTTCGTCGAACTCGCGATGTAATAAAAACGTCTAACATAATCTCCCTTAAGCCTATTTATCTCTTTACTTACTACTATCCTAACACAATCTTACAACATTTGGCAACGAATATTAACGCCAATTCAGAACAATCTGATTGATTTTTGCAATCGTGTCTTCGTGCGACGGAATATCGTTTTGGTCATAATAATGATCAACACCCATAAAATTAGTCTTAACATCAAGAATATGCAACTCGTCAGCTAAAATGTGCAATTTGTCAACCGATTGAACGGTAGCGACAGGGGTTGCGACCACTAAGCGCTTAATCCTAATTGGCTTCAAGAAATCTACAGCAACATCCAGCGACGCCCCGGTATCAAGGCCGTCAGCTACTAAAATCACAACCCTATCGCGCAACAGTTCATTGTCAATTACACCGCCATCACCAAGTAGGCGATTTATTTTTTGAAATGCCAATCGCTTTTGCTCTTCTAGATAACCATGGTATTCACTAGTATAATATTCCATTTCACCTGCCGAGAACATTCCATTATAAGTAAACCCACCATTTTGAGAAACTCCACCAAAACTCATGCCCTCGCCCGGTACCTGTATGTCCTCGACTAGCAACATAGTTAAAACGCAGTGTAGCGCTTTTGCTATTTGCTCACCAACTACTACGGCGCCATCACTCAGTGCCACTACGGCACAATCCTCATATCGATACTGCTGCAAAAGCTGTTCGGCCAATATCTGCCCAGCTTGTTCCCGACTCTCAAAATACATACTATCTAGTTTAGCAGTATACTAGTATATATGCACTACTATGAGGTGGCTCCAATTCAGATTATTAGACTTGATAGCGAGTTTTTTACATATTCTTCTAAAAATAAACTTGAAATTGGGCAAATAGTTAAAGTTGAGGTTGGTAAAAAGGTTTTAACTGGCGTTATTTTAAAAGAGACAAAAAAACCAACCTACCCCACAAAAGACATCGTCTCTGCAATAGAATCACAACCCCTACCAAGCCAACTTGTCGATTTAGCTCTTTGGCTTTCAAAATATTATATAGCACCACTAGCTACGGTGCTGCAAACTATATTACCAAGAGGTCTAGATAAAAAGCGACGAGCCAATAATAATCAACCTAATATTACCAAAAGAAACCGAACAAATATTGTGTTCAATAAACAGCAACTTGGGGTTATTAACAGCATTAAACATGCTACCAGCGGCACTTTCCTACTTCAGGGAATTACAGGCTCTGGTAAAACTGAGGTTTATATCGAAATCGCCAGACAGACAATTTCTAGCGGTAAATCAGTTATTGTTATAGTGCCAGAAATCGCACTTACTTCGCAACTAATTTCCGAATTTTCTCAACATTTTGACAAGCTACTATTAACACATTCAAAGATGACCGAGTCAGCCAGGCATGTCGTTTGGATTGAAGCTTTAAATTCCGACATGCCAAGAATTGTAATCGGACCAAGATCGGCCTTATTTACACCATTAAAAGACGTTGGCGCGATAATTATCGACGAAGCACACGAACCAAGCCTCAAACAGGACCAATCACCAAAATATTCAGCCCTCAGGGCGGCGACTATCTTAGGTAGACTACACAAAGCTAAAGTTATATTCGGAAGTGCCACACCAAGCCTGGTCGACAGATATCTAGCCGAAAGGTCAAGTCAGCCAATACTAAAGCTTGACGAAGTAGCGCGAGAAAACAGCCTGCCGCCAAGCATTAAACTTATCGATATGGCAAAACGTGATAATTTTAAAAAACATCGCTTTTTGTCAGACTCGCTTATTGAACAAATAAATAATACGCTTTCATTAAAAAAACAAGTTCTAATTTTTCACAATCGCCGCGGCAGCACTAGCACGTCATTATGCGACAAATGCGGCTGGACTGCTAATTGTAAAAATTGCCACTTACCACTCTCGCTTCACGCTGATCAGCATAATCTGCGTTGTCACATATGTGGATTTAGTTCAAACATTCCAACCTCCTGCCCGACTTGCAAAAACGTCGGTATTATTCACAAAGGTATCGGCACTAAGCTAATTGAATCCGAACTACGTAAATTATTTACCGGCGCCAATATCGCTAGGTTTGATGCTGACAATAGCACAAATGAGGCAATCAACACACAGTATGACAATTTATACACCGGGGATATAGATATAATTATTGGCACCCAAATTGTCGCCAAAGGCCTGGATTTGCCCCATTTGCGGACAGTTGGAATTATCCAGGCTGATACAGGCTTGTCTATACCTGATTTTAATTCTAACGAACGAACATTTCAGTTATTAGCCCAAGCAGTTGGACGAGTTGGTCGTAATCACCACAACACACAAGTTATAGTTCAATCCTATCAACCGACTCACCCAAGCGTAGTAAACGGCCTGACTCAAAATTACGAAGCCTTTTACAAGGAGGCGCTAATAGAAAGGCAAAATGGTTTATTTCCACCCTTTACTCACCTACTTAAACTAACTTGTATATACAAAACCGAAGTGGCAACAATTAAAAACTCAAAAAAAGTAGCCGATGAGCTCAAAAAAGCACTAAACAACGACGTTAAAATTCTTGGACCAACACCAGCCTTTTACGAAAGACAAAACAACACATATAGGTGGCAGTTAATATTAAAAAGCCCAAAACGCGAATACCTAATTGATGCAATAAAGCTAATTCCTAAGACACATTGGCAATCCGAGCTCGACCCGACTAGCCTGTTATAGATACCCCTGGTATAATAGATTTAATGAAAAAAGAGCAAATAATTAGCCTGCCTAACCCAAGATTACGCCAAAAATCAGCAAAGGTCGTCGAAATTACACCGGAAATCAAGCAAATTATCGACAATATGACCGAAGTTGCTTTAGAGTGGGAAGATTCTAGGCCGCACGAAATCAGCGCAGCTATTGCTGCACCTCAAATCAATCACCTACAACGAATAATCATAGTTCGTAGCGAACTTGAGGATAAAAGTGTGCGTGATTTTACGGCGCTAATAAACCCTGAAATCATAAAATACGAAGGTGAAATAACCAAAGATTTTGAAGGTTGTTTAAGCGTCCCTGGTGTTTACGGAAAAGTGCCTCGATATAGCAAGATTCGAGTTAAGGCACTAGACATTGATGGTCACGAAGTACGCTTTAAAGTTGACGGTTTTTTGGGTCGCGTTATTCAACACGAAATTGACCATATCAACGGTATCGTTTTTATCGATCACATCAAAGATGACAAAGATGCCTTTTATAAACTTGACGAGGACGGCGAACTTCAGCCGCTTGATTATGACAAATATGTCAAAAACAATAGTATTCTTTGGGACTGACAACTTCAGCTTGATCGCACTAGAAAGCCTAATAAAAGCAGGTTACGATGTCGCAGCGGTCGTTACAAAACCGGACAGTAAAAGCGGTCGTGGCCAATCTTTAAAGGCGCCGAGCGTTAAGATGTTGGCAGAAAAGAATAATATTGCAGTCTGGCAGCCAGACAACGTTTTGGATATCAACCAAAAAATTATTAACCTAAACAGAAAAGTAACCGGCGTACTAGTTAGCTACGGTCGTATCGTACCTAAATCAACTATCGATTTATTTGACCCAGGCATCATTAACGTTCACCCATCACTATTACCAGTTTACAGAGGCTCTACGCCTATCGAATCAGCGATAATAAACAACAATGCTATTACTGGCGTAACGATCATGCAGCTTAGTCCCGAAATGGACGCCGGCCCAATCTATGCCCAAACTACACATAAACTTTCAGGTGTCGAAACCAGCCCCGAACTATACGAAACATTAGCTAATATTGGCGCCGGCATGCTCATCAAAGCATTGCCCGGCATTATCGACAAGTCAATCATACCCACACCTCAAGACGACAATCGGGCAAGCTACTGTGAACTACTAAAAAAAGAAGATGCTTGGTTAAAGCCAGGCGAACTTGCCGCACTCCAGGCCGAATGCAAAATTAGAGCCCATCTAACTTTTCCAAAGACGAAATACAATCTATTGGGTAAGGATATTGTCATTACAAAAGCCCATATAGTTGACACAATTAAAACACCGGCCGATATCATTTGCAAAGATAAAAACTTTTTATCAATCGATACATTAATTGCGCCCAGTGGGCGCAAAATGTCAGTTAGCGATTTTTTGAACGGTTATAATAACTAAAAACTAAGCCGCTGTATTACCTAAAATAGCATCACGATTCGAGGCTACTTCATTTTTAATTTCGTTCATAACCTGGGCAACAACATCCTTATAATCTGGCCGATTTACTTCCAACCACTTAGTAGCGGCATATTCAGCCCGCAAAGCGGCATCATTTACGTCCAGTCCAGTTGCTTCCTGTATTTTTGAAAAGGACTCATCATTATAATAATCTGGAGCGTATTTTTGCAACCAGCCAACAATAACCGCATCGTTTCGGTCAATAATATTGCCAAATTCTTCCAGTTGATCATCACTCATACCATCAGATAACTTTGTGCCAACTCGCATCTCAAGTTCACTATAAATATGTTGTAAAAAAGGCTTTTTTTGGTCCTCTGGCATGTCATTTAGGCCAATACTATTCAAAAAATCATCATTTAATTGAAACATCAAATTACCCCTTTCGTATCAATTGCTTATTCTATCAATTCTAACATACGTTGCTAAATTTTAGATTAGACCGAATTTTATTTAAGAGTACGCTTAACCAATTCTCTGGTAAATAATTCGAGCTTATCGCCTTCTTCAACTAGCAATTTCTTGTTCGTCTTGAGACTAAGGCCACACATTTCACCTTCGAAAACTTCTTTGGCTTCTTGTTGTTGGCGTTGAACGTTAATAACTTCAACTTCAGCAATTTGCTCTTTACCACGCTTGACGCGGGCTAGAACTCCAGCGGTAATTTTACCACTAGTCACTTCACCACCGGCAATCACCACGTCTTTTAGGGTTCTAAATATTCCCTTAACAGTTAATTTACCAATTTCAGTTTCGACAATTTCTGGCGCAAGAATTGCTTCCATAGATTCACGGGCATCATCAAGTAATTTATAAATAACATTAAAAGTTCTAACCTGAACCTTGTCCCGGTTTGCAAGTTGCTTGACCGCAGTCGACATGCCAACATTAAAACCATAGACTATCGTATCTTGACCAGTTGCAAGTCTAATATCATTTTCAGAGATATTACCTACACCACTACCAATAATATTTAGTTTAATTTCGCCCTGGGTGTCGATTATCTTTAGACTATTTACAACCGAGGTCAAAGAACCCTGAACATCAGCTTTTACGATAACATTCAAATTCTGCGATTCGTGTTGTTGATTCATCATCTTTAGTAAGTCCGCACCAGTAATATTGGTACTAGCAGCGTTTTTCTCGTTTTCAATTCGAGCAATCGACGCAAGGCTGCGAGCTTCTTTTTCACTTTTAACAATAACAAAAGCATCACCAAATTGTGGTAGTTCTTTGAATCCAGTTACAGTTACCGGAGTAGCTGGGCCGGCTTCTTTTAACGTTCGGCCTGCAAAATCAAGCATTGTTCGCACTTTTCCAAACGCCGTGCCCGCAACCAAGAAATGGCCAGGCTTTAACATACCCTGTTCGACTAGTAGCCCAACAACCGAGCCTCGTCCGACTTCCATATGTGATTCAATTACTAAACCTTCAGCTGGTGTATCAATGTCAGCGCGCAATTCTTCGATATCAGCAACTAAGAGTACTGTATCGAGTAGCGTATCAATACCCTGGCGAGCCTTAGCGCTGATTTCTACCATCGGTACATCACCGCCCCAAACTTTGTCGTCTGGTATTACACCGTGCTCGGCAAGTTGACCTTTAACTAGTCCTGGGTTAGCGCCTTCTTTATCCATTTTGTTAATAGCCACAACAATCTTGGCGTTTGCCATTTGGGCAAATCGAATAGCTTCGACTGTCTGCGGCATGACACCATCATCAGCCGCAACCACAATAATAACTACGTCGGTTAGAGCCGCACCGTGTTGGCGCAAAGCCGCAAAGGCTTCGTGTCCAGGCGTATCTAATAATGTAATCGAACGACCATTACGGACCGTCTGATAAGCGCTAATGTATTGAGTAATTCCGCCAGCCTCACCCTCTGCTACCTTAGTTTCCAAAATTGCATCAAGTAACGTCGTCTTTCCATGATCGACGTGTCCCATCACGGCGACAATTGGCGGCCGAGTAACAGCTAGGTCAGATAATTCATGAACCTTACGAGTAGCTAGCGAAGTAGTGCTTTTTCGCTCAAGCTCAACATCTTTCAACCCTAATTCTTCAATAATAATCGAAGCTGTTTCAAAATCAATTCTCTGATTGATTGTTGAGACTATTCCATTCTTGAATAGCTCACCAATCAAATCAGTTACGGGTAGATTAAGCTTTTCAGCAAGTTCACCTACAGTAATAGAGTCTGCAATAACGATGACTTTTTCTGCCATTTTAGGAAGCTCCTTTCTCTACCCTTAATAGGGTTTATTTAGTCGTTTTTTTCTTAGTTTTATCTGTTAAACTTAGTGAAATCTTGCGATTTTCTTTTTCAACATCAAGCACGATAAATTCTTTACGCTCATTAAGTGTAAATAATTTTTCTGGGTCGACTTCGTCGCCACCACCTAGTTCACTAACGTGAACCAAAGCTTCAACGGCTGGACTAATCTGTACAAATGCACCAAATGGTGTAATTCGTGTAACAGTTCCCTCAACCTTATCGCCTGATTTGAATTGATCAACTTCAGTCATCCATGGGTCTTCGCTAAGCTGTTTAATGCTCAAGCTTAGGCGATCTTTATCGATTGCGATAATCTTGGCGCTAATAGTATCACCAACCTTTACGTAATCACCAGGATTGTTGACGCGCTCCCAGCTAATTTCGCTGATATGGACTAGACCTTCGATACCGTCAACATTCACAAACACACCGAAATCAACTACACCAGTAACAACGCCGTTAACGCTATCGCCAAGTGTTAGTTTCTCGAATCGTGCAGCCAAACCATCTTTGATGGCTTCTTTTTCGCTAAAGATAAGTTTATTAGCTCGACGATCACAGTCAAGGATGCGTACAGTTAATTTTTTACCGATAAGATTGTTTAATCTTTGCAAGATTTCATCTTTGTCGCTGCCACCTACGCGCGGGTAGTGTTCAGCTGAAAGTTGTGAAACCGGCAAGAAGCCACGCACACCATCGTATTCAACCAATAAACCACCACGGTTTGCATCATATGGAGAAACTTCAATAATTTCACCCGATTCCATCTTAGCGATAACTTCATCCCAACCGCGGTCTTTTGCGGCTTTGCGAAGTGATAACAACGAATAACCATTGTCAAGATCGGTATCAACGATACTTGCGGCAACTTCATCGCCGATATTTAGGGTTCGATAAAATCCAACTTCACGTCGCGGAACAAGGCCAATGCCATGTGCGCCAAGATCAATTAAAACCTCGTGTTTACGAATTGATAATACTGTTCCGGTGATTGCTTCACCAGTAGCTAATTGCTTGACACTGTCGCCTTCGGCAGCGAGCAATTCGTCCATAGTTGTGGCTTTTGCCATAAGTCTTATTAGACTCCTTACTTAAAAATTAATATTTTACTAAGACATACTTAACGAGAGGTCTTTAGGTTACCTACTATTGTACCTCAGATAGAAAGACAAGTCAAAGATAGCGAACTAAATTACGACGCGACGAAAAATAAGCCGAAATAGCCATGGTAATTAGACCGACGCCAATCAACTGAGCTACTATCATTTCTGGACCAGTGGCCGGTAAGCTGGTCGAAGCGGGCACACCGCCAGTTGAAATCTCAGTCGATGCAACTTCGCTTGCCTTACTAGCGTCTGGCTCCGCAGCTTTTGATTCTTTGGCCTTTTTATCAACTTCGGATTTAGCTTGATCGGTTTTTTGTTTTTCATAAGCTGCAATTGCTTGATCTTTACGTACCTGATCTCCGTGAATTTTTACAAAATAAACCGAAGAAATTAGACCCAAAAACAAAACCACGCCAACAATAATGAACATAGCCGAATATCCTGCTTGATTTGTCCGTTGTATCAATTTCATATTATATTCACCTCTAACAATTAACTACTTTTAATTATGAGTTCAAACGCAATAAAAAGCAACCAATAGCAAAATATGCTAAACTATTTTCATGATAATAACAGTCGACACAGGCGGAACAAAAACACTCGTAGCAAGTTTTGACGAGAAGGGAGTCTTGGGTGAACAGATCAAGTTTCCAACACCTAAAGATCCAGCCGAATACACACAAACATTACGTAAAATATTAACAGACAATTACAGCGATAAACCCGTCGAAGTTATCGTATTAGCCGTTCCAGGCACCACCAAGGACGGTGTCGCGATATGGTGTAATAATCTAGGTTGGAAGAACTTTGACGTTCGCTCAGCCCTCTCAGGCGTTTTAGGAACCACGCCAATACTAATTGAAAATGACGCAAACCTTGCGGGATTATCTGAAACTAGATTTTTAGAAACCATCCCAGCTCAATCATTATATGTAACCGTTAGTACTGGCATTGGCTCGGGCATTATAACTGACGGCCACATCAATTTAGCTCTCAGCAATAGTGAAGCTGGGCACGCACTTGTCGAATTTGATGGTGTTGTACGTGAATGGGAAAGCTTTGCCTCTGGACAAGCAATCTATAAAACCTATGGTCAATACGCTAGGGACATCAAAAGCAAACAAATTTGGGATCAAGTAGCCGACCGAATCAGCCGCGGATTCTTGGCGGTAGTTCCAATATTACAACCGAATATCGTGATTATTGGTGGCAGCATTGGCACTTATTTTGAAAACTACGGCGAACAACTTCAGGCTATTTTGAAAGAAAAACTACCTGAACACATTAAATGCCCATTATTTGTCCAGGCAAAATACCCAGAACTTGCTGTTATTTACGGATGCTACTACTATGCCATCGACAACCTCGAAAATATCCGAAATAATAGATAAATATTCTCAATTTTCGTTTAAAGAGACTGATATTTTTTCGTGGCAGCCATCTGACAATACAATTTGTTATAATCCAAAGGATAGTAACGTTTTGATATTGCTGCTTCACGAAATTTCTCATGCCATACTAGGCCATAAACAATACAGTAGTGACATAGGACTGCTCAAACTTGAGCAAGAAACTTGGGGACGCACGATCGAATTAGCTAACTCGCTTGATATAACGGTCAATGCGGACGACATACAGGCAAATCTGGATACTTACAGGGATTGGATGCACGAGCGCAGCAAGTGTCCAGCGTGCAAGGCCACAGGGCTTCAAATAAAACTAAATATTTATGAATGCCCCGTCTGTAGCCACCGATGGAAAGTCAACCAAGCCAAAGATTGTCGACTTAAACGCCAAAATATAAAAAACGCACAATAATCTGTGCGTTTTTTAATTACAAAGGTGAGTTAAATTATCTAACCTTCAGTTACGATGACTTTTTTACGGCGGCTAATTCGTCCACCAATAGCACCCGCTCGTCGGGCTAATTCAGGGTTGGCAGCAAAACCACCAGTTGTCCCCTTTTTACCACCAATACTACCAATTCTTGCGTAGAACATTGGATCTTTTGCTAAATTTTTTGCAGCCGCTTTTTGGCCACCAGCTTTTGTTCCTGCCATGATTTCGTTTCTCCTCTAAATTATGGAGATATCCACATCACTTTCAACGAGAATATCACCCCTTTTAACTCACACATGGTATGTGTATGCTTCTTATATTACCACAGCTTATGCTTTTTGTCAATATGTACATAAGCACATTTTATTATATTACTACTGTTGCACTTATTCTGCTGATGGTATATTATAAATATGCACCTGTTTGAATCCAAATTAGATTCAAATTTATACATAAAAAAACGACCACATCTGCGAGATTGGTCGTTTTTTATATATTATTACTAGATTAAAAAGAATCTTTTGCGTATTCGACCGTAGTCTCTATGAATGAGTCATCCGAATATACAAGCCCAATCTTGCGATCAAGATTTTTGAATACTTTCGATTTAGACATAACATCATCCAATCTCATCCAACTATTGCGCCCACCCTCAAATTCGGTAATCATCTTACCCTTCAAGCCAACGCAGTGAACAATAAAGAATATCTTATCCTCTAATTGATCATCTGTGTCATACTGATAAGCAATTTCGTGATAAACGCCAGCTATTCTACAATCTGCAGTCAATCCAGTTTCTTCCATTAACTCACGTCTAGCCGTTTCAACTATAGTCTCACCCCAACGAACCTTTCCACTGACCAACCCCAGGAAACCAAAATATGGTTGTTTTAATCGTTCCTGAAATACATAATGCTTAATACCGTCAATTTTCTTCTCTATCACCAGAATAACGGATGTTTTAGGCTGACGTTCAACCGTATGACTGTCTGTGTCTAGTTTATTTGCGTATTCCTTACCTTTTATAGAGAGAGCATAAGACCCGCGGGATATTTTTTGAACTAAGTTTAATTCAATTAGTTTTTGCAAATGAAAGTTGAAATGATCACTGCTCAATCCTGTACTTTTCTGTAATTTAGCAAAACCAACACTTGGATGAAACAGCAACTCTCTTAGTATTGACATTTGCGCATCATGCATATTAACATCTAGACTCATATTTCCCCTTGATTAAATTATAAAGTGAGATCAACTATCTTTAGTTTATGGCAGACACCAGAATAATAATAGTAAAGTGGGCTTCAGTAATTAAACAGTCATTCCAAATTCATGTAATT
The DNA here is from genome assembly GCA_002839415.1 of Candidatus Saccharibacteria bacterium HGW-Saccharibacteria-1. Classification (GTDB taxonomy): domain Bacteria; phylum Patescibacteriota; class Saccharimonadia; order Saccharimonadales; family Saccharimonadaceae; genus UBA1547. The sequence continues at coordinate 3,317 of PGXZ01000002.1, read as the reverse complement.
TATCTTTATTATCGAGCAACCCTAAATCCAACAAAAGGACTTGAGTCCGTTGGCACATTGCCCATATTAAGCGAAAAAATACCAGCACTAGAACCTTGTTGATATGATCCGCCCCTAATAAAACCCTTTAACATAGCTTCATTGGCATTGCTGTATACCTGGCCAATTCCTTGTTTTGCATCCCAACCACCAGCTATATTATTATTAAAACTCGGGAATGGGCTAACTGGTAAATAACCACTAAAATCTATTAAATTCCATTCCTTCCACGAATAAGCCGTTTCGCTACCGGTGCCGGGTTGACCTCCGGTAGTTTGACCGTCAGTCCACTCTGCAACATTACCAGACATATCCCATATAATTTCGCCGTTAGTTAGCTTAAGCGTTCGTTTTTGTGAGCTATCTTTTGAATTTTCCGTTCCATTATATCCATCATTGTTATATACAGCCAGGGCTATAGCTGGACTATTATCATTATGTCCACTATAAACAAACCCCTTCCCCGTCTCGCCACCACTCCAGTTATCTGAAACTGAAATAACGTTTTGAGCTATCGTAAGCCACTCATTCTCAGTTATTAGATGACAACCTTTACAAGAATTCTTTGCAAGATCCGCTGCAACAACCTGAGACACCCCCACCCAAGGATCTGATTTTGCATTACTATTTGCAACACCATTCAAATCTTTGGCCTCATATTTCATTACACAAAAATCATTTGTTTTATAGTCCCTATTGCCAGGCACCGCAACAAATCCCGATGGGCATATCAAAGCCTTTGGTTGAGATGTCTCAATATTATTATTGAGAATTGTACATACAGCAATTGCAAACCCTATAGAAATCATCACAACTGCAACTATCGAAACAATGACAAATAATATTTTTTTATTCCTAGACATTTCACACTCCTAAAGAATTATTTTTAATATAAATCATAATATTCCTACTACCAAGGTATGTCGATTATATAAATCGTAAAAGTAAAGCCGCTCAATGCTGTCTCAACTCCATTGCGCGTGACATACCAAACCTCGGTATATCGCCCAACTGATGACACACTTGGATTAACGCTCATGGTAACATTTGATCCATTCACAGACCTACTAGCAGTATAGCTTTTACCAGCTAGGGTTGCCCTTCCAGCGGTAATAACCGGTGAGTTTGAAGTGGTGACTACTTGGCCAGCTATGACTGTATTTGGTCGCCACCACTGTCCGGGCTTGCCAACCGCTACACTCGTCGTCATCGTCGACGTTCCCGCCTTAGCAGCAATAGATATTGTCGTAGCTACAGTTGGAGTAAAAGTAGCACTCCAAGTTTTATTTGTTGCAGTCGTAGTGTTAGCGGACGAGTCTGTGACCGCACTACCCGACGTAGGAGTGAAGGTTACGCTAGTTGCGCTTAAATTTGTTGTGGCAGTAACAGTATATGTGTCTACATAGAAATAGCAAGTCGAGGTACAACTTTTAGCAACAGCAGTAACCACTGGACTGACGGGGGTCACCGTGAAATTCGCAGTACAGGTCATATTATTATTCACCGTTACGGAATGGCTCGCGGTACCACTACAGCTAGCCCCTGTCCAGCTACTGAAAGTGTAACCCGAATTAGCGACAGCATTTATAGTTCGCGTTGAACCAGCTGGAATAGAAGAAGTAGTACCCGTAACTGAAACGGTTCCGCCAGCAGTAGGACTTGAGCTAACAGAAATACTATAGTAAGTAACATTTGCTGTGAAGTTCGCTGTACATGATTTATTTGCATCTACAACAATAGCGTGACTTGCAATACCGCTACAACCAGTACTACCTGACCAGCTGCTAAACGAATAACCCGAGTTTGCGGTTGCGGTAATCGTTCGTGATGAGCCAGAGGCAAATGAACCGCCGCCTGATACCGAACCACCAGTACCGGGAGTTAGTGTTAAAGTATAATAGGTTATATTTGCTGTGAAGTTCGCCGTACATGATTTATTTGCATCTACAACAATAGTGTGACTTGCAGTACCGCTACAACCAGTACTACCTGACCAGCTGCTAAAAGAGTAGCCTGAATTTGCGGTTGCGGTAATTGTTCGTGACGAGCCATAGGTATATGTCCCCCCACCGCTAACCGTTCCGCCTGTGCCATTGTACAAAGTTAGCGTATACGAGTTAATTGTGAAATTAGCCGTACATGTCGTAGCCGTGGTTACGGTAAAGTTATGGCTTGCAGTACCACTACACCCAGTACCAGACCAACTACTGAACGAGTAGCCGGTGTTAGGTGTTGCTGTGACATTCACCGACGAACCATAAGCAATTGATCCACCTCCGCTAACTGTTCCGCCGCCGCCAGAAGCAACGCTCACTGTATAGTAGTTAATCGTGAAATTAGCCGTACAACTCATATTAGATGTCAAAGTAACGCTATGACTGGCTGTGCCGCTACAGCCAGTTCCCGACCAGCTGCTGAATGAGTATCCAGTATTTGGTGTTGCAGTGATAGTTACTGAAGTATTTTCAAGG
>PGXZ01000002.1:0-775 GCA_002839415.1 Candidatus Saccharibacteria bacterium HGW-Saccharibacteria-1 | reverse complement strand
GCTATAACCGCTATTGTTAGTGTACAAATACTGATAATTGGCAGATCCTGCCGTACAGGTTGGCGCGCTCCACGACCAAGTCGTACTTGATCCAACCGTGTTAGCAGATACAGATGGCACCGTTGGCATTGTAATTGGATGACTATAAATCCCTTCAATGCCAGTTGAAGCATTACTTACATTAACGGCCGTATAGCAACGCGCTTGCGACTGATATCCATACTTAACACCCTGACTAGCGACTTGTGACGCGGTCAAGCTTGTCGACCAAGCGCTATATAAGCCCCAGGTACCATCATTAGTTCGACTGCGAATCGCATACTGAGCAGTCGTGCCCGGTGCGCACGTTGTTGGCGTGATAGTCGCAACTACGTTTGGACTACTATATGTAATGGCAATACTTGGTGCAACCGGTGCTGTCATTGGACGCATATAACTCGCAGACCCTACTCCACTCCAGTTACTTGAGACTGCAACCGTATAACATTGTGCCTGAGCCGCAACCGTAAAAGTATATCCTTCATTAGAAGTTGTGAAATTAACTGAATTAGATGAACTAGCTATCAAACCTGAATCATAACCATTATTTACAGTGTACTGATACCGGTACCTGGCCGTCGTCCCAGCAGAGCAAGTTGCAGCCGGCCAAGAATACGTCGTACTTGATCCAACCGTGTTAGCGGCAACCGTTGGGGCTGTCGGTGCGGCGATAGGATGTGAATAGATAGCCTCAACGCTACTGGACACATTACTATCGCTAGCGACGTTGTGACAT
>PGXZ01000017.1 GCA_002839415.1 Candidatus Saccharibacteria bacterium HGW-Saccharibacteria-1 | reverse complement strand
CTGGTATGCCTCGGGGCATGGTTAATTCTCCTTATTTAGATTTATTATACTGCCTTTTTTGGAATAGACAGTGTGTCTAGTATAAGGGGAGCCTGACAACCTGTTGATTTAATTTTCCCTTAACGATTCTAATATCTTCGTCGTTATATTTATGTTTTTCTTTAAATCCAGTCGTGCTTAAAGGTAGTGATGACATAAATTTCAATAAGCTTTTGTCGTTTTCGTGATACAAAAGATGCGCATATGATTGGTATCCATCCCTGCCTGCTCGACCTATCTGTTGAGTGTAGTCAGTTAAGCTTAGTGCTGGTGATAAATGAATAACGTGACGTATATCAGAAATGTCGATCCCCATTCCAAATGCCGAGGTGCTGATAAGGACTTCAAGCTTTGGGTCTTCTATATCACTAAAGCGATTTTGGATATTCATTTTCTCTTTAGCCTCAAGCTTACTGTGGTAGAATTCTGAATCGATGTTGTTGTCGCGAAGGAATTGTAATAGCGCCTCGCCTTCTTTTACGGTCAGCGCGAATATCAATATCTTTTGTGATGGATTATTGATAATTACATCTTTAATATATTTATATTTTCCAATAAGTCTATAACCATCTGAATTTAACTCGCCAACTTTATGTATTTTTATTTTGATATTATCTCTGAAAAATCCAGTTACGATAATTTCCGCATCTTTGACGTTTAATGATTCAAGTATAAGTTCTTGGGTGTGTTTGGATGCGGTTGCTGTTAGTGCGATTATCGGAGGCTCGCCAAGTTGACCGTGCAATGCGCCCAATCTGCGATATGAAGGTCTAAATGCCATACCCCACATTTCAATTTCGTGCGCCTCATCTATCACAAGGTGCGAGTATTGGTTATATAAATAATTAGTTTGCGGGTCCTTTGAATCGAATCTTTCAGGGGCTACGAAAATAAATTTATATAATTTTTTATGGATGAAATCATAGCGCTTCTTCTTTTCGCTAGATGTTAAATCGCTATTTATATATGTAGTTGGTATCTTCTTTGACCATATACTCTGGACTTGGTCCTTCATTAAAGTCTTTAGTGGCGAAATGACCAATGTTGGATTATCGGCCAACAATCCAGGTAATTGATAACAAACAGATTTTCCTGATCCGGTTGGAGACACGAATAATACGTTTTTACCAGAAATTGCCGTCCGTATGGTTTTTAATTGTCCAGGTCTAAATTTTTTATTACCGGTCAAGTAGATTAAATAAGGAATTAGATCGTTACCGTCATCAACCCCGAGTGTTTTCCTAATTTTGGAAAGTGTATTTTTCGTCACTCTGTTCATTTTGTAGAGTATACCTTGGCTGTCTGGGTAAAAGGCGCTAAATTCCATATGCATTCCTTTGTGATGAATATTACAAAGAGTAATGAGGTTGTCTGGGGTTTCTTTACCGCCAGATTGTTCTTGTTTTATATGGTGGAGATTTATGTTATCACCATTTTTTCTTGATAGAGTGCAGCCTGGAAATTGACACGTTTCATTGTCGCGTTCGTAGCATAATTTTCTAATGTCATTTGGGATTTTATTTTTAGTCATGATTGTTCATATCTTTATTTTCGAGTATATTAATAATATTCAATTTTTCTTCGGGAAATCTTAAACCCTGTACGGCGCTGTCCTAATGTTTATAGCTACCATTATATCGCAGCCGACGCTTATCAAAAGCCGGCATCGTACCCTCAAGAACGTCGACGATATGCTTATTCATTTCAGCATCTTCAATTGAACCTGACACGGCCGTAAACGTATTATTCTCATTTTTATCAAAATGTGTGTACACCACCTGTTCGGCATCGGCGACAATCGCAAGGTTCGGATTATGGGTTACGAGAATGATCTGGCGGTGCGACTTTGCACCCTTAATAAATTCGACCAATATTTTCGCAACACTCTGATTATCAAGATTATCTTCGGGCTGATCGATTATGAGCGGAATATTATCTTGATCGAGCATAAGATAGAAGACTAGTAGCAAAGCTCCTTTTTCACCTGGAGATAAACTTTCAATGTTTTTATTATCAAGCCTTAGCTGATAATTTTCAGCCAAATAATCTAGTCCGTAGAGGTAGTCATAAAAGCCGACTATATCATTAACTTGATCGCCTACGTAGCGCTGACGCTCTTCGTCTTTTATTTCAGTCCTTAGGTCTTCGTCTAGGTTTTCATTTACAGCGTCTTGAATGGCAATTAAGTCTTCTGGGATATTAGGATCTTTGTCATCAAGAATCCTACCTAATAGCGCATATCCCGCTTCCTTACCCATATAACTGCCCCGAGCTCTTAGATTTATACCGTCCAAAATTTCATTCCTAAATTCAGGTGATATAGTAACCCCGGCTTCAATATTGATGGAGTAATCTTCTACGCTTGGCTGGTTGGCGGCAATTACAGTATCAACCTTTGATTTAACCGATTCATAGATTTTTACAACTTCGTTTTTCTTGTCATATATTTGAAGGCTGATCTTTTTCTGGAGATCTTTCTGCTCCTGGAGCTTCTTGGGGTATGACTCTTCAACATTCTTAAGCTCGGCCAAGTAGTAATTAATTGTGTCCTTGCCTAATTCATTAGTGACACCTTCGATTGCAAGCTTACGGCCAACCCATAGTTTGTGATCTTCGAGATATTTTTGATATAGCTCTTGAGGCTTTTCGAGAGTTGCCTTTAAATCGTTCCGTGTGTTGGTTGCTATATCAAGTTGAACTTGTGGGCTAGACTTGAGCAATACCTCTTCCTCTTGCACAGGTAAGCCGAGCTCCTTTATTTCAGCCTCGGTAAGAATTTTCTCTTTTTCCACTTTCAGCTCTTGATTCAGGGATGCTTGCGTTTGTCTTACAAGCTGATCATTCAGTGTAATCTTAACTGCGTCATCTGCTTGATCGCCAAATATTTCAACAACCTTCGCATCGCTCAAAATCTCTGATACGTTTCGCTGAATACGAGATATATCTTCCTTAAATGAAGATAAGTTGTGAAGTTTTCTACCAATTACAACATGATTATCTACGCTTGTACGCAGCGCAGCGTTCAGAGTGGCGATAGATGCATCAAGTCTCTGTATTTGCTGCATGACACTATTCGTAGTATCTGCGTCACCTTTGTTCTTATCGGGATTTTCAACTTTTGTCGGTTCTAGCTTTAAGTGGGCATCCAGTTCCCGCCTCTTTTGGGCAAGTTCTGATTGTAATTCCTTTGAGTAGTTTGGATGCAATTTCTTAAGATAACTTGCGACATTGACGTTTACGCCGTGAAGCTGAGCTTGAAGTTCTGAGATATCATCATCAACACTAGACGACTTATACTGCAATAGGTCGGCGAATGAGTCGTAATCAAGTTTTTCTGTCTCATCGAGATGCGTATAAACAACCTTCTCAAGTTCTTTGCTAAACTCACGACCATCAAGATCATTTGTAAGCTCTTCAAACCAACTTTGAGGCAAGTATTTAACTTTTTCTTTGCTAGTAGGGTCTACATCATCGGATAAATTCTTTGAATCGGTATCGCCACTGGCCCAAGTTATTTCAGCATTAAAGTTACGGGCTAGTCCAGCTTTCCTAAAGCGCTTTGAATTTAAGAAAGAAGCAACGTCCATACTTTTAGATTCCCCGACAAGTCCTAAAATGTCGGCAATTGCGCTTTTACCACTTCCCTTATTGCCAATAATAGCCACCATTTCTGGGTTGAGTGGTATTTCAATCTCCTTAAACCATACTCCACGCGACTCATCGTAACCTGCGACCTGATTAATCTTCAGTTTCTCAATAAATCTCGTAGGCTCTAATTCTACTATCTCGTCTATAGGAGGTGTTGTTCCTAAAAACACACGCGCATCGGGTTCATAGGTGATTTGCTGAAGACCATAAAATGTGGGGTCGGCCTTGACCCAACAATAGTTCCCATCCGAGTCGTGCTGCAGCGTATCTTTTAAACTACGAGCATCGCTGCCTAGAGTAAATACATGCCTAGACTTTAGAGATGGCAAGGTTCTAATATAAGCGTTCGTAGTATCAGCCGATGATTTTGCTTGCGCCTGCAGCACATTGATTGTTTGGAAATTGAACTGATTAGCTAGATGGGTCCGATCGGTCTTTCCTCGCTCCTGAAAAAGTCCTTTCGTACTATTACAATGCGCGTACATCAAAAATGCACTACATCTATTCACTTCTTTTACGACATCTTCATAGCTTACACTAGAGACCGTTAAGACGCCTTCGGTTTTTGCATTATCCACCCCTATTCGTGAGAGGAAGTGTTTAATAGTTTCCGAGAAATTTGATTTTCCGTAGCAAGTTTCGTTGAAGATAATTAGCTGATGGACACCCCCAACGTTAACCTCAACACCCGGGAGTATGGTTATGACGCTATTTTTCGAGGCCTTAAGCAAAGAGTCGATTAGATTATCATCGTAATAGTTATGATCGGTTAAACATACGACCATTTCTTCGTGATTATGGAATATTTCCAGAAACCCTATAAAGACTTTCGCATAGTTATTAGCTTTAGTCTTAGCATTATCCGTTTTATCTGAATAGTAATAGTTTCGTGAATCATACTTTAAAACTTGATCTTCGCTACCAACGAGCTGGCAAAGTTCTTCCCATTTTTCAGGCTCCGCAGCCTTTAAGTCATTAGCATATATTGAAATAGACACATAACCGTCATCCAATATAGTCTGGACTTGCAAATCCCATTTGCGCCATTCCGACCCTCTATTAAAATTACTAGACATTATTTTCACTTTCAAAGTTTCTTAGGATTAAATCTTGGATGTTTGAAGACAATGAGATTTGATCGTGCGGAAGGATTACATATTCCCATTTCTTACCACCAGCTTTAGAAGTATATCTACTTACTTGATTACAGTATAATTTTGCAGCTTTAGCCTTTTCTTGTACTTCAACGGAATTCACGTCTATACTTTTTTTAACTTCAACCATAATGATTGAATCTGGCGTCTCTACTATAAAGTCTGGCTCGTATTTCTGACCAAATTTACCCCAAGTAATATTGAATTGTCTTGCTGATGGGCGTAGCCATTTAATAACAAATCCCGAAGAGTCTTTTTCTAACAATGTTGCAAAATCCTTCTCGGATTTTGAATCAAACTTGTATTTGTCATGACAGGCCTTTTTAAATCCAACGAATATTTTTTGCGGTATAGAATTTGTTGGAGTAATAGTCTCCATGTAATGATAAGTTTGATCGCCCTTGATCTGTTCATAAGCGTGAGAGTAAATTTCAGTAAATGGTAGGGTTTGAGTGAGGTCGTATCTGACAGGTAATTTTATTAAGTGGTCTCCAATTTGTGCGGAGATTACATCTGCAATTCTGCCTTTTTGTGTGTAAACAACATTAATTACATCTTCCTCGTTTTGAAGGTAGCTTCTAAAATTATCCGTTGCCTGTCCGCACAACTTATATAGTAGTTTTGCATTGGCATCGTAATCAATAAATTCAACATTTAGAAGTTGAGATATAATAGCGTTTTCAATCACTTCTTCTTTATTATTAATGACTGAGTTACTGACAATTTGTCGTTCGGCATTTGTATGCTCAAGTGACTGAAGATATATATCGTTTGATTGAGGCCTAAAGTTAAGGTTAGTCGTGTCTAGGTTAAAATCACCAATAGACACAATAGATTCATCGGAAGGTACAACTGTTAGCCTTGGTATTTCAATTATATTCTTTTGAATTTTATCTATTTTATCGCTGATTGCATTTTCAATTATCAACGTCATATTTTCGTTTGCAAATAATTCGCTCTGCTTGCCATTGTCAACTCGAGACCTAACTTGTTCAACAATTTTCTGACGGACTTCTGGGTTATTCAGATTACCAGCATGAATATGTTCACTCGCCATAGATATAATAGCGTCCTGTACAGCTTCATTTACCAAAATATGGTCGCTTTGTTCTGCACGCTCTTTGGGGTCGACAATACCTTCTATTTGTTTGCGTACACCCGTGAAGTCTTCAAATGCCGAAGATGTAGAGCTAACTACAATTTTTGGCTGATCCATTTCAGGTATATCATCAATTGTAATAATATTACCACGACGTACTAGCGAGTCCGGCTTGTTTGCCTCTTCGATAATTGCTTGGTATTTATCATGGGAAACGATCGTTAACCTATCTACGTCTGCATCATGCACCCGTTGACCGTATGGCAATCGAAGCCCACGACCTATTGTCTGCTCTGTAAGCGTTGCACTAGCCGATGCGCGGAGAGGAATGATAGTGTATAAGTTTGTAACATCCCAACCTTCTTTGAGCATGTTGACGTGTACTACAATTTCAATCGTGTTAGATGGTGATTCAAGGCTTAATAACTTTTCAATATTATCATCTTTTTCATCACCCCGTTGATTAGAGTGGATTTCGATAACTTTATTTCTATAATATCCATCAAAGAAACTACCACTTTCAATAGTTGACCTTATTTGGGCTGCATGAACAGTATCTTTGGCTACTACTAAAACGAACGGTTTGATAATCTCGCGTCCATTATTACGGGCGAATACTTCAAGTGCACTTTTCGTCTGTTCGTGGATCCTTAGACCGTCTTCAAGCTTTATCGTGTCGATTTCTTCGGCGGTGTATTGTTTTGGGTCGAAATTACTTCTAGTGGCAACAAAAGGCTCCTTAACGTAACCATCGTCCATAGCATTACGAAGTGAGTATTCATAAACGACATTTTTGAATTTAATGCTTTTACCGGCAGACTCAACTTGCGGAGTTGCAGTCAGTTCAAGCCCAAAAATAGGCTTTAATTCGTTTATAACCGTCATGCCGCGGTCAGCGCGATAGTGGTGCGATTCATCCATTAGCACTACTAAATCAGTCAATCCTGATAAGTATTCAAAATATGACTCACCGAGATATTCACTAAGCCGTTTTACCTTAGGGTCTTTACCGCCTTTTACTTCAGCACTAATCTTTTGAATGTTGAAAATATGTATATTTATTGGTTCTTCAAAAAAGCTGGCAGTATTTTGGATACGACCAACGCCGGCATTAAATTTTGTTTTTTTAAGAACTGTTTGGTTATAATTTTCACCCGTAATAATCCTAGGGGTATTGATAGCGAACTCGGCAATACCCTTAAAGACGTATTTGGGATAAGCAGGATTGCCAAGATCTTCGATTAACTTCTTGTAAATCGTCATATTTGGGGCAAGCACAAAAAAATTGCGAACACCTTTAGATAAATAGAGGTAGCTAATGAATGCGCCCATTAAGCGCGTTTTACCGACGCCAGTCGCTAATGCGAAGCAAATACTTACGAAATCTCGCTCAAAATCCGTGCAGATTGGATAAAGTTCAACAACCTTCTTTAGCTCGGTTTGTATATTTACGTTGTTTTTCAATTCCAATTTCTTCGATAGATCTACGAGTATATTCAACGCATCTTCTTGTGGAGATCGAAGACTAAGCCTCTGACGTATTTGATTTGCAATTCTGTCGCTCATTCTTCCATCTCCTCATCTGATTTTTCGGTTTTATCCGGCTCAGTTATATTAAGACTATAATCATCTTTTCCGAATTCACAACGACCAAGAAGGATTTGTGGTATTTTTTTGATAGTCATATTATCATAACGATCTTTGCAGGCAATATCAAACGCCTTGCATGCGATAACTAAGCTTTCATCATCTCGCATTTCGTTATGAATTGCATCAAATAGCTCTACGCTCATATATTGCGTAGTAGTGTAAATGTGGTCATTTTCAGTTGAATAACCTTGTTTCCAGTAGGTTATTTGACTTGGGTTATAGATAAACCCTTCTTGCTTTGCCATTGCGTGAGCAAGCATATTTGCATCGAATTTGTTACTAATAATCCAATTACCGAACTTATCTTGCTCAAGAAGACTTGGCGCAAGCTCATAAAATTTAAAACCACCGCCACCTTGCCACTCAACGGCCTTGCTTATACCTGAGTTATCATTTGCATCTATCACGGCTTGGATTCTCGGCATACAGTGTGTGTATGCATGTTCTTCAAGTTCGATACCTATCCACTTCCTTTTCAATTTATGTGCCACTGCGGCCGTCGTGCCAGAACCTAAGAAGGAGTCAAGCACTAGGTCTCCTTCTGAGGATGCAATTGACAATATCCTTTCAATTAATCTTTCTGGCTTTTTGCCATTAGGAAATAGGTTACCACCCTCTGCACCAACGCCGCCGGTTGTTTTGATGTCGTCCCAAAAATCACCTGCATTCCTTTTGACATTCTCGTCGGCAAAGATTATTTGAATTCTTGGACTTTTTGATTCTTTGTTGAAATTAACGTCATAAAGATACAGCTTGCCTTTAGGTGACAAGAGAGCTGCTATCTGATTTGTTAGTGAGTAAGATTGAGCTAGCGCATACTTTTTTACGCTAGATGAGCCCACCGCTTGGACAATTCGCCAGGAATTTTCAAATTTCCAATTTTCTATTTCTTCGCCCCGCAAAGACAACTCACTTAAAACTTTCGTAAGGGGAATCATCTTTACGCTAGAGAGCAATTTGTTTACAATCTTAACGTCTTCGAGGCTGCAGGCGCTTTTATTAGTAATCTCTTCAAGTTGTTTTCTTGTCTTATGGTCAAAATCTTTTAAATAAACTTTATACTCTTCATTCCATTTGTTTATTTTAGATAATGGAATTTCCTTAATTCTAAATTCTGGAGATTTTTTGTAAGAAACTATATATTCTTTAAGTTTGGGTAGTCGTTTATCTACATGAGCCATCTTTACACCGGACGCTTCGCTCATTTTTAAGGCTATAGTATTCAGCCTATTTTGCTTGCCGAATATCTCATCCATCAAAAGCTGAAGATATGCGAACATTTCATCATCAATCTGAATAAATATCGCTCCGTCTTCACTTAATAGTCTATATAATGATGCCAAGCGTATGCTCATTAGACTAAGCCAAAGAGAATGCTCCATTGTGTCGTCATAGATGCCGGCAGCGTTTATGTTGTATGGTGGATCAATATATATACATTTTATCTTACCACTATATTCTTGCTCTAATGCTTTAAGCGCAAGCAAATTATCTCCGTGAATCAGCATATTTTGACTTGTTGGATCGCCATAACTCTTGGTGGGGTCTTCTATTAAAATTCGTGGTTCAAGAACTGGTTCTTCACCTTTTCCAACCCAAGTTAATTCTAGTTTTTGCTTTTTAACCATATTACTCCTATATCAACTTCCATTCTAATACAAAAAGCGGTTCGATGGACGATTCTGACTCTAGCCTAGATTGGACGGTGTCTAGTAATTTATCTTTTTCGTTGTCAATTTCATCCTGCTTATCAAATAACTCTCTTCGTAAACTGTTACGTTTTTTCTCAAGATCTTTTATTGCTCGCTGCTCTGCTACTTTAATGTCTAATTTGATAATCTTCCTGGCTTCAGTTCGTCTGGTTTTTATTTCTTTATCTAATTCTTTTATTTTTAATTCAAGGCTTAGTTTTTTATCCTCAGCCCAAGATTCGATTTTATCGAGTTCTTCATCAAAATAATTGCTATTTCGCTCGGCTATTTCCGCCTGCTTGATTTTAATTTGCTCATTTATTATATTGTCCAATAAAATATGATCATTATTTTTTAAATTGTCACATTGTTTGATGTTCGAAAAACGGAGATCAAGCAGATGTGAACATTGTTCATCACTCAGTCTTTTGTTGTCGCTAGTTATTCCACTTGTTATGACATACTCTTCTTCATTTATTCCATTTATGTGCAATATAGTAACCGCTAAATATCCAGATAAACCAAGTAATGGCTCTAGTGCAGTAATTTTTTCTGTCATTAAGGAATATCTGATATCGCAAGAAGATGTTGGTGTGCTCTTTTCTTTTGCATTTAATAATAATTGCTGCGCTAGTGGTGATCCAGCTCTGTATAGATGAGCATCGGTCACTGGTTTCATCTGATAATGCTCGCCTTTTCTATTATCAAAAACGGTGTCTAATAATTTAAAAGAATGGTTATTCTCATCAAATTCAGCTCTATTATTCAATTGGTGTTTTGTTACATTCCATAGCCATTTTTCATGCTTATTTAAATATTCCTGACTCTGGTCCATACTAATACGGAGCTTCTCGTGAACATCTTTGTCGAAGTTCTCAAGTAGTTTTTGTTTTGTAGACTGCATATTTGAATCAATCTCGGACTCAAGGTCGTGTTGGAGCTGGTCGAATTCAGCCTTGATTTCATCGGGAGTTCTGCACGTTTGGTATATTGTTGCTATTCTTTTTTCGATGTCTACGCCGGATTCGATCGCACCCAACACTTCGTCGCTTACGCCAAATACACCTTCAAACAATTTAAATTTTTCACTTAGTAATTCAAACACTCGTTTGTCGGCAGCGTTGCTTTCATTTAAAAAGTTAAGCACAACTACATCATGTTTTTGGCCGTAACGATGACAACGACCAATTCTTTGTTCTACCCTTTGAGGGTTCCATGGCAGATCATAATTAACCACTAGTGAGCAAAACTGAAGATTTATACCCTCGGCGGCAGCTTCAGTTGCAATCATTATTTCAGCGTGATTTCGAAAATCGTCTACTATGGCTGCTTTTCGATCAGCGGTTGTAGTACCGGTAACTCGATCTGTGTTTGAGTTTTCTTTTAGCCATTTGTGATAGATATCAGTAGATGCTGGGTCGGTATTTGAGCCATTGAATAATACAATTTTATCTTTAGATCCATTATCGTTTAAAAAATCGAAAAGATATTTTTGGGTTCTAGTTGATTCGGTAAATATTATCGCTTTTTTCTGAGCACCTAGTCTCTGAAGTTGTTCAAAACAAGCTTCGAGACCGTGTTGGAGTGCGTCGGCCTTGTTGTTGTGTTTAATAGATTCTGCAATCCGTGCATAATTACGTAAATCGGATACCTCTTGTTTTGCGAGTTTTATGTTGATAGCTTGACTGTCGGATATTTCAGAAACACCATCGACCCCGGATTCTTCTTCAAGTTCATCGATAAGCTCGAAATCACTAAAAAAACCGGTCAAAGAATTTGGTTCGTTAAATTTCCCACCTGCTATCTCCTCTTCGAGCCGCTTCGCAAGCGTATTTAATGTTTTTGAAATAGCATAGGATGATGATGCAAGTAACTTCCTCATGACTAAAGTCGTTAGTTGTCGCTGACCAGCTGGAAGTGCGTAGATGATATCTCTTTGTAGATATTCTGAAACTAGGTTGTAAAGCTCTTGTTCTTTTTCCGATGGTTGATAACTTTGAGTATGTGGTACACGATTTGTGTAATTAATATACTCCATTACTTGTTTCCTAAGCGTCCTAAAGGTGAATCTACTTAGACGTTTACGCAGATCACTCAGGGTTGTGTTATTACCTCTGTTTATAAACTGGTCTTTAAAACTTTTTTGATCACCAAAAGCATGTTCATCGATAAAGCTAACTAGCCCATATAATTCAAGAAGGCTGTTCTGAAGAGGTGTTGCTGTTAATAGTAATTTCGGCGCCCTTTGTAGTGCTTTTTTCAATATATTTGAAGTCTTATTACTTGGTTTGTATACATTTCTAAGTCGATGAGCTTCATCTATGACAACTAGATCCCAGCTTATCAGTGAAATGTCACTTTCTTTATTACTAGCAAACTGATAAGAGCACATAACTATTTCTGATTGAATAAATGGTGATTGTTTGGGGTTTTCTTTAGTTAAAGTATTGTAATTTTTCCCCTCTAAAATTATGCTACTCAAAAAAAACTTATCTTGAAGCTCCTGTCTCCATTGTTGTCGAAGGCTTGAGGGGCAAATAATTAGTATCCTCTTTTTGCCTTCAGCCCATTTTTGGGCTATAACCAACCCTGCTTCAATTGTTTTACCTAGCCCGACTTCGTCTGCGAGAATAGCTCCGTTTGCAAATGGACTTCTGAATGCAAACAGTGCGGCATCTATCTGATGAGGTTTTGGTTCAACTTGGGCATCGAGAATTGTCGAAATTAACTTTTCTTTGTCATTCGAAGGGATCTTACGCGTTAAAAGGTGCGCAAAATATTTAGCCTGATGATCAGTTAATTTATCGTAAGACATTGACTCTATTCTAACTCTATTGTGCTATAATCCCAAATTATTTAGCATAACTCGTTTGTTGCCTTTTGCTTTTCTGAGTACTGAAGATGTGATAATTTATGTCTGTATAATTAAAAACTATTCTTTGCTTCAAAAAATCGCTTAATTGGCGCTTTAAACAGTACGAAGGTATCCGTCCAATCTAACCGACTAAAGTTTATTCCGCAATATCATCAACAACTGGGTTGTATTTTTTGCCACTCCTTTCAATCCGGAGTATACTCAAACTAGATTAACGCTTGGGGGTAAAAATAATGAAACTAGTTGCATTTCGTATTGTAAATTTTAAATCGATAATAGACACTGGCTGGAAAGATTTATCTGCCGACAATATAACCGGTTTAATTGGACAAAATGAATCTGGAAAAAGTTCAATACTTGAGGGATTAAGCAGTTTTTACGATGGTAACTTAAAAGAAGATGCCCTTCGAAGTGACGGAAGTATACCCAGTATAGGTTGTTCGTTTGAAATAAGTGATAAAGAACTAAGTGAATTATTTGATGATTATCTTTTATCAAATAATTTGCTGAGTGTGATTAGCAAAAATAAAAACCGCATTAACATCACTCGATCATGGGACGAAATATCAACTGAACAAAGTAAAATGTCGCTTGAGCAAAGTTCTTTGATAGATTTTTTCAACAAAACAGAAGCTAAAAACAAACCCATTATTAATTCAAGCATTGCGCCGTTAACGCTAACGCCAAATACAATTATTACCAACTCATTATACGTCTCACCAATAAACTCAGAACAATCAATAGCTCAAGAAAGGATAGAAATAAATAGCGAACAGTTCACGAATGGAATAATTGAAAATTTACCAGTTTTCGAATTGTTTCAAGATAATACAAGCCTCCTACCTGAGACTATTGATATTATCGACTTGAAAAATGATAACCCCAAAACGAATGGCATAAAAGGTGCTCAAAATTTCTTAACAATAACTGGATTAAATATTGATGACATTATTGACGGCAATGAAAGAGTTATAGAGCGTAAAATTCGCTCAGCCAATGATAAACTTACGGTTGATTTTCAAAAATTTTGGAGCCAATATGTAGGGAAAAGTAATAAAATTGAAATTGAATTCAACCTAAAACACCATGACACAACTAATCCCGCTATGGCAGGTCAACCGTATTTAGTTTTCTGGGTTAAAGATGGAAACGAACTTCTACACCCAGCGCAGAGAAGCCAGGGTGTACAATGGTTTTTGTCATTCTTTCTCCAGCTAAAAGCAAATTCTATATTAAACAAAGACGGATTAATATTATTAATTGACGAGCCAGGCTCTCGGCTACACGCCAAAGCGCAAGAAGATGTATTAAAACTATTTGAAGATATTAAAAATGAATTACAAATTATATATACAACCCACTCACCATATCTTATAGACGCAAAATCACTTTATAGACTATTAGCTATTCAAAGGTCTGACGATGACGATGATAATAGCGAAACGAAGGTTCTAGGCGTTCACCACCTCGGTACGGCGTCAAAAGACACTCTACTCCCTATATATACTTTAATTGGCGTCAATCTTCAACATCAGAAAGTTATCAGGCATAATAATAACGTAATTCTAGAAGAAGCGAGTGCGTTCTATTACCTAACGGCATTTAAAAAATTACTTAAAATCGACTCTGAAATCAATTTCATACCGTCGAGTGGTGTAACAAAAATTCCGCTTCTTGCAAATCTGTTCTTAGGCTGGGGGCTTGGTTTCTTAGTATTGACGGACGATGATGACGCAGGCAAAAAAGTATTACGACAACTGAAAGCCGAGCTATATGGTGGCGATAAATCCGAATCGGATAAACATTTAATAGCACTAGATGGATGCAGAGGGGTTGAAGATATTTTCTCTAAAAATGATTTTAAAAAATATGTCATAGAAGACCAGTCGGTAATATATGAAACAGATAATTCTACCTATATTAATAAAAGCAGAAAATCAAAAGTCTTATCTGCTGTTAAATTTAATCTCGCCGTTGACAATGGATTTATCACCGTCGAATTATTAACTAAATCAACGATTCAAAATGCGGAAAAGATATTCGAAAAAATTAAATTACTCATTTAGATAGTTAAAAAGGTGATCAAAGGTTTATAATTATACTTATGGAAAGATCCATAATCAATATATATTCCGACGAATCTAATCATATAAATAATGGTAGCACCTTTATGCTTCTTGGCGCCATTTGGTGCAGCCCAGAAGCTGCTAAAACACTTTCTGGAAAAATCAAGTTAGCAAAGCTAAATAATGGCATTTCTATTCATCGTGAAATTAAATGGACAAAAGTAAGCCAAGCCAAGATTGAATATTACAAAAACCTTATAGATATTTTCACAGAAGATGACTCGCTCAAATACAGAGCCGTAATTGTCGATAAAACTACCCTAGACCATGAACTATTCAATCAAACAGAAGACGATTTTTATTATAAAATGCAATATTATTTAGTACGAAATATTGCTGAGAAACGATTTGGACCATTCAAAATATATATAGACTACAAAGACGCCTGGTCGAACAAGCGATGCCTTGAACTTTCACGCGTCTTAGGTAATAAAACCGCGTTTATTAACAAAACATTCGACGCCCAACCAGTCGCATCACATCAAGTTAGCGCATTGCAACTCGCAGATCTTATAACCGGCGCTGTGATGTATGCCAATAAGCCTGCAGAGGAGAATCAATCACTTGCAAAAAAAGAACTAGTTAATTATATCGAAAAACGTATCGGTCAAAAGCTAACTATCGAGACTCCACCTGCACTCGAGAAGTTTAACTTATTTTTCTGGGAGCCTCGAGGTAATCGATGATACCACACTGGCTACCATCGCCATTAACATTTTCTGGCGCTCAAATATTAGTCGATTACGAAAAGCTTTATTTAGTTTTCAGGAATGATTTCATAGATAACGAACCGATAATAGTCGAGGGCGACTATGTTATATTGAATAATAACATAGATAAATCATCTGGCGGTCTATATACCTATGGCTTTACTCACCTGGTCACAATCGGAGAAGATAGTAGGTCAATTGACTACGATCGTGCTTGCAAATTAAATTGGGTACGCCCAATACTTGAAAATTATAAACAACCAGAAGTCCTCGCCTTTTGGTCCTTGCATCCTAAGGGCAAAACTCTTTATTTATGGCTCAAAGATTACGATTTTGTAGTGATATTACGAAAAATGGAAAGCGCTCGCGAAAGGCAATCGGATAATCAGAAAATTATAATAACAGCTTATTGTGTCCGACCGTCAGAACGGCGTAAGTTTCAAAAGAGGTATGATAATGCAATTGAAATTATCCCATAAAACAATCAGCGCCTCTAGGAGGCGCCTCAGGATCTAATCATACAACATGGTACGTTAGTAATTATATAATAACACAAAACTTGTTATATGTAAACATATATACGAACTCTGTCAAGATTGTACTTACTTTTCCACAACGTATTTAATCTTTTATACCTTATCGGAAAATATTAAGATGTTATAAAAAATACTACGTATTAGTATAGACAAGAAGCGGCTTAAAATACAAGTAGCAAACCTTTCCCTTTACATACCTCCTCATTATACGTACCGAGCAAAACTATCAAGCTCGTTCGTTCTCTGGTAAACGTCAGGGGCGCTCCAACTTGACAGTCTTGCCATGCGGCACCGTTTTTCTGACTCCGTTACATAAAAGTAAAGGAGGAACAAAATGAGTAGTTCAAACAATATTAACCAATCAAGTATTCCCTACAATGGGTGGAGTAATTACGAGACGTGGCTCGGTAATCTCTGGATTACTAACGATGAGTACAATTACTCTATACTTTGTGAAGCATTAAAGCTTGATGGTGATAATCAGTCGTGCATTCAGCTTGATCAGTTGGACTGAGATAGTTGAGAGTAATCTCGACTAGCGTTCGAGTAGTCCTGAGTAGGACTTGAAACTGCTCAAAACCTAAGAGAAATAGTCCTAAATTTAACGCAAGGAGTAGCGATAGCAAAGATGATAAAAAGTGCGTAAAATTTCAACGAAATCATGAATTCTGATAAACAAAACTCACTTAATTGACCCATAATGGCGCGCGCTTATTAAGAGAGGCTCGATGGTTTCAATTAGGTTCGTCTTTATCGACGTTGAAGTTATTGTTCCACCTTCTTTCGTAAACGTTTTACTAAACCCTATAACAGTGGGTCCTTCAATTTTTGAATCGTAGCTTCCTATAATCATTTTTATATCGCGTATCGCTTGTAATATTTCTTTTTCTTGCGACAATAAATATTTTGAATAAACGCGAAAGCAAGCATACTTAAGCTTCTGTATGATTGGAGTTAATGGGAATTCTGAGTTAAGCGATGCAAGGTCTTGCTTAACTTTCGAATGCCATTTTGAATAATCTTTGAGCAATTTATTACTATTAAGCATGATTTCTAGGCTTGATATAGTCTTTCCGTCCTTCAACTCTGCAACTGATCTAATCTTGCCATAGTCTGAACCTTTGTGTTGGCTATAGTTTCTAAGATTATAGCTAAATCTATATTCAAATGTATTGTCAAATTCGTAAGATAGTGCAGTTTTAAATTCGTCCATCTGAACTGATGTTTTCCCGTATCGCTGAGATATAAGGTTTTTTGTTTTATCTTCAAATCCCTTAAAAGATGAAAGTAGATCATCCAGCTTGCCGTATATGTCATTAAATTCGTGGGGTTTAGATTTACCGCTAGCAGCCTTCTGTTTCTGTTCATTTATTTTCGCGAAAAAATCATTATATCGATCTTGGAAATGTTTATACGGACTACTTGCGGTTAGTTCATCTAGAATTTTATTAGCATAATTCAAGGAATCTACCTCATACTTAGTCAGATCTCGCACATTGCGAAGCTCCTTAGGTGCCCCTGTCTTACTATTATTGTCCCGGATCATCACTAGACTAAACTTGGCTATATCATCTTCCATATCTTCATTATACAGCGCAACTACTAGCTTAAACTATCTTGATTATAAGGCCTCTCTTAAAACAGACACGCTGCCTATTCTAAAAATGACAGAATAATAAATCTGAATGAGAAAAATAGTCATACTTCGAGTAATTTTAGTAAATCATACGCATGTAGATGAAGTAAGTTTTAGAATCCGTGATTAGGGTTTGAGTGTGAGCGCAGTAGGTATTCAATATAATACATATAAACAAAATCTCCTTGCAATTAAAGGTTCTTCCTCCCACTGCCTTCTCATTATACAAAGCAAGCTAGAACCATCAAGGTAGTACAAAGTCGTTGGCTTGATGAAGATCTTGCTTTGCTACCCTTGATGTGAAGTGGTCGTAAATAGAATCACTCGAAATTAGAAAAGGAGGTGGTTATGACCATCAACGAAGTATCGGCTGAAATAGCAAAGTTAAACGATCAGTTTCGTAAAGTCGAGACGTTCTCGATCACTCAAGGAATATTTGGTCTTAGGGATATGCTTGGTTTAATTCAGGCGGTTCGAGATTATACGGATTTTACAGAAGACAATGATCCGTATGGTGAACATGATTTTGGTAGTTTGGATTGGGATGGTGAAAAGGTTTTCTGGAAGATAGATTATTACGATCAGACATTACAGAAATGACATGACCCACTCGATCCGGCATGTGAGCGAGTTTTGACCGTACTGTTGGCCAGTGAATACTAGCCAATTTACGTCCTGAGCAGGACATTAAAAGGCTCGATAAGAATTATTTAATAGGAGATTTGTTATTATGAGTATTTTAGAAAATATCACAAAAGTAAAGTTTAGTCCACGAGGTGGTGGTTGTGAATTGGATTTAAGCGAATTTGGGTATGACGATGAATTTTTGAGTGCATACCAAAACTATCTCGGCGGTGGCATGCTTGGCGCAGTCAATAACGACTGCACAATTGATAACTGGCAACACAATAAGCAACTTATCGATTTAGCACAAAAACTACGAGAATATTATCTGAAACGCATGTACGATTTCGGGTATATCGATGAATATAATGAAGAATTAGACAATAGACCGATTAACTATATTAGTCTGTAAATTTTTTCAGTCCTAAGCATGACATAAAAAGGCTTATGCCAACTTAATCCTCTCTACCCTTGAAATTATATTGAATGAAAAATCGCTATCATCCAAATAACAATCCTCCATTTGTTGCTCGACATACTTTCGCAGACGAGTTCGATCCGAAGGGGAGTCTCGTACTATGTACACATTAGGGTATTTATCCCATTCCCACTCACCCGCTTCGTAATTTTCAATATATTTCCTAATATGCTTTTTGACTATAAATAAATGCTGATTGCCGGTCATTTCAATGAACGATTGATCTCCAGATTCTGTTTTAACCAATAACCCAGGTAACGGCTTTATGATGCCCTCAGTGCCATGCAAATCCAAAGCTGTTAGTATGTCGACTTTATCACCATACAGGCCCTTGAGCTTGTTATACGCTGAATGAACCGCTACTTGAAGGTCTATAAAGTCATTACCCTTATTGCAATCACTCTTGCGGCTATTCCATGTTGTGTTTTCAAGCTTCACCCCTACTTCATCTCGCAAGAATTTAATCGATTGTAATGTTAGATAATACTGTGCCGATTTATTTAATAGTCGGTAATTCTTGTTATGAATCTTCCCTATATATCCATTTGTGCACAGTATTTCTAACGTACTATATGCTGAGTTATGTGTGATGCCTAGATATTGAGCTAGGTTGTTTGCTGTAACGTATCGGAATTTTAATATAGTCTTGAGGTTGTTGATTTGTTTATTATTTAGTTTTCTGTTCATACGCTATACGATAGTATAAAGGAGAATAATAAAAAAGTAAAACTTAACAGATATAGATATGTTATAAAGTTCTAATTTCGAAATTATAACAAAATTGCTTGATATTATCCCTATTAGTGTAGTATAATTATCCTTATAAAGAATAGTTAAGGGGGCAAAAATGAGTAGGGCTACCGGATCAAAGAACAAAATAAGACCACCAGAAATCATTCAGGCGGACGAAATTGATCGCCTTAAATACCTAGCAACTTTATTACTCGAAATAACCGAAGATGAGCTTCGCAAAGAAAAGGCCGCTATATGCAATCCGAATTAACTGGTAAAAATGCAGTCGCCGCTATCCGTGTTTCTACCACGAAACAAGGAACCGAAGGCGACTCCCCCGAAGCCCAAAAAGAACAAATTGAACGCTTTGCTGAAAATAGAGGCTTTACTATTAAAAAATTCTTTGTGTTTATGGAATCGGCTAGCAAAGAACAGCAACCCATGCAGGAAGCAGTAAGTTATTGCACAAATAAAAAGAACGACATCGACCTATTTATCATCAAGTCAATTGACCGTTTTACTCGTGGCGGATCGCTTAGCTATGACATACTCAAAAATCAATTGGAATCAAGTGACGTTCAACTTGTTGATATTTACGGCGTTATCAGTTCGCAAAAAGTAAACACGCTCGACCACCTAGGTTTTGAATATAAATGGAGCGTATATAGTCCAAGTAAGAAATCTGAAATATTAGAAGCTGAACGATCCAAAGACGAGCTACGTGACATTATGAGCCGTATGATTGGCGCCGAAATTCGCTACACTCAAAACGGCTACTGGATGCGACAACCGCCATTCGGTTATTACAGCGAAAAAGTTAACACAAACCAAGGCAAACGAACTATCTTGCAACCTCGCGAAGAAGAAGCTATTTTTATTAGAAAGATGTTTGAGTTGCGCGCCGAAGGACTATTAGCCGATTCCGAGATTGTCGATAAACTTAACGATTTAGGCTATAAAACACGAGTGAGCTACATATGTAGCAAGGATGATATTAGCAAAGTGCTGTCTAAAAAAGGCGGAAAACCGCTAACCGTCAAACGAATGCAAAAAATCATCCAAAACACTATTTACGCCGGCATAAACGTCGAGAAATGGACAAATTACAGTCCAGTTAAATGCGTATTTAATGGACTCGTAACGATAGATTTATTCAATAGAGCCAACCGAAGTAAGCTTTATATCGGCTATAACGAAGCCGACGGTGAATACGAGGTCCATCGTCAAGCGCCTAAAAAACATCTAGTAAACAAGGTCATGAATAATCCAGATTTTCCATACAAGAAGTTTGTTTTATGTCCAGAATGCGGTGGATCGCTCCTTGGCAGTGCTAGTCGTGGAAAAACCGGTAAATATTACCCCGCATATCACTGCAGTAATAAAGGCCATTATTTCAGGGTACCAAAAGACCAAATGGACGAAAGAATCACACAGTTCATCTCTCGCGTAAAAGTAAACGATAAACGAATCGAGATACTATTAGCTACCATTAAAGACGAATATACGCGCAGAGAGGCATTATCTGGCGACGAACGCTTAGTTATAGATAAACAGATACAAGCTCTTGAAGCCAAAGAAGAGGCTTTGTTGAGTAAAATTGTATTCTTATCAAACGTAACAGCTATCACCTATTTAGAAAAAGAAGCTGTCAAGATTCATAAACAAATAATCAAGCTAGAAAAGGAGAAAAGACAGATGAAAGACAAAAAACCTTTAAATATCGATAGAATACTAAAGCGAGCTCGATACTTCCTGGAAAACCTCGATGTACTACTGTTAAACCAGCAAGATCCACACAAAAAAGCGCAGTTATTTGGAGTTTTGTTTGATAAGCTTCCTACGTATGATGATTTAGATAATGGAAATCAAAAAACACCCCTATTTACAGGGGTGAATTCCTTATTTCAACTTGCGTTGAGTGAACAATCTTCTTTGGTGATCTCACCGGGAATTGAACCCGGATTGCCAGGATGAAAACCTGGTGTCCTAACCATTAGACGATGAGACCAAATAGTTACAAAAAATTGATTGCCAAATGATTGTATCAAAAAAAATGCACTTTGAATAGAGTTTTTTGGAAATAATACTACATCATCACTTCTCAACTTGTTTGTGTTTATTAAAAAAATATTATATGAAGTATTGACAATATAAGCATTTTGTGATACATTTATGACATCAGTTGTCAGAGGTGTGAGGACCACAGATAACGGAGGATCGTTAACAAATCAGATCATTACAGTGCATGTCTGTAAAGATATGTATTTGTACAGGTAATTTATACCAATAACAATATTTGTTTTATCACCACCTTTTATACCATTTTCTTCTTCTAGCGAGAGTAGCTCGCTTGCTAATTATTCATTTAATTAGTCTGCGTGCTACTCTCCACCCTCTGGGGAGTACGACGTAAAAATCTAAAACCGAGAGGGATTAAAAAGGAGAAGAAAGATGAACATTTACAAATTTGACAAAGCCGAAATCGATTGGTTGGTTGAAAGTATTCGAAAAGAGCTTGAGCTAGAAAATAGCAAAAAAGCCCGTCAGATGGCAAGTAATTTAATTAGCTATATGAATTATCTCGAAAAAAGACGAGATGATATATGTAAGTTAATCGAATTTGCCGACCAAGACATACAGAATACCGAGGACGAGAAAAAGACCAAGTCTTCAATTGATGAGCAGCTAAGATTGATTGCTGAAGCAAAAGCTGAGAAAAAAGCTGAAGAGAAAGCTGCGAAAAAAGCTTTGAAAAAGGCTAAAATCAAAGCAGAAGCGGAAGCCGCAGTAAAAGCCGAAATTGAAGCAAGAGAAAAAGCCGAAGCTAATGTAAAAATCGAGCCTAAGCAAAAACTTGGTGCAGAAGCGATTGTAAGAACTAAGGCTGAAGCTGATGCCGAAGATGCAAGGCTGAAAGCAGCATCAGAAGCAAAAGACAAGGCGCAACTTGAAGCTGCAGCAAAAATCGCAGCCGAAGTAGAATCAAAGCGGTTAGCCGAAATCAATGCAAAAGCAATAGTTGATGCAAACGCCAAGGTCGAAGCAGATAAGAGAGCTAAGGCTGAAGCCGATAGAAAAGCTGAGATTGAAGCAACAAAAGCCGAGATTGAGAAGTTGAAAGCGGAAGCTGAAGAGCTAAGAAAAGCAAAAGCCGACAATGAAGAAGGCTCAAAAGCTATGCCAAAACTGCCCGATAATCAAGAAGCTGTAGCGGAAAAGAAGCAAAACGTCATTAAGAATAAAAAAAATGGCGTTCCACCTCAGCAAATTCCAGACCTTCCCAAAAACCAAGAAGATTCGGACGAAGGCGAGAGTGAGGATAAGCCAGTTTCAAAGAAACCCGTTAAACACTCTATCTTAGACAGCTTAAAGGATTTAGACAAAAAACTAAAAGAAAAATAAAAGAAAAGGAATGGTGAACTAAAATGTTAAATATTATTTTAACAATAATTTTGTTGTTGGTTGTTGGCGTAATAGTATGGAGAGGGTACCCATTGATTTGGGCTACCTTCATAATATTATCGATTGTATTGTATTATTCTGTTTTCAACAGTTTGATACAATTACAAACACCCTGGCTCATTGGAGCCGGCGTTCTATGGTTGGCAGGATTAGCTTTAGTGATCAAACGAGGTCGTAATAAAACCGGTAACACTTTTATGTTGCTGGTAGTTATGACAATTGCCCTAGTGGCTATGTCGTTTTTCGCTCCGAAAGCTATTCAGTCCAGCAGCTCAGAGCAAACCACAGTACCAACCTCAGCAGAATCAGTCTCAAAAGATGATCCTAATGCGGAATGGTTTCAGTGGTCAGCAGACAGAAGCGATAACCGATTGATATCAACCGGTATCGACGCCGACACACCAGAAAAGGCATTGGAAAACAAATTAGCACTTGCTAAGCACGATGCGGTTTCTTTAACCGCGTATGCATATCAAGCCAAATTGATTCCGGCCGATCAGACAAATATTAACGCCTACTTAACTGAAGATGCCAAATATTTGAATGAAGCTGGAAAAGCGCTATGGTACCAGTTAAAAGGCAATTATGCCGGAACAACTAATACTTTTGCAGCTGCACCAAATGGCACCGTAAATTCTGGAACTAATGGTTCTGGTTTTTACACCGCTGAAACTGGCGGTATTACTGGCGATACAAAGACTCTGGTTACGACCTATCCAAATGGGGCGAAATCAGAGACTTTAACTCGATGTGGCAATCCCGTATTTACGGGTGCTACACCAGGAGTCCCTACGGGTAAAACTGACAACCCGCCAGCGCCAAAACCACCATCACCACCATCACCACCAGATAACCCGCTGGAACCAAAGAATCCAGCGGAAAGTACTTTGGAAAATCCAGCCGTTGACGACTGGAAAAAAGACGACATTTCTAGTGGCAATGAAGATGGACACACAGTGTCCAACGAAAATGGAGCGGAAGTGAGCAATGGTTATCAGGCTGATCCTGTTCAGGATGCAGCCGATGCCGCCGACGCTGCTGCTGATGCGGCTGCCGAAAATGAAGCAGCCCATGAAGATGCAGTTAACGAGGCCACCGACACCGGTGGTGGCGTGGTTGATGATAACCAAGACCACACAGTAACCACCGATCCGGCGGTTACTAACCCCGACTGGTAAATTACCCTTCAGGTCTGGAATTAGACGGTTTTACAACCATCTAATTCCAACCTTTTAAATATATGTTAATCCGAATAATATATTCTTGCTCGAGCCCTGCTCGCAATCGAGTATATTATTCGTGAACCATCATGGTTCGACATGCACATTGTAATGATCTGATTTGAAACTTTAACAACTCAGCAAAAATATCAAAGAGATATAACTAATTAACGTTTGGTTTTTAAGAGAGAAAACCAAACAAAGGAGAAACAATCATGAGCAAACTATTATCACTCGTGCGTAAAGCTCCCAAGCGCACTAGCGCTGCCCTACTAATGATTGCAGCCGCAGTTATTGTACCAGCAGCATTATTTGCATGGGGACCAGAACGGCCAACTTACACGATAGAAATACCGGCCGATCACGTTACATTTAACTCAATCACTAATAATCCAAATTATGGTGATGAGCGAAATTTCGTAACTATCAAAGACGCAGCCAACACAGCCAAGGGCGGTTGGACTGACGATGTTACTGTTCAAAACGGCAAAGAATATTACGTTCGTATGTACGTACACAACAACGCAGCTGCTAATTTAAATTTAGTCGCTGAGAATGTTGTTGCAAACTTTAACGTTCCAACACAAACTGCAAAGCGAATTCAAATTGATGGATACCTTTCATCAAGCAACGCTAAACCAGACAAAATCTGGGATCAAGCTGTTTTTAGCAGCGATTCAGACTTTAATATGACCTACGTAGCAGGTTCAGCAACTTACACTAACAATGTGTTTACTGCCGGTACCGCACTACCCGACACTATCGTAAGCTCAGGCGCTACGCTTGGATATGACAAGTTAGACGGAAAAATCCCTGGATGCTACAAGTACGACGGTCTTGTTATCTTTAAAGTCAAAGCAACAACTGCAAGTTTTGACGTTCAAAAAACCGTTCGCGCAAATGGCGCAACTGATAAAACTTTCAAAGAAAATGTTGATGTAAAGCCTGGCGACAAAGTCGATTACCAAATTTACTTTAAAAACACTGGCGGCACACAACTTAAAGACGTTGTTATAAAAGACACTCTACCTGCTGGCGCTAAATATGTCGCAGGAAGCACATATCTACACAACTCTGATGGTACAAAACAAGTTGCCGACGGAATTACAGCTGGTGGCATAGTAATCGGTGGATACGCCTCAGGTGGCGACGCTTATATAAAGTTTACCGCCGAAATATCAGCCAATGATAGCTTGCCCACTTGTGGCCAAAACACGCTTATCAACACAGCCAAAGCAACCACAGGTAATGGTTCAAAAGAAGATACTGCTACTGTAACCGTTACGAAAGATTGTAAAACAGTTGCATATACTTGTAATGCCCTATCAGTTACCAGCCTCACCGGTACGGCTTTGCGCTTTACAACTGACTACACCGTTACGAATGCAACTTTCAAAAGCGTTACTTACGTCATCAAAGACGCAAGCGGCAAAGAAATTGCAACAAAAACAAGCACTGACAAAACGCTTGATTACAACCCAGGTGTTAACGGCAAATTTAGCGTTCAGGCAACCATCACAGCATCGGCCGACAATAAGGACGTTACTGCGACAAGCCAAGGATGTGCCGCAACAATCGACACTACAAAAACTCCTGGCACGCCTGAAAACCCAACCACCCCAAAAACTCCAACCGAGTTACCAACAACAGGTGCTGGCGAAACGCTTGCATCAGTTATGGGGCTAGGTGCGCTGATCACGAGTCTTGGATACTATATCGCAAGCCGACGCGTAATCCTTTAAACCGAGTCTGACCGCTCTATCAAGATCCTCTGAAGAGACTTCAGACCGACAGAATCACCCCTGCTATCCAAACAGGGGTGATTTTTGTTATAATGTTATTACTATGGCAAAGAATAAGAAGAAACGAAATAAATCATACACCGGTGCAGATGCAGCAATTACAAAACCTGTTATAACAAAGATATCAGCAGTCAACCGATCAAAGGTCGGTCAATGGTGGTTCGATAACAAAAAAATCGCTAAACCAATTTTAATCATATCTGGTATCGTAATTTTTATTGTTATTATAATATTGCAAATTATTCAACTGGCAAACTAAACCCAAAAGTACTCCCCTTGCCTTCGACTGAGCTGAATAGTACTTTGCCGCCGTGAGCGCTGATGACTTTTTTTGCTA
>PGXZ01000016.1:16258-27326 GCA_002839415.1 Candidatus Saccharibacteria bacterium HGW-Saccharibacteria-1 | reverse complement strand
CACACAGCATTAAAAATGAGCCCAGCGGCTTACGCCGCTACGCTCACGAAACAACAGTTTAAGACAGACACGGTGTCCAGGAAAGTGGGAGCTTGACACACCAAGGGGAGCAAAGTAAGATAGGTTCATCAAGGTGGAGACTTGTACTACCTTGATGGTTCTAGCTTGCTTTGTATAATGAGAGGGCAGTGGGAGGAAGAACCTTTAATTGCAAGGAGATTGTTTTAATTTAATAACATATTTATCTCTAAGAATAAATATTTATAAGTTAGTGCGTTAAATAATGTTATTATTGATTTATAGAATTATTTATCTTTATTAAACGAAAGTTTATCGCAAGGTACATAAATTAGTGATTTGTACTTCATATAAGGTCATTTATTAAGTAAAAAAAGAAAGGTGAAAATATATGGAAGAAAAAAGACATCTTAAGGGTTGGCAGATTTCAGTTATTGGAGTTATCTTTTACATTATCGGCCACTCGCTGGGTGGTATGGTCGGTGCATTGCTATTGTTAACTGGTGTGATTTTCGTTATATATGGAGTCGGTACTAGTATATATAACTTATTTAAGAGCAATGAAGAAAACGAGGAGTAGCTTATGTGGATTTTGGTTGTAGTTGTAATTATTATTTGCATACTTTTCATAATTTTTAATAAAAAAATTATGGCTGCCTCTCATATGGCTACTTATTACGCGGAAGCGGGGCTCGCATTGGAACATGGAGCTTCAGTTGATAAGGCAATGTATGGCGGACTAAAGCAACTTCAAAGACAAAAGTTCTTCAATCAACTTACTGAAGATGACATTTCTATTTTAGTTGAATCATTCGTGCCGTTAAACGACATTAAGTACCTCGGTGCATTACTGGCAAATTCGATACAGGATAACGATATTGCGATATTGAAAAATAAGATTTATATAGAAAATATCGTCACGCTAGTCGAGATTACTCTCAACTATCTCAGTCCAACTGATCAAGCTGAATGCACGACTGATTAGGTCTTGCCAAAGGCTGTATTCACTGACTACTTCATCTAGTTGTGAGTGATAGTATCGCTCAAGCCACTCAGCTTTTTTGTATATATCACCATCAAGTCTTAATGCTTCGCACAATATAGAGTAATTATACTCATCGTTCGTAATCCACAGATTACCGAGCCACGTCTCGTAATTACTCCACCCATTGTAGGGAATACTTGATTGATTAATATTGTTTGAACTACTCATTTTGTTCCTCCTTTACTTTTATGTAACGGAGTTAGCTTGACGGTGCCGCATGGCAAGGCTGTCAAGTTGGAGCGCCCCTGACGTTTACCAGAGAACGAACGAGCTTGATAGTTTTGCTCGGTACGTATAATGAGGAGGTATGTAAAGGGAAAGGTTGTTTTTGAAATCAGATAGTAGGGCTATTTTTGAATATTTTAGTATGTCTATGATATTTTCACAGCCCTAAATTATCTGGTTTGTTTATGCGGCATTATCGTGTATTGCAGTTTGTGCAATAGTAACAGCCATCGATCAATAATCCTGGATTTGCTTTTCGCGCAGCAGCTATAGCTTCGCTGCAGGTGTTGTAAATTCCTAGCCTTACACGGTTTTCGGTTAATGGTGGATGTGAGCAATTATTATTATCGTTGTGAACCTCGTGGTACCCATCTTCTTGTGCGTTGCGGTTAATATAAAAATATGCCATCTTATTCTCCTAATGATTTATGTGATATATTGGAGGGGTGATATTTAATTATCACCCCAAAGGTCGTCAGTTTGCCCGCTCCTAAACGAATGCAAATCTGGCGATTTTACTTTTTGCCACGTTTTTGTGGCGCTCGCTGTGATAGTGCTGACGCTGCCACTTTACGAACCGGCTTACTGCTGTTGTTTGACTTGAGTATTTTTGATGCTACCCTCGCCACACGAGCACTAGTCTTCCGACTTGATGTCATGCCTTATTCCCCTTTCTAACTCGTTTTAGCCCCTCAGAGTTTTATTTGGCTTTTTGTATCCAAAGCCTGTTGGCTTGTCGTTTCTACATCTAGAGTAGCACTACTTTTATTTTTTCACAAGGCATTTTTGTCCCAAAGCATTGCTACTATGTCCCAAAACTGATACAATAGAAGATATGAAAGAACCAATCAAAAAGAAAAATATCCTGAACCTGATTAAGTACTATTCAGAGAATAATGATGCCGGTTTTAGGGCTGAGGCTTACGATATAGCAAGATACTTTAACAGTATCGGAGATACGCAGTTAGCTGAGTACATTATGGCTGTTATGTCTGGTGCTAACACTTTCTCGCCGCAAGAGCACAGTGATGACATGCCATACTTTGTAAAGGTGAACACCAATACAGTGGGAGCACTTCCGCTTCCGGCTGCTATAGAAAGTGACATCGTTGGTGTCATGAACTCTATCCGACATGGCGTTGGAATCCATAAGTTTTTATTTGAAGGAGTACCGGGTACTGGTAAAACAGAGAGCGTAAAACAGATTGCTTCAATCCTAGATCGTTGCCTGTACATGATTGATTTCGATAGCTTAATAAGTAGTCGACTTGGGGAAACCCAAAAGAATATCAGCGCTGTTTTCGAGGAGTTAAGAAAATTGCCTCACCCTGAGGGCGTTATAGTTTTGGTTGATGAGATTGATGCCATTGCACTCGATAGAATTAACTCGAGAGATGTAAGAGAAATGGGTCGAGTAACTTCTTCCTTCTTGAAGGCTATGGATGGGCTAGATGAGAGAATTATATTGATAGCAACAACTAATTTATACGAGCAATTTGATAAGGCGCTTGCGCGAAGATTTGATGCAGTCATCAACTTCAATCGCTATAGCCAGGATGATCTAATTAATTCAGCAGATGCTATACTTTCTGAGTTGTTAACAAGGTTTAAACTAGCAAGCCGCAACGTCAGGTTATTCAGGAAGATTCTTGCATCTAGCGATCATTTGCCATATCCAGGCGACTTGAAGAATATCATAAAAACTTCCCTTGCTTTTAGTGATCCGGGCAGTGAATATGACTATTTGCGGAGAATATACGAAGCTTTAAATGACACAAAGCAAGGCGAACCAGACATAAAGAAGCTTCAGAAGCAAGGCTACACCGTTCGTGAGATTGAAGTTATAACTGGTACCTCAAAAAGCCAAGTATCGAGGGAACTGAGCGCTTAGATGAATAACATCCTGCAAATTAGTAATCGACTTGAGCAAAAAGATCGTGGGCCCGGTGGCGGACCAAGGAATATACACGCTAATGGGCTTGTCGAAATAGAGCACATCGACCTATTAATACGACAGCTAAAGTCGGCACTTGAGTGGTGGAATAAAGTAGAGTTGCTACCCGGTGCGATTATTGACGTGGAATATAGAACGGTAGTACCAAAAAGCAATCGGATTCAGGCCCTGTTTTCAGGCAACGGCAAAAAGGCAAACGATAGCGTTGTTGGCGCTAGATTTACTAAAGGTGGCGAGAAACATGTAATCACGCACTATCTTGACAAACTATCTGTTGTAGAGAAGACGATTGAAAAATTAGAGAATGCCAAGTTGATACTTGATACCGATGATCGTTTCGATGGTCAAATTACCTATGACCAAATTGGCAAGTTGGACGACTCGATTATATATGATGATTATGGTCTTTCGAAAAGCTCATTTCTTAATATCATTGTTGATTCATATCACATTGAGAATTTTAGAATACCCCAAAGAACCGTTGACTCAAGTCAGAACTCTATCGTGACGATCTACGATACAGGGATCGATATTTTTGAACTCATGCAAAAGCTAGAGATTGAAATTTTGCCGGGTAATCTAGTCCATACATCGACCTTATTACTCTCAAAAAACGAAATTGAGATATTGAATGAGAAAGCGCCATTCCTGATTGCTATGTCGGCCGACGAAGAGACTAGTCTTGATGTAGATATCTCGATTGATGATAAAGCGACGGAAAGCATCGTTACGATCGAGCCACCTGGGGACGAACCAGTGATAGGTGTTATCGATAAGGCATTTAGCGATCGGGTCTATTTTAAGGACTGGGTTGAATATCACGACATGTTGGATGAAAACCTCCCGCGGGCCTTGGATGATGATGTGCATGGAACTGCTGTCACATCAATAATAGTAGATGGCCCTTCATTCAATCGCCACCTAGAAGACGGGTGTGGTAAATTCAGGGTTAGACATTTCGGGGTCGCCACAGGAAAGAACTTCAGTTCATTTACGGTCATAAAGCTGATACGCGACATCGTCAGGAAACACCGTGATATAAAGGTATGGAATTTGTCACTTGGTTCTGACAAAGAAATTAACAGGAACTCCATATCACCCGAAGCTGCAATGCTAGACGAGCTTCAGTACGAGTTTAGTGACATCATTTTCGTAGTTGCAGGCACAAATAAGAGCGTCCTAGATGGTGATTCAGAAAAAATTATCGGTGCACCCGCAGACTCAATAAACTCAGTGGTCGTGAATTCAGTTACTTCTTCGGGCATATCTGCATCGTATTCAAGAAAAGGTATCGTCCTATCATTCTTTAATAAGCCCGATATTTGTGCACTAGGTGGTGAAGGTCGAGACTCTATTACGGTTTGTACTCCAGACAACTGGGCGGGTAATAAGGTGGGAACGTCATTCGCTGCCCCTTGGGTAACGCGTAAGTTGGCTTATCTAATCCATATACTTGGCTTACCTAGAGAAGTCGCAAAAGCTCTTATCATTGACTCGGCCGCAAAATGGGATACGAATACAATCGATCATGCTATGGCGCCCTATATTGGCCATGGTATTGTGCCTACTCACATCAATGACATCGTTAAGTCATCCGATGATGAAATACGTTTTATAATCAGCGGCACATCAAAAAAATGGGACACTTATAATTACAACCTCCCTGTACCAGTTGAAAATGGTCACCATCCCTTCGTTGCACGTGCCACTCTTTGTTATTTCCCTAAGTGTTCTATCAATCAAGGAGTCGACTATACCAACACAGAGCTAGACCTATATTTTGGACGTATCGCAGAGGGTAAGCTCAGTAAATACGTTAAATCTATTAATGGCAACGTACAACAAGTTCTTAGCGGGGAGAGATTTACCGTGAATGAGAAGGATGCACGTGCGCTTTACCGAAAATGGGATAACACAAAAAGGGTTCAGGATAAATATACTTCAAGGACAAGGTCAAAAGTTGCGCTCGAAAAAGGACTCTGGGGTCTAAGTGTTAAGACAAACGACCGCTTAAATAACGGTGACGGCAAAGATATAAAATTCGGCATAGTAGCCACATTAAAGGAAATAAACGGTAAGAATAGAATAGACAGTTTTATTCAGCAATGTCAGCTACGAGGATGGCTCGTTGAACAACTTGATGTGGAAACTCAAGTCGATATCTATGCTACGGCACAGGAACCAATCGAATTTGATTAGTAGGCGTTGTTAGAAAATAAAAAACTTTGGTTTATTGGTTGTCAGAGTTAGAATAGTAATTAAGGATGAAAAAATAAACTCAAAATGGCAAATTTGTTTGGAAAAAATAAGATACGGTCGATAGCTGAGACTATTGATACTGATGAAGTAATTCATTTTATAGATATTGTTAAAAAATGGCACCATGATTATCATCAAGGGACACTTAGACAAGATAAAGAAACTTCTCGTGAGCAGGAGTATAACCAGAATTTCTTTAAAGATATTTTAGGTTATAAAGAAAAACCTGCCACCCCATTTAATTTTGAGCCAAAAGCTACGACCGAAAAAGGACAATTACCAGATGCTGTGGTTGGATATACGGATAAGGCGAACGATATAAAAAATATATCAGCTGTTGTTGAATTAAAAGGTGCTTCAATCGATCTTGATCGTCCACAACAGCGCGAAGGCAATATGAGCCCTGTTCAACAAGCGTTTAAATATAAAACTCAATATCGTAACTGTCCATTTGTGATTGTTAGCAACTTTTGGGAGTTTCGTCTTTATCGCGATAATTTGCTAGATTACGAGTCCTGGACTCTTGATGATTTAATAAACCCGGACGATGATTATTTATTGTTCAAAACTTGGTATGTTTTGCTAAAATCTGACAATTTCATAACCGATAAAGGTACGAGCAAAACTGAAAATATCTTAAGCGATATTCGTATCGAACAAGAAAATATTAGTAAAAAGTTTTACAAAGTTTACAAAGATGCTCGCCTGGTATTGCTGCGGGATATTTATTCTCGTAATGAAAATGTTCGAGAAAATATCGATATAGGCGTTGAAAAAGCGCAGAAAATCATTGATCGAATAGTGTTTACGTGTTTTGCCGAAGATCGTGGCTTACTACCAGACAATACACTGCAGCGTGTAATTCGTGATGCTGAACAAAGTAGTTTTGGTGTTAGTTTGTGGCAGGCTTTTAAGGGTTTGTTCGAGGCAATCGATAGCGGTAGCGACAAGCTAGAAATTCCTGATGGGTATAACGGCGGTCTTTTCAAACATGATGAAGTGTTAAATAACTTACGAATTAGTGATGAAGGCTTAAAACCAGTTGTTGAACTTAGTAAATATGACTTTACCGAAGATTTAAGCGTTTCAATCCTCGGTCATATATTTGAACAGTCAATTAGTGATTTGGAAGAGATAAAAAACAAAGTCAATGTCGATAAAAACATTGAAGCTATAATAACCCAATCACGTCGCAAGAAAGACGGAATTTTTTACACGCCAGATTATATCGTTCACTACATCGTCGATAATTCGCTTGGTGTGTATTTACGCGAGCACGAGGATGCCTTCAAAAATGAATATGGGCTTCATGAGGATATAAATGACAAGAATTATAGCAAGCGCGAAAAACAAGCTTATCAGAAATATCAGGACTTTTTACAGAATATAAAGGTTGTTGATCCTGCTTGTGGCAGTGGTGCATTTTTGGTTTATGTTTTTGATTATTTAATGGCGGAAAATCAGCGTGTTGGCGATATCCTGGGCAATAATATATTCAGTAGCGATGAGTATATCCGTGATATTTTGAAAAATAATATTTACGGCGTTGACCTTAACGAAGAATCGGTTGAGATTACTAAGTTATCGCTATGGTTAAAGTCTGCCCAAAAAGGTAAGAAACTGACATCACTCGATAATAATATAAAGTGTGGAAATAGTTTAATCGACGATCCTGCGGTTGCTGGTAATAAGCCATTCAACTGGCAACGACAATTTTCTGATGTGTTTAGGGGTGGTGGTTTTGATGTTGTAGTTGGGAACCCTCCTTATGTACGACAAGAGTTTCTTGGCTCGCAGAAAAACCACTTTGCAAAACACTATAGAGTTTACTCAGGCACAACTGACCTCTTTGCATACTTTTATGAAAAAGCCGTCGATATTATTAAGTTGAACGGCATGTTTTCATACATATCAAACACTTTTGCCAAAACCACAGGTGCGGGCATTGTACTGAGAAAATATTTGAAAGAAAATACCTGCATTGAACAGATTATTGATTTTAACACTCTCACTATTTTTGACGGGGCGACAACGTATCCAATCATATTAGTTTTTCGTAAAACTAATAAAAAAACAACAACGCTGAAGTATTTACATGTTCGAAAAGAAGACCTAAATTCACTCGATACAGCGTTTAGAAGTAAGTCTTTTGACGTTGCTCAACAGTCGCTAAACGATAGCGGATGGATTTTTGAAGATGCTAAAACTGCTGCGCTACGTCAGAAACTTGCCATCCACAAGACAGTGAAAGAACAATTTGGAAAAAGTTACTACGGCGTAAAAACCGGGCTAAATGAGGCATTTATCATATCGTCAGAAACTCGTAAAAAGTTGATTGAAAAGGATGTAAAAAGCCAAGAGCTAATTAAGCCGTTTCTTGAAGGTAAGGATATTTCACGATGGCGTTCGTTCGTGGAAGATAAATCAGTTATCTATATAACACAGGGCTTAACGAAAAGATTTTTTGATTGCACGAGTGAAGAGCGAGCGTTAAAAAGTATTAGTGATAAATATCCAGCAATCATGGAGCACCTTTTGACGTACGAAAGTCAAGCTAAAGCTCGTTACGATAAGGGTGATTATTGGTGGGAAATGAGAGCATGCGCTTATGAGGATATGTTTGATGCTACAAAAATAGTTTGGCCGAATCTTCAGGCTTATGGAAAGTTTTGCTTTGATAACTATCCTGGTAAATATATAAATGCACCAGCAGTAATTTTGCCAATCAACGACGAATCACTACTTGGTATTTTGAATTCTAAGCTAGTCTGGTTTTTCTTAAGTGGTGTTTGCGTGCAAAGGAATGGTGGATACCTAGAAGTAAAACCACAGTATTTTGAACAAATACCTATTCCTAAGATGTCAGAAATTTGGAAAGAAGCAACACGATTAAAAGTTGAAAGTATGTTTTTGGATGTAAAAGAAAAACATATTAGCGAGCAAAGATTTAGGAATCTTATATGCGACGAGTTTGGCATTGAAAAATGGCCAACCAAAATTAATAAATGGTGGGTTCTTGACTTCTTTGAATTCGCTAAAGCACTTAAATTAAATCTACCACTTGTTCAAAAAGATGATCTCCTTCAGCTTTTCGAAAAATATCGCGCAGAATTGCAACAACTAGATTTTCAAATTAAAAAAACAGACTATGAAATAGACCATCTCGTTTACGAACTCTATAATTTAACTTCGGAAGAGATTGCTATTGTCGAAAATGCGAATTAAGCAATGAATTATTTTGCTAGATATTTAAGCCTAATTATATCCCGCTACTTTAAAGGTCCTATGGGGTGGATTCTTGACCTTATGTCAATAGTATCTTTACTTGTTAGTATAAAGTTTCCTGTATTTCCACTATGGATTGGGTTTGCAATCTTTTTCATAAATACACTTCTTATTACATTCTTTATTTGGCGGGAAGAATCAAAGAAAGCCGTAAAAAGTGAAGCCAAACTACAAAAGCTAAAAGATGCGACACCAAGATATAGTGTTGCTGTCGGTGATATCAAGATGTATTCAGTTCAAGATTTAATAAGAGCTAACGATATTAAAATCGCAAAGTTAAAACAGAAGATTGAAAATGTTAAGTCACCATCAGCAAGCAATTCAATAGTTGGCGGTGGTTTGTTGGCGGGCACTAATGCTTTGCAGGAATTTACTAAAAGTCTATTGCCAGCAATGCATTCACTTGGTTACGAATCCGACAAAGATCAGTTGGAGAGATTAAAGAAATATCATACTGAGCTTTTGCAACACGAATATAAATTAAAGAATTTATATCAAATAAGTCTATTTATTGAGTCTACGAGATATGACAAGAATGTGGAAGTAGAGATAGATTCCGAGGATACATATATAATGGCGGTAGATGACGATTATGAAACCGTTGGCCTGCCAGTTGCAAAAAGAATAGATAACTCATGGTTGGCAGGTGTCGGCCAGCAATCTTTTGCTGTTGTGAGCAAATATTATCTGCGTTCTTATGCCGAAGACAACAAGGCGTTTTCTGAGCTTGCTTATATAAATGCGTTCAAAACAATCCTTGCGTTTGATAGCGCTTATTATGTACGTTCGAAAAAAGATAAAATTACGTTACAGATTAAAATACATTCCACAAAACTAAACAAACCTGAAGTGATGGATAGAATAATTGATTTGTCGAATGTCCCAATCATTCAGATTGGCGATTCAACTGCATAAGTATCATGCAATTTATTAAACAATTAAGTTATCAACAGCCATAACCCTTATAACAAAATAATCATAACCAATTTTCCTGAATTTCATTGCCACGACCAAACCGCCTATGCTATAATTCCCTCAGAAAAGGATTTTTTTAAGTATTAATAAACATTATGTATGATAAGAACACAAATCATGGAAAAAGCAATCTCTCTCTCTCTCTCTCTCTCTCTCTCTCTCTCTCTAAGAGGATAAAACAACATAATGCCCTAGGCTGTGAATATAGCCCAGGTTTAATACCAAGTCCAAGTAAATCTAAAAATCAAAAAACTTCCGGCTTTACTATTGTTGAGCTACTTGTTGTTATCGTAGTAATAGGAATATTAGCTGCGATTACAATTGTTAGCTATACTGGCATAACAAAAAAGGCCAACGAAGCAACTGTCCAAGCCGAACTTGCTAACGCCTCTAAAAAACTAGCTATCTATTACGCTCAAAACGGTACATATCCGACAAACGACCTTGTCTCTAACGGCGGTTGCCCATCAACACCAGTTGCTGATACTCAAAACTGTGTTAAGTTTGGTTCTGGTATTAGCTATACCTATGTATTCAAAACAGCTTCTACTTATGACTTAACCGCCACCAAAGGCACAGTATCTTATAAAGTTAGCGATGGTGGAGCACCAGCCGATGTAAGCGGAAGCTCGACCCCAATCACCGCCATAGCCTCAATCACCGGCACAGCTCAAACCAGCCAAACCCTTACCGCCGGTGCAACCACACCAGCCGCTGCAACTGTAAATTATCAATGGCAGTCCGCTACAACCGCTGGTGGCACATATACTAATATTCCAGGAGCAACATCAAACACCCTAACCTTAAACCCTAGTAATATAAATAAATACATTAAAGTTGTAGTAACTGGAACCGGTAGTTATACCGGAACACAAACAAGCGTAGCTTCAAGTCAAATCGCCACCGATAGTAACTGGAAAGTAGTGGGTAGTCAAGTTTGGGCAACTGCCAACCTAAATGTCGGCACAAGAATAGCTGGTACAACCGCTCAAACTAACAACGCAACAACTGAAAAATATTGCTACGGCAACACCGACGCAGGTTGCACAAATACTGACGCAAATGGTATTACTTATGGCGGCTTGTACCAATGGGACGAAGCTATGGGTTACACCAACACCGAAGGCGCTCAAGGAATTTGTCCGACAGGTAGCCATATTCCTAGTGATAATGAATGGAAAACTCTTGAAATGTCACTTAGTGGCATGACTCAAGCAGTAGCTGATACAACAGGTTGGCGTGGTACCGACGAAGGTACTAAGCTGAAATCTGGTGGTAGCTCGGGACTGAATATGCCGCTTGCCGGC
>PGXZ01000016.1:0-16232 GCA_002839415.1 Candidatus Saccharibacteria bacterium HGW-Saccharibacteria-1 | reverse complement strand
CGGCTTTTCGGTGCGATGTCTTGGAAATTGATATAATATTACTTTGTCACTTTGACACTTTGGTCATTAGCTCACAGCGGGCGGGGACAGAACAAAAAACTTGAATTTATTTGTAAATATTATTTTATAACAAAAAAGTTATAGGACTTATTAAAGCTGATGGTAGTAACTGTCAGTTAGGGAGTGGGGTAAAAGATGACAATGTATTATAACTTGCCAGTATATAAACAGAGCTACGATCTGTTGCTGGATGTATTTAAACTAACCAAAGAGTTTAATCGAGAATATAAATATACGATTGGTGAAGAATTGAAAAAAGAGATGACAGCCATGATAATCAATATTTATCGAGCTAACAGTAGTAAATACAGAGTAAAATATATTGTGTCGGCAAGGGAAAATATTGAGGTGGTTAGGTTGTTGATTCGCCTGTTGAAAGATTTAAAACAAATTACGGTGGCGAGTATTGCAAAGCTTAATCTGGCGATTGAAGAATTATCCAAACAATTGACTGCCTGGGGTAGTTTCACCAAAGAAAGCTAAAATTGAAGGCCGGAATTATATACTACCTAGCAAATGATATGTAAGTGCGCCGAATCAATTTAGTAATCTCCTCATGTAGCGAATGAGGTCTGTAATTTGCCATGGGACAATTTTCCTATGTGCAAAGAGGTATATGATTACTCCTTCCGCTTGCCGGCAACCGGAACACCGATGGGTCGTTCAACAATCTGTCCTCGAACGCCAACTTGTGGTCTAGTTCAGAGTCGGGTGGTAATGCCTGGAACAGGAACTTGAACACGACTCAGGCGAATGTGAACCGGAATACGAATGACAAGGCTAACGGCTTTTCGGTGCGATGTCTTGAAAATTGATTAAAAAGGTTTAAAGTATGGTTGAAAAACATATACAAATTAAATGCGGGTCTAGCCTGATTGAAAATATCTTTCAGGCTTATTACGATGCCCGTAAAAACAAACGCAATTCTAATAGCTCACTGGGGTTTGAGCTAGAGTATGAAAAGAATTTAGTAAAGCTGTTCTGGGAGATTAGTGAACGTCGATATGTACCATCGCCGCATTCGGCATTTATTATCGATAAGCCAGTAAAGCGAGAAGTTTTTGCGAGTGAATTTCGTGATAGGATAGTACACCATCTGATCTTTAATTACATAAACCCGATATTTGATCCATTGTTTATAAACGATAGTTATAGCTGTCGAATAAATAAGGGAACGTTATATGGCGTAAAGCGAGCTGACTATTTTATAAAATCGTGTAGTGAAAATTATAAAAAAGATGCATATATCATGAAACTGGATATTGAAGGCTATTTTATGTCGATCGACAGAACGTTACTATTTGGGATAATAAAAAAGCAAGTGATTAAACGTCAAGATAAATTGACCTGCGAACTAGATTTAATATTATATTTACTCGAAAAGGTTATATTTTGCGACCCGACAGAAGGCTGCCTCGTCAAAAGCGATAGAGAGGCTTGGCAAGGATTACCCAGATCAAAGAGTTTGTTCTTTTCTAAACCTGGTAAGGGGTTGCCAATAGGTAACCTGACATCGCAACTTTTTGCTAATATATATTTGAATGAAATTGACCAGTTTGTAAAACGAGAGTTGAAATTTAAATATTATGGACGTTATGTTGATGATATGATTTTCGTTGATAACGATAAAGAGCGACTGCTGTCGGCAATTTCTGACATTAGAGAATATCTAGCTGATAGTTTATCGTTAAAACTTCATCCGAAAAAGATATATTTACAGCATTACAGTAAAGGTGTAAATTTTTTAGGGGCGTATATAAAACCGCATAGAATTTTAGCTGGTAAAAGAATGAGACGTAACTTTTATAGTAGGGTTTATGAGGAAATGTTTGTTCTAGGTGGTATGGATTTAGCTGCTGAAAATCGCAAGGAAATTGATATGGGTATTGTTAAATTCAGACAGTTAGCAAATTCGTATTTGGGTATTTTAGGACAATTTGATTCTTATGTAATTCGAAAAGGTGTGGTTGAATTGGTCATTGATAATTTTAAGATGACTTTTGCGGCTGATGAAGATTTTGGGGTGTTGAGATTGAGATAAAACTGCATGATTATATATCATGCAGTTCGCGGCGCACGTCTGGCTTTTTTGTAATACGTCTGGTTTTAACACCTTTGGCGCTTTTAGTGACGGTTGTTTCATTGATGAATATTTTCTTTATTTGCTCTTCGACTGCAGATTTTGTTGTTGCGTACTTGTTTTGACTACTACTCAAGACTGAGTTTTTGATGTTGTCGTCAGTCTCTATATTTAATTGAATAGTTTGACCCGAAAAGGCATCTTCGGCTTCATCGCCCGTTACTTTCATATAGAAATGATAGGGTGCGAGATTGACTATATCGCCTTTTTCAACTTCTGGCTTCATGTAGGGCAATATAAAGTCTTCATCTTCTGGGTTGGCTTTTAAGCAGAGGATAGTCGCTGCATTGCCGGCTATGACCTTTACTATATCTTTATCGTCAATTTGAGCAATGTTTTGATGAGATACGATCAGGGATATCCTGAATTTACGGCCTTCGCTGGTTATCGAACTGAATTGGGGTGTGGCGAAATTTTGAAATTCATCAACATATACGAAAAAGTCTCGGCGCTGACTTTCTGGGATTTTAGTTCGCTGGTAGGCTGCCATCCAGATGAGGGCTATTAAAATCGTACCAAAGAATTTACTTTGGTCTTCGCCCAAATCGCCTTTGGATAAATTCACAAGCAAGATTTTACCTTCATTCATAATATCTGCAATGCGTAAGGTGCTTTTTTCTTGAAGTAGTATGTTGCGAGACATTTTAGAAGTAATAAAATGACCTAAGCGATGGGTGAGTGGGGCTGTGGCGCTAGACATTTGCATAGTGCCCATCAATTTAAATTCTTTATCCCAAAACTGTTTTAATATCGGATCATTTATAGTTTTAGCCACTTCTTTTTGGTATTTTTTGTCAGTTAGTAATCGTTGCAATGTGTAAAGAGTAGGGTTGGGTGTTTGTAGCGCCGTAAGAGTTGCGTTGCGAAGGATATGTTCCATGCGCGGTCCCCATTGTTTCTCGTCTGAGAGCTTGGCGAATATCGATAAAACGGCGCTGGTTATCCATTCATGTTTATCATCCTCGTTTTCAAAATCTATACCAGGATTTAAGATATTAAGTCCAATAGGAAAATCACGGTCTGAAGGGTCGAATACTATGATGTCCTTACGACGATTTTCGGGTATGATTTGCAATAATTCACGGAACATATCACCATGGGGGTCAAGTACGGCTAGACCCTTACCGTTTAACATATCCTGATAGATTGCATTTTTAAGCAATGTCGTCTTGCCAGTGCCAGTTTTGCCGATTATATACATATGTCTGCGACGTTGCTCGAGCGTAATACCGATATCTTGCATTTGGCCGCCAAACAGATTGGCGCCGATAATCACATCTGGTTCAGCGTCGCTCCGCCTGATAGATAAGGGCGCCGCCAACTCACGGCTACGACTTTTAACTAAACCTTCGGTTTTTGTTAGGCTGGTATCGGGAAAATGGTATATATCCGAGAGTTCTGAACTAGAGAGAATGGTTTGTTGTGTGAATATGTGTCGCACTAAACTTCGTTTTTTAAACCTATCAAGCCGTTTAGTAGTTGATGAAATGTAGGGTATTAATTTCCGCATGCCGATTGACTGGCGAGTGCTAGTAAATGTGTTGAATGACGCGGCGATGGCATGAAGGCGACTTTGTATATTGTCTGAATCTGGTGAAGCGACTAGTATTCTGATAGAAACCTCAAACATATGCTGATCTAATTTATTTTTTATAGTATCACTTAGTTCTTTTTCATATGGGTTGCTAGTGTGTAATTTATTTTCATTATAATTCATTGACTGTCCGTTTGTAGAAATCATAGTTATTACGAATCCAATTAGTTTTGCACCCATAACTATTAGCCAAAAAGGAGCAACAACTAAGCGGAGTAAAATTCGCGGTAGATTGATTTTATAGGAAGTTAATTTGGATGATATTTCTTTATTAAGGGCAATTCGGTGACTAGTGTCGCTAATATGACGTAATTCGTTCGGGTGCGTATTTTTTAGAATCGGTACCAATACGACCTGAAAAGAAACGAGTTCGGTTGGTGACAGATTACGCATATATCCAGTTAAATATGCAATCGGATCATGCTCACCGAGTATTTTGTTGCTGCTTAAGGGTAATATAAAATCTGATGTGAGTTTAAGCTCGGATATGCCGATTGGCACATTAATTACCGTTTGTATGTAATCGTTGATCTTCGTAATTTTAAGCCCTGGTAAAAATGAAAGCAATGTGCGTTTTACGATATCGCTATCTTTTTTTGGAACCATAATTATATAGCGGATTCCATCATCTTTGGTTGCAACTAATTCCATGGAATAGGGTTGTTTATGTGCGGCAAGATTATCCCAGAAGCCATGATATTTAACCATACTTTGCATGATTATGTGTAATTGTTCAGTAGCATAAGCCGATTTTGTAGTATTAGATGGGAATGTTAATTGTAAGAATTCGGATTCATTGTGTCTATTGCCGACACCAATCTTGCGCAAGAAGGCGGAAAAGAATGTGCGCGAATATTGGCACAATTTAAATGCTAGGTAGAGGACTAAATAGACTAATCCGAACTCCAAAAGCAGGGCACCAATGACGATAGTCAATGTCAGAGTTGGGCTTAGGTGATGCTCCTGGGTATAACGAGCT
Organism: Candidatus Saccharibacteria bacterium HGW-Saccharibacteria-1; assembly: GCA_002839415.1. Lineage (GTDB taxonomy): Bacteria > Patescibacteriota > Saccharimonadia > Saccharimonadales > Saccharimonadaceae > UBA1547. The sequence goes on along the minus strand of PGXZ01000016.1, from coordinate 11,459 downwards.
GGTCCGTTTAGGGCGATATCTAAAAAGTTTTGCATGCGATGCCTTTCTAAAATATGCAACACCTGTAACATCCGCACCACGTCATTAGTTTGCGTATCTGACAATATAATAACATTTTAGTTGTAAAAGTGAATATAATAATGCGTTTTTATATAATAATATGTGGCATTATTATATTTAATCATCCGAATAAGTTATAATTATGTAAATGATAGATGACAAAGACAAGGCAATTGCTAAGCGAATTAGACGGTACCGCAAACAAAGCGGGCTGACTCAGGTTGCCCTAGGCGAAAAGGTTGGAGTGAGTTCTAATACGATTGCTAGGATAGAGGGTTGCAAGAATCAACCATCGCGAGCGACTATTGAAAAGTTGGCAAAAGTCTTTGGAGTTACGGTTACGGATATTCTCGGTCGTTAATTTTTGTGGCGTTTGTCGATCTTTTCTTTCATTTTTAACAAACGCTCTGGTTCGTTTAATGCTAGTTTATGAAAATCCGATCCAAGGTCTTTAAGCATTTTGTGGGCATCTTCTTTTGTTGCATTCTTAGAGACGTGTAGCTTCATGTAGCGTAGTGCCGCTTCTATATCTTCGTCGCAAATTTCGTATGGTTTTGTCATATTATATCCATTGTATCACCGAATGAAGTTGTCGATATTTATAAAATCAATCATTTGCCATGCTAACTCAGTAGATTCAATCCGGCGCATAACCTCGCAACTATTATTTTGGGAGAGAATATTTAAACTGCCTTCATAAAGAATTGACCTATCGATAATGGCTAATTTTCGATGATGACCGCCAGTGAATAGTACGTTAACGCCCATATGTTGAAGTTTTGATAGCGCAAATCGGGCGTCTTTACGCATGATCTCGTCGTCGTTTGTTTCAGGATCGCGGGTGTTGATAGTGATTCTGATGTGTTTTGACTTTAACTTTTGCAAGGACGGTATTAGTAGATTCAAACGTTTGCTAGTGATAAATGGACTTTCGATGATGATTTCGCTGTGACAGTTTTTAAGATCTTTCTCGAAACGATTGTAAAAGGTTTTTTCATTATAGAGCGAAGAGCTGATTAATCTACTAGATGCATCTGAATGTTTATTAAACCAAAGCATTGCAGGTCTCCTGATTCGAGTAATATACTACTTCGTCATTCACTAACATAACACCAAGTTCAGCTAATTTTTGTTGCATTAGGTATAAACTTGGTAAAATGTGGTTCCACCTATTATCCAGTGAGCGCACCAAAAAGGACTTTTCAAATATGGAAGGTCTTTTTTGATAGTTGTCTTAAAATGATAACGAACTAAAAATGTGAGATTTTTATCATTTAGTTCCAATCTATATAGTAGATTTTTTATTGTATAATGTGAATATGAGAAATCGTATAAATAAAAAACTGATTGTAATCATTTCAATATTGATGGTTTGTATAGCTGTGGCAATAATCGTTATTTTACAAAACACGAATAAACCAAAGTTCGAGCACGAGGGTTGGATAAATTGTATGCCAATGTTAGATAGCAAACAGGCAGAATTATGTAAACAGGCAGAAGAAGCTGACTACCCTTATATTGCATACTAAAAAATTAAAGTAGCTCCTATTGATAAATTGATGATTTAAAATCATTTTATATGATATATTTTTAAAATTTATGTAATAATATACGTAAGCATCATAACAAAAATAACTTAAAGGGGATTTATGGACGGCGACAATAACAATATCGGAACTGACAAACAAGACAATGATTCAGCGACTCGATCAGATGATATAAAGCAGTCTATTGAACAATTGCCGGATGATAGTTATCCTAAACGCATTAACGATCCAGTTCAGACGCAATGGCAATCAGTTGAGCCAACCTTAAAGTCAAAAAAAAGTAAAAAACCATTAGTTATCATAATTTTAATTTTAATATTGATAGCTAGCCTAGCTGGTGCTTGGTACGCTGTTTTTTATAAGAGTCAACAAAGCGATAGCGTTAAGAAAACAGACAACACTACTGCAGATAAAACTAAATCCGAAGTTATTACCGATCCTCAATTACTTGAATTTATTACTCCAACAACCGGCGAAACGTGGCTAGCTAAGCCAGTAGCTGTTGCCAAGCAGGGATTTTATCTAAAAACAGGGCTTAGCGAGGATGAATCTGAGGCTGAATATTTCAAAGTAGGTAGCAATGGCGAGGATGTTATATATATGGTCTCGATGCCAGGTGTCGGTGGTACGTTTAATACGTTATTTGAAAAATCATCTGATGGTCAGATTACTTTAGTTAATCACCCAGATGGGAATGGTGTCTATAGCGCTGAAGGCGACTCATATTTAGCGACTACTTTAAGTAAGGGTGTAAAAATTTCTAATGACATTCACTACGACTCTTTGAGTATTCCTGATCAGATAAAAATCGACGACAAAGGTAGTGTCGTGCTTTCTCCGACTTATCCGAATATTGGTTTTGCATATACTGAGCCAAAATCGGGCAATATAAAACAAACGTTAATAAAGCAACTCGGCGGCAGTGCGCTTTATAAGTATGAGAGCACTAATACTGAAACGAAGCTTGTGTCAATCAGCTACTTTATAAAAAGCCCTTTGAATAATCAAGTTGCTTTGCGGTATACGCCACTAGAACTTTCGTTGGCAAATTATAAGTGGAGCGTTGGATATGCTGATGTTAACGATTCGCTCAAGCCGATTACGTACGGTTGTGGTAGCATGGGTGCATCTGTTACGCGTAGTGATGCTTTAAAGGACGCTGACTTGCAGGTTACCGGAAAGTCTGGCAATAATTTGACTGTTTATGGCTTTAAGGACACGAGCAATGATTTATTTAAAAAAGCTTATAATGAATTTATAGAATTTTATAAAGGCGATACAACTAGCAATAAAAGTTCAATGACCCAGGAGGAATTCTTGAAATCAAATGCAGTTGTCGTTTTCAAGGACGTTAATAATGATTGGTTGGTTTATACCAGAAAAGATCTTTCGCCCGCAGCTGGATGCGCAAAACCTGTTATCTACCTTTATCCAAAGACTCAGCAAGTGGTGAATGTTAAGGTTGGCGCTGATGTTAAGATCTCTGAACCAAATTATAATGCAGCGAAGGGTTGGACGGCGGTTGCGAATCCAAACGGACAACTAGTAGTCGACGGCAATCAATACAGCTCATTATTCTGGGAAGGGCCTGGTATTGGTGAATATCCGGAAATAACCAAAGGTACGGTTGTTAAAAACTCAGAAGTTGTGAAAACTATACACACCCAACTTGTTGCTCAGGGACTCAATAATAATGAGATTAATGACTTTATGCAATATTGGCAAGATAAGATTCCAACAAGTCCATTCGTTAGGTTAACTTGGTTTGATACTGCTCAGATGGATAAATTAGCACCGTTGAAAGTGTCACCAAAGCCAGATACATCGATACGAATCTTTTTGGATATGGCCGGTTTAGAAAAATCTATAAATATACCAAGACAGGATCTGAAGTCTATTCCGAGGAAAGGCTTTACGTTAGTTGAATGGGGTGGTCTTTCAACTCGTAAGCTGTATTGATATAGAGTTGGTTAAAGATTATCTAAAGCTTTAGTTTACCATACTATTCTTATGGATAATTAAGGTGTCATTACAAATAAATCTAATGTAGAAAAATTAGATTCTGAATTATAAAAATACACCGATCTATATAAAAAGGCATTTAATATAAAGGTTTGTACGGCTCTTCATGGCGGTAGTCCGCAAAAAAACAATAGAAGCAAAATTTGTTTAAAAAAATGAAGATATATTAGATGAATTATTATATCCAAAAAATGACGAATAAATGAAGAATGGCAGCCTTTATTAAATGACTTCAGTGGAATGCGGTTTTGGCAATGTATTAACTTAGAATGTGTGAATGCTATTTTTAGTTAGTTAAGATAATCGGACGTTGTGTACCGTCGCAAAGTGTAAGATAGGCGGCGATTTGAAAAGCAATCATTGCGTGCTTTAATTTGCTAAACATCTCTGCTTGGTCTTTGCTAACGCTCGCCATAGCGTGCGCCAACTTATTGATATACCACATGTCAATTACAAAGGCTTGGATATCGGTTTTTGACGAAAAGGCGAATCTGTCTAATGTAACGTCTTTTATAAAATTAAATATCACAAAAACTTCCGCGTGCGATCCTTGTAGGATTTCTACGTTTTTTCCGTCAGAAGCCTTTGATACTAGGTTGAGTGCGTTTATAGGATTCCAGTTCTTGGTGCTATCTTGAATGGATTTTTTATCGACAAAGTACATATGCTTTGGATTAAACTTTTTACCTATCAGCATATTAGTGTATCTGTTGATTATTTCAGAGCTTTTATAGATGTTCTTTAGTATATCGGTGAAATTATCGCTGAAACCACAGCCAATTCTGGGGGTGTTCTTGTCGGTTTTAAAACTGTTTTCAATTGCGTTTTCATCGGAGTGGGTGCCTGGGATTATTCCTTTAGAATACAATAGGTTATCAATAAAGATAAGTCGTTGTTTGTCGGATTGTTTGTTATTACTGTCAAACCAATCTCCAACCATTTCGGCTGCCGCATAGGCTGTCAGGTTGGCACCGCCCGCAACTGCAGGCTTAGGTCCTACTGGATTCGAATTGATTTCAGCTAGTGTGCCAATATTGTATCGGCCGTCAATACAACAGCTTGGCGTAGTTGGACTGATGTTTGCAAGGCAACTTTTAATTTCTTTTGCAGCATCCCTGATTTTTTTGCTAGATATAATACCCGCGGTTATTGTGCCAGTTCCGGCGCCGATTGGTTCAAATATTCTGATATTGGCCATTTATATTTCCTTGTGAGTCTGTCGATAATAATTCAAGTCGTAATTTTGTTTTTTGGCAAGTTATATTTTTTATTAATTATATAAATAGTTTATTTATATTGATCGGATTTAGCAATATGTTAGGCGTATTTTGTTGTTAAATGATTGATAGCATGTCAAAATGAGAGTATGAATACATCAAATACACCACTTGAAGGAACTAAACTCGCTAATTTTGAGCCAATCAAAAAAATCAATGAGTTGCAGACTATTGACGTTGTTATTGGCGACGGCGAAATTGTAAATGAAGGGGCGACAATTACAGCGCATTATACAGGAGCATTAGTAGCTGACGGTACGATATTCCAAAGTTCGCATGATTTTGGTCAGCCGGCGACATTTGGACTCGATCAAGTAATTAGCGGCTGGACTAAGGGTGTGCCTGGTATGAAAGTCGGCGGTACTAGGCGGCTAATTATTCCGTCAGCGATGGCTTATGGATCGCAGCGGGCTGCCGCAAATATTCCACCCAATTCAGACTTGGTTTTTGACATTGAATTAGTTGCTGTAAAATAAATATTTTTAAAGGGGGACGGTACATATATGACAAAGCTTACGGATAAAATTGAATGGCAAAATTTATTAAATAATGTGAGTCAGGTTAAGAACTCTAGTTTACGAGAATTATTCAAGGACAGTCAGCGGGCTGAAAAATTTACAGTCAAAAATGATAATTTAAAATTATATATTGATTATTCAAAAAATATTATAACTGATGAATCCATGAAGCTTTTGATTGATTTGGCTAAATCTTGTGATGTAAACAGCTATGCAAAGAAGATGTTTACGGGTGAGAAAATAAATTGGACTGAAAATCGACCAGTATTACATACCGCCATTAGAAATCGATCAAATGCGCCGGTTTATGTTGATGGGGTTGATGTAATGCCGCAAATCAACGCGGTCTTTGCAAAGATGAAAGATTTTACCGAGAAATTACGTTCTGGTGAGCGGGTTGGTGCAACGGGGTTAAAGATTGCCGATGTCGTAAATATTGGCATCGGTGGGTCAGATCTTGGCCCAAAGATGGTTTGCGAAGCTTTGCAGTTTTATGCTGACGGCCCTAAATTGCATTTTGTATCAAACGTTGATGGGGCTGATATCGACGAAACTATAAAACAACTTGACCCAGCTACTACGCTGTTTATCGTGGCGTCAAAAACTTTTACAACCCAAGAGACTTTAACTAATGCTAATACCGCTAAAAATTGGATTGTTGACAAATTCGGCACCGAATCGGTTGCGAAGCATTTTATTGCATTATCGACTAATAAGACAGCAGTTGAAGAATTTGGCATAGATTCGAACAATATGTTCGAGTTCTGGGACTTTGTAGGAGGTCGTTATTCGTTGTGGTCGGCAATTGGAATGCCGATTGCATGTTTGGTTGGGTTTGATAAATTTGAGGAATTGTTGGCGGGTGCGCACGAAATGGATAAGCATTTTTTGAATGAACCTTATGAAACGAATATACCAGTGAAGTTAGCGCTTTTGGACATTTGGTATAATAATTTTTTTGGTTATGAAACGCATGCTGTCTTTCCATATAGTTACTATTTGTCAAAGTTGCCATCATATTTGCAACAAGCCGATATGGAAAGTAATGGCAAATCGACTAATAGGGATGGCGAAAAAGTTGATTACCAAACGGGGTCTATTATCTGGGGTGAGCCAGGCACGAATGGTCAACACTCATTTTATCAATTAGTTCATCAGGGTACGAAAATCATACCAGCCGATTTTATTGGTTTAGTCAATCCACCTAAAAAAGTTGGCGATCATCATGAAAAACTAATGGCAAACTTTTTCGCGCAAACCGAGGCATTGGCGTTTGGATTGACCCACGACGAAGTTATCGACACTGAAGAGGGTTTGATCTCGTACAAAACTTTCGATGGAAATAGGCCAACAAATTCTATATTGATTGACGAGCTAACGCCTTATACCTTGGGTGTTTTAATTGCAATGTACGAGCACAAGATATTTACCGAAGGCGTCATTTGGGGCCTTGATAGTTTTGATCAGTGGGGTGTACAGCTGGGCAAGGTGCTCGCTGGCAGGATTTTACCAGAGCTAAGTGGTGATAAAAACAGCATGCATGATTCATCTACAAATGCTTTGATCCGTGAATATAACAGTAAACATAAAAAATAATTTTAATCAAAAAATAGGGGCTTATAACCAGCCCCTATTTTTAATGTAGTTTAATTTGTGAATTTGAAAGTGTCAACAATTTGATCTAGGTTTGAATTGCTGATTATATCTTCGCGACTACCGGCTGATGAATCAGACATGCAGAAAGAAATTACCTGTTTGCCGTTTGAGACAAAGACCGTTCTGAGCTCCTTGCCGTTAAGTGTTGTTGTATGTTCGAATGAATCTAATTTGTTAAGACTCAATTCTTTTTTTCTTGAGACATCGCCAGTAGTGATGCTGGCTGCGAAATCTTTAGACGACAATGTGGTGTCGTACTGAAAAATCCTTAGGGTTGGATAATCTGTGCTAAAATTTTTGTCCTTGTTAGTATCAAATGCGGCGATTATCGGAGCAGCTATATTTGCCTTTTCGCTGACGTCAAGCATGTCTGCTGGGTATTTGACCTTAAAACCGTACTTGGCGCTACTGTATGTATTCCAGCTAGCTACTTTGTCAATTGCTGATGTAGCCTGTGTTTTAGTGACTGTTTGTTTGCTATCTGTAGTGATGGTTTTTGGTTGCAGAAAGTTTTTCCATGCAACAAATCCTAATCCGCCGACAATTATCAGGGAAACTACAACAATGATTATTAATTGGACATTGCCTGTGTTTGATTTAATTTTTTTCATAATTTACTCCTTTTATTCTTTAACATATATTGAACGAATTATTCTCTTTGCGGTTTTGTAATCGTCAGTCTTGATGATATCTTTAAATTTTTCCACGCTCGATGCGCCTTTATATCCAATTTCTGGAAACTGCATATCAAGGTGTAGTGCCATATTTTCGATATTTTTAGTATTTTTTACAGGCAATACGGCACCGCTCATCCCATAATTGCAAGCAGAGTCACCTATTTTAGTAGTATCTATTGACATATTATTTTGACGAATTCCCGCAAAGTAGCCAGTGGAGAAATAATATTCGATGTATTCTGCATTAGTGAATCTCGGTAAGCTTTCTTTGTTTATGTATTGTAGTTCGTCGCCATCGATATCCTCACAAGTACCACCAAAACCACCGTTAGAGGTCCAAAAATTGATCAGTATTTTATTGTCTGGGCTTGATATTTTATATTTTTCGGTTATTATGTCGTAATTTGGACCCATGCTTTCGTGCGACATTTGCCAGGTTTTGGGATATTTTATAGCGAGGTTGGTGCCTGTAAGATTATCGGAGGCAATTTCGGTTAGCGCAATTTCGTCTATAGCTGGAGTGTTTGTACTGGGCGTTGATTTGCTAGTGCTAGGCGTAGTCTGTTTGGCGACAATATCTGTTTTCTTCTGTATAAAGTTTTGCCAAAAGATAAAACCTAATGACCCCATTAGGACCAAAACTAATACTATTACAATTATTGCATGCGCACTGCCCGCTTGTTGATTGTTATTTTTCACGAAATGCCCCTTCATGTTTTTATATGCACTAAGTTAATCATAAGCGGTTCGCAATGGCAATGATTTTATTGGATGTTATGTTTCAATCAAGTTATAATAATATGTAGAAATAAATGTAGTCAGAATTGTGAGGAAATATGTTTGCATTACCCAAGTTAGATTATGAATACGATTCACTTGTTCCGCATTTTAGTAAAGAAATATTAGAAGTTCATCATGGTAAGCACCATCAGATTTATGTTGATAAATTAAATACCGTTATGGAGTCTTTACCAGCTTTCCAAAATAAAACTATCGAAGAGTTGATCGGTAATTTAAATGAAGTACCCGAAGAATTCAGGACAGCTGTTAAAAACTTTGGCGGTGGTCACTATAACCATTCACTATTTTGGAATTTTTTGTCACCTGATGGTGGCGGTGAGCCAAGCGGTGAGTTGATAAAAGCGATTGTTGAAAAATATGGTTCATTCCAACAATTCAAGGATGAGTTTACGACTCGTGCCTTGAGTATTTTTGGTAGCGGTTGGCTATGGTTGATGCCAAATTTATCAATTGTTGTGTCGGCAAATCAAGATTCGCCAATTAACGGCGGGCTGCCAGCGCCAATTCTTGGCGTAGATGTCTGGGAGCATGCGTACTATATTGATCATAAATATAATCGTGCCGAGTATATAAATGCCTGGTGGCAATTAGTAGATTGGGCAGGGGTTGAAAAGCGTTATAAATTTTACCTATAAATTTAAGCGTAATAAAATTTGATTTTGCTATAATTTAATGAGTAGCTAAAATTATCGCTAATTTATAGAACATTTTTAGGCGTAAGTTTTTAACTCGTTAATTTTTATCACAATAACATAAGGTAGGTTAATCATGAATCCATGGCAGAACGCACAGCAAACTCTTAAGCAAGTTGGTGAAAAGGCTAATATCGACCCCAGCTTAATTGAAACTTTATTAAAGCATGATCGTAAAATTGAGGTTGGATTACCGCTGATTATGGATAATGGCGAAAAGAAAACTTTCAAAGCTTATCGCTTGCAACATAATAATTGGCGAGGTCCGTACAAGGGTGGTTTACGTTATCATCCGCAAGTTTCCGAGGATGAAGTTAAAGCACTTAGCGCGTGGATGACAATTAAAAATGCCGTGATTGACGTGCCATTTGGTGGTGGTAAAGGTGGAATATCGGTTGACCCTAAGACGTTATCAAAACCTGAACTTGAACGATTGACACGGGCCTTTACGCGTGAATTAGCGGAACATATTGGGCCAGACAAAGATGTGCCAGCACCAGATGTTAATACTAACGGTGAAATTATGAAATGGATTGCCGATGAATATGGCGACAAAGCTGTTGTTACTGGCAAGGCAATAGCCGACGGCGGTTCCGAGGGCCGAACCGAGGCAACTGGTTATGGCGGTGTCTATGCACTAATGGCCGTCCTTGAGGCTAAAAAGATTAGTTCTGTTGGATTAACTGCGGCGATTCAAGGTTTTGGTAATGTCGGGACTTATGCGGCCGAACTGATGATCAAAAATGGTATCAAGGTGGTGGCATTGTCTGACTCGCGCAATACAATCTATTCGGCTGGTGGCTTTACCGATATTATGGCGCTGGTTGAGGCTAAGGCAAAAACTGGTAGTCTGACAAATGCCGTCAAAGAATTGGGGATTGACTGCGAAGTTAAGTCTGTTGACGATGTCTTGACCGTTAAGGTTGATATATTGGCACCGGCTGCTCTTGAAATGGTGGTTACGGCTGAAAATGCAGGTTTGATTGATGCAAAGATTATTTTAGAGCTGGCAAATGGACCACTGACGCCTGAGGCTGATGATATTTTAGCGGATAGAGATATTGTTGTGATTCCTGACGTACTGGCAAACTCTGGTGGTGTGGCCGTTAGTTATTATGAGTGGTATCAAAACCGTCATGATGAAAAATGGACGAAAGAGCGGGCACTCGAAAAGCTTGAGGGGCAAATGAGAGCTTCTGTAACTGAGGTTTTGTCTATAGCGGGCGAATCTAAATTGACTTTGCGCGAAGCAGCATATGTTCTGGCTATGCGACGAATTGCTGCGGCTAAGCCTGTTTGCTGTGAGGATTGTAACTGTACAAATTGCCCAGATTGTCAAAACTGCCCAGATTGCAATTGTTGTTGAGTATTTCAGCATATCTAATCTAATTACACTATAATGGTCGTATGGCATTTGAAGATTTTCAAAAAAAAGACAGCGTGATTGTTGTTTATACTGGTGAAGGTAAGGGTAAAACTAGTGCTAGTCTGGGCTTATTGGTGCGTGCTCTGGGTGCCGGATGGAAAGTTGCCTATGTGCAATTTATAAAATCATGGGAAGTTAGCGAGCATAAATTCATTCAGTCAATTATGCCGATTTATGATGATAAACTTGATTTTTATAAGGGCGGACTGGGCTTTTTTGCGGCGGGCGAGATTAGTTCTGATGCCAGCAAAGACGACCACGTTATGGAAGCTGAAAAAACTTTTGAATTTGCGCTATGGGCTATAAAAAGTGGCGATTATCAGCTGGTGATTTGTGATGAAATAAATAATGCGGTGCATGATGGACTGTTGGATGTTAGTTTTTTAGAAAAGATAATTGACGTAAGGCATCCCACTACTAGTCTGTGTTTGACCGGGCGTAATTTTCCAGAATCTTTGGTTGGTAAAGTTGATATTGTAACGAATATGACTAAGGTTAAGCATCACTTTGATGATAAGGTGTTGGCGAACGAGGGGATTGATTACTAATTAGTTCTTTTCTTTTGTCATCAAAAGAAGGAAAACTGCTGGGGTTGATAAAATATCGCGTTTAAAATAAATTAGCACATTCTTTGTCGCCTGCGGAACGACCTGTTGGGTCGCCCTCACGCATTATATATTTGACTACAAATATATATGGTTCGGGAGTCCTCGACGAGCAAGGAATGCGCTAATTTATTTTACGGATATTTTACATACCCCAGACCCCATTGCACTAAATAAA
>PGXZ01000015.1:16285-39036 GCA_002839415.1 Candidatus Saccharibacteria bacterium HGW-Saccharibacteria-1 | reverse complement strand
CACTAAAAACAACCTAACCTTCACAGTAAGCCAAAGCGGTACAATTGCAGCTGGAACCCCAGCTCCAGCCGAACCAACCCTTCCTGAATCCGATTGGATTACTATTGGTACTCAGCGTTGGGCGCGAAAAAACCTTAATGTGGGGACTAGGATAAATGGCAATCAAGAGCAGACTAATAATGGCGGTGCAAATGTGGTTGAGAAATATTGTTATAATGACGATGAGGCTAATTGCACGCTCAACGACAACGGCGGCCTTTATCGATGGAATGAAGCCATGAACTACTCAACCACCGAAGGTGCCCAGGGTATATGTCCAGCAGGGTCGCATGTACCAACCGACGTCGAATGGACAACTCTTGAAACGTACCTTGGCCCTACAAACATAGGCACTCAGCTTTTGCCTGGTGGTTCGTCAGGGTTAATTATACCGCTTGGCGGTATCGGTAACTCTGGGTCGTTCGGTGGTCTGTCTTTAAGTGCCTACTTGTGGTCTAGTTCAGAGTTTAATACTAGTGCTTTGGGAAGATATTTGCAATCTAGCAGTGGGTCGGTTGGTAATTACAACTATGATAAGGCTTATGGGTTTTCGATACGTTGTCTCGGGAATTGATATAAAATCACTTTGTCAATTTGACACTTTGATACTTATTTTATAGCAGGTGAAGATAGTGAAGAAAAATAGAATTTATTTATAAATAAAAGTTGATAGTAAAAAGCTGTAAGACTTATTATTGGCAATAATACGAAATCTAAATATGCGGCCAAACGACCGCATATTTAAATAGTTTATTTGCTTAACTTAGCACTTACTAAATCCGCAAAGTTCACATTTTTGGCAGCCTTCGATAAATCGTAGGCTAGCTGAACCGCATTCTGGGCACATGTCGGCGGCAGAATTTGACTTTGGTGCAATCCACAATGTTGCGTTTTCAGCTTGTTCAATGTGAATTGGCTCTTGGGCGACTTTGGTTGCCTGGTGTTGTTCGATTACCTTGGCGACGGCGTCAGCAAGTGACCGAACACGATCGGCGCCGAACCCAGTCGAGCTTGAACCGCCAATTCCACGAAGTTGCGTAATAACTTTTTGGGCAACTTGGTTTGATGAATATTCTGACGGGATACGGAAGGTTAGCGATATCAATCGTCCAATAGCCTCGGCATCAGCAGTTACATCCGAACCGGCGCGACCGACGTTAATGAATACCTCAAAAATATCGCCGTTTTGATCTTCGTTGATCGAGATGAAGGCCTTGCCTAGCGGTGTCATGACCTTGTGCGTGCGGCCGTTTAGGACATTTGGTCGCGGTTTGAGTCTGATCGGGCCGCTTGGAATTGAAACAATCTCGATTTCAACTTCTTCGTCATCTGACACATTAGTCTCGGCCAGCTTATCATAGTACGAAGATTCTTTTTTAGTTTCTAGGACTTGCTTGTCGCGGCTGCCGTCGCGGTAAATTGTAATACCTCGACAACCAGTTTCGTGTGCTGTTAAGTATGCTTCGCGAACATCTTCAACGGTTGCATCGTTACTAAAGTTGATTGTCTTTGAAATGGCATTATCGACATACTTTTGAAAAGCTGCTTGAATCTTTAGGTGCCACTGCGGACTAATGTCGCCAGCCGTAACAAAAACTTTCTTAAGGTCATCGGGGATTGATTCGATATTTTGAATAGAGCCTTTGTTGGCTTGAATTTGTTCCAGCAATTCTTCGGAATATAGACCGCGCTTTTTAAGTGCCGCCACGAAATATGGACTGGTTTGGAACATACGCTTACCTTCGATAGTGTTCTTGACGTAGGTTAGGGCAAATAGAGGCTCACAACCACTTGATGCGTCAGCTAACATAGCAATCGTGCCAGTTGGAGCAATCGTTGTCCTGGCGCCGTTACGCGGGTGGATTTCACCTGGTTTGTCGTAAATCGAACCCTTAAACGCTGGGAAAGTACCACGAGTCTCAGCGAGTTCAGCAGAGGCAACATCGGCTTCGGCTTGAATAAACTTCATAACGTCTTCGGCGACTTTTACACCCTCAGCAGTATTGTAACCGATATTCATAGCCAGTAGCGCGTCAGCAAAGCCCATAATACCTAGTCCAATACGACGAATTTTATGCACCATGTCACGAACTTTATCAATTGGATAGTCGTTCATGTCTAGGACGTTGTCAAGGAAGTGGATTGATTGATGGGTAGTTTTGCGCAAGCCTTCCCAGTCAAAATCTTTGCCATCAACAAACTGCGCTAGGTTGATACTACCTAGTGTACAGGCATCGTAAGGTAATAATGGCTGTTCACCGCAAGGGTTGGTTGCCTCGATTTGGCCAAGCAGTGGCGTAGGGTTGGCGCGTGATTCGTTGATGCGATCGATGAAAATCATGCCAGGATCACCGTATTGCCATGCAAATCTGGTAATAACGTCAAAGACTTTCTTGGCGTTCAATCGGCCGGTCTCTTCGCCGTTTCGCGGGTTGATCAGGGCATATCCATAACCAGGCGTAGGCTCATCACACCAATCGCGTAATCTCGCTACTGCGTTGTCTAAGCGAACCTGCTTAAGGTCCATATCACGGGTCTGGTGTGCTTCGCGAACATCATCAACTAATGCGTCAAAATCAAATTCTTTTTCGTAATCTTCGTCCAAAAGTTGTTTGTCGATTTCAATTTGTTCAAAGAACTCTTTGGCGGTTGTAACTGAAATATTAAAGTTGGTCAGTGAGAATTCGTCAAGTTTGTAAATTGCAAATAGTAATATATCTGGGTGATTGTAGTGTAAAATACCCATGTTTGCACCGCGTCGCACGCCACCTTGGCGAACTGATGACGTAATGTCATTGTACATCTGCATGAACGAAATGGGGCCGGTTGTGGTTCCGCCTGATGTTGACAAGGTGTCGTTTTTAGGCCGTAATCGAGAGAATGAAAAACCAGTTCCACCGCCAGATTTATGAATTTTGGCCATATCAGCAGCTGATTGTAAAATGCCGTCCAAGCTATCTTCGACGGGCAATACAAAGCAGGCTGATAACTGTTGGTTCATTTTGCCGGTATTTAGTAGGGTTGGCGTATTTGGCAAGAATCGGCGAGTTGCCATCAATTTGTAAAATTTAGTGGCTGTCCTGATATGTTGTTTTTTGTCAGCACCATAAAGTCGATCGGCGGTTGCGATATTATAAGCCACGCGCCACATTAAATCTTTTGGCGTTTCAACGGCATTTCCATCGGCATCGCGTCGTGAATATCGAGTGTCGCTAATGTATTTAGCATTTTCGCTTAGTTTTGGCTCTGGTAATGATTCAGCCGCTACTGGGATTTCGCATCCGATTTTGTGTATTTCCATAAGTCGCTCGGCCTCACTGGGGTCCGCAATTAGTTGGACAGTTTCTTTCATTTTCACCTTTCCCTATTACTATATGTTGTGTCTAGTCCGTAGTATAGACGCTACATGTTGCGTATGTCAATATAAATTGTTATGATTATTATTGAAAAGGGGGAGTATGAAATCAACAACAAATAGCGCGTTCGCTAAGGACGTTTTAGAGTCGAAAAAAACAGTATTATTGGACGTCTGGGCACCGTGGTGTGCGCCATGTCGAGGTATGGAACCGACACTAAATACTATTAGCGAAGAGACTAAAGATTGGGCTGAGATCGTCAAGGTAGACGCGTCGGTTGAAGAAGATCTAGTTCAACAATTGGGTGTTAGCGGACTGCCTACATTCTTAGTTTTCAAGGGCGGACAAATGGTTGGATCGAGTGTTGGTGCAGCTTCGAAAACAAAATTACTAGATTTAATGTCAAAATAACATTGATTTTAGTATAATAAATATCGAAGGCTTGGCCTTGTCTGGTATAATTAGTTTTGGAATGGCGCGTTGACGGAACGGTTACGTGGAGCTCTGCAAAAGCTTTTAAGTGGGTTCGACTCCCACACGTGCCTCCAAAATATTTAACAATTCAATATATATGCGCGGATGGTGGAATTTGGTAGACACGAGAGACTTAAAATCTCTTGGCCTCACGGTCGTGCGGGTTCAAGTCCCGCTCTGCGCACCAACTTGAATAAGTCCCAAAATGGGGCTTATTTTAGTTTAAAATGCTTGCTATAATAAAGGTGTAATTAAAACCTGTAATTTAAAGGGGAATAAAAATGTTATATATGTGGATAATCTTAGCAATAGTAGTTGTCGCAATCTTGTTTTTGTGGGTTGCCTACAACTCACTAGTAACTTTAAGGATTCGTGTTGATGAAGCCTGGAGTGACATAACTGTACAATTGAAACGACGTTTAGATTTAATACCTAACCTAGTTGAGACTGTTAAGGGCTATGCAGCTCATGAGTCGGGTGTATTCCAGGCGGTTACGGAAGCTCGCGCAAACGCACTAAATGCCAAAGGCGTTAAAGAGACTGCTGCTGCTGATAATCAGTTCGAGGGTGCGTTAAAGAGTCTATTTGCTGTATCAGAAGCTTACCCAGACCTAAAAGCTAACCAGAATTTCATCGAATTGCAACAAGAACTTGTTGATACTGAGGATAAAATTCAAGCTTCTCGTCGTTTTTACAACGGTGGTGTACGTGATTTAAATACCAAGATTCAAACCTTCCCAAGCAACGTTGTTGCTGGTATGTTTGGTTTTAAAAACCGCGACTTCTTTGAGCTAGACGAGGCAGAGCAAAAAGTTGCCGAAAAGCCAGTTGACGTCAAGTTCTAGACATTTGAATTAAAAAATAAACACACAAAAATTGAATGTTAAACAATCTAATCATTTCCATTGCCAGCCACCTGCCATTTATCGAATTTATCGGTAGGGCTGGTGGTGGTGGCAGCGGTTCTGGTGGCGGAAGTGGCAGTGGTGGTTTTGAAATCGCGCTGGGCTATCTGCCGATGCATTTTATTGGATCGATATTTCGTAAAAAAATACCATCAATATCAATAGCTAGTGTCCTGGGTTGGATACTAGCTATTATTTATGCTATTTTTTGGTTTAATTTTGGCATCATTGGTTTTATTGTTGCAATAGCCGCCCTTGTTGGTATGGGTGCGGGTCTTTATAATTGGTTTGATAAAGTTTCAAAAATGGCTGGAGCTGCTAAAAAGAAACAAGCTTTGGCTCTGCAAAAAGACGGCGCTTGGGATGAGACAAAGTTAAAAGAGCAAGTTACGGCAACGTTTAATCGTTATCAATCAGACTGGAGCAATAACGACAGTGCCTCGATGCAGCAATATCTAACACCAGGTTATCTTTACCATAATCAGTTGATGATTTTGGCATTACGTCAGTTAGGCCGAAAAAATACAGTTAATCAGCCAAAGATAGATCAGCTGAATTTAATAGATATAAATGACTCTGATGATAATACTCAGGATAGATTTGTTATGGCTGTCAATGCCACTTGTGTTGACGACTTGTACGATACGACGAATAACAAGTTGATTCTACGCGACAACAAGCCATTTGAAGAATACTGGTGTTTTGCACGTACGGCCGACAATCGATGGTTGCTAGATTCAATAACTCAATCTACCGAAGATCCGTTGATGAAAAATGACGTACTAGCAGGTTTTGCCAGGTCGCATAATTATTGCTATAGTCCCGATTGGGGTTGGCTGTTATTGCCTACGCGCGGACAGCTGTTTAATAGTGGCAAGTTTGGGACGTCTGATATAAATAACCATGTAATTGGCGTATACAATAATACGTTAATTCAACTTTACAACTATATTCCAAACCCAAATGGGTCGGATAAAAGCAATAATTACATAATTGCCCAAGTCACTCTGCCTAAAACTTACGGCAATATTATTGTTCGCAAAAAGCGGGTAATGTCGTTCATTGGCACCAAAGGCTTGACTCGCATGAAAATGGAATGGGGTGAATTTAATGACCGCTATGAAGTGTGGGCTAGTGATATGGAGAGAGCGACTAGTTTTGAGCTACTAAACCCTAGTTTTATGGTCAAATTACAGGAATTACCGTTTGAAGTGAATATCGAAGTAGTCGACAATATCGTTTATTTGTACGGCGCTAAGACAAAAGCTACACCTGAAACTTACGAGACGATGCTGTCAATCTTGTACCAAGCTTTCAAAGAGATGCGCATGTAGTTTTTTCGAACAAAACATATATAATAGATGTTATATGTATAGTTCGATTTCAGCAAATAAACGTAACACAGTACTAATAATGGCGCTATTTATTGGCATTATTGGTGCAATTGGATGGGTAATAAGTAGTTTTTATGGTAATGCTAATATAGCTTACTTTGTTATAGGTGGGGCGGCGGTATATGCTTTCATTCAATATTTTATTGCTTCAAAACTAAGCTTAGCGATGAATGGTGCCCGCGAGATTGAAAAGCGCGATAACCCTCGTTTTTACAGGGTCGTTGAAAATTTGGCAATAACTGTTGGTATGCAAACACCAAAAGTTTATATTATTGATGATCCTGCGCCAAATGCCTTTGCGACTGGTCGCGATCCGAAACATGCGATTGTTGCGGCGACGACAGGTTTAATTGATATGATGAGCGATAGTGAGCTTGAGGCGGTTATGGCACATGAAATGGGGCATGTCCAGAATTATGACATTCGCCTAGGTATGATAACTTTTGGCTTAGTTAGTGCGATTGGTCTTTTGACGGATGTAGTTTTTCGTATGTTTATTTTTGGTGATGAAGATAATAACAATTCACCAATTGCTATGATAGTCGGCATTTTAGTCATTATTTTAGCGCCAATTATGGCGGCGATGATTCAAATGGCTATTAGTAGGCAGCGTGAATACCTGGCGGACGCAACAAGTTCACTTACGACTCGTAATCCTGACGCCATGATATCAGCGTTAGAAAAGATTGGTCAAAATGGACGCCCAATGCAAAAACAGAACAAAGCTTCGGCGCACTTGTTTTTTGCAAATCCTCTAAAACCTGGATTTATGAGTGGATTGTTTAGTACTCATCCGCCAATTGAAGATCGAATCGCTAGACTTCGTAATAACGCTAACAAGTTTTAGTTTATGCCTAAGAAGAGCAATTTATTTAAAAACGCAAAAAAGCGTATTCAGCGATACCTGAAGCGTCGGCCACATCGAAGTTTTAGATTCACTCGTCGTCGTGACTATGCACGCTCGCTAAAGTTACCAAAATATTGGGCGTTTACGACATATGTGCAAAAAACTTTATGGAAAAACAAGAAGATTTTTATATCGCTGGCGATGTTTTACGCGGTTTTGACTGTATTACTGGCTGGTATTGCATCACAAGACACTTATACGGCTCTTAGTGATACACTAAAGTCCACTAGTGGTGATGCATTCAGCGGAATATTTGGCAGTATTAGCGGTGCAGGATTGTTACTGGCAAGTATGATGACTGGCGGTTTGTCGACTAATTTGACTGATGTTCAGCAAATTTATGCAATTTTAACATTCTTATTAACTTGGCTGACGACTGTATGGGTTTTGCGTAATCTACTGGCTGGTAATAAAATTAGGTTACGTGACGGTATATACAGTTCTGGCTCGCCAATAGTGCCGACATTTTTAATTATGCTAGTTTTGTTAGTACAAATGTTGCCATTTGCAATTGCTATGCTTGGTTATGGTTCAGCTTCGACAACAGGTTTATTGTCTGGTGGTGTTGAGGCGATGTTGTTCTGGATTGCGGCAGGATTATTAACGATGACCTCATTATACTTGATTACGGGCACTATTTTTGCGCTTGTTATTGTAACTTTGCCAGGCATGTATCCAATGCAGGCGATTAAGATTTCGGGAGATATGGTTATTGGGCGTCGTATGCGAATTTTACTTAGGCTAGTATGGATGTTGCTAATTGAAGTAATTGTATGGGTGATTGTTATGGTTCCAATAATACTTTTTATCAATTGGTTGGCCACTGTTTGGACGGTACTGGGCAATTTCCCAATTATTCCTGGACTGCTATTGATCATGAGTTCATTTACGGTTGTTTGGACATCAAGTTATATTTATTTGCTATATCGAAAGGTTGTTGAAGATGAAGTCGAACCTGCCTGAAAAACGCATCAAAGAATTGCGCGATCTGATTGAAAAATACAGTTATGAATACAATGTTCTTGACGCGCCGTCGGTTGACGACGGTGTCTATGACGGTCTTTTTAATGAGTTAAAACAGCTTGAGGCAGAATATCCAGAATTAGTTACAAGCGACAGTCCGACACAAAGGGTCGGCAGTAGCTTGCTGGATGGTTTTAATAAAGCGACACATAAAACTAGAATGTTAAGCCTAAATGACGTTTTTAATCGTCAAGATGTGGTTGACTGGGTTAATCGGATTGATAAATTATTACCAACCACCAAACACAATTTCTTTGTTGATATCAAAATGGACGGGCTGGCGTGTTCATTAGTTTATCAGGATGGTATTTTTACCCAGGCAGTTACGCGAGGCGATGGGTTTGTAGGCGAAGATGTCACTGAGAATGTGCGGACTATCCGAAATATACCTCTAAAGTTACGCAAAACACCAGGTTATGAACAGTTATTGGTTGGTCGAACCGAGCTCCGAGGCGAGATTGTGATATTGAAAAAGGACTTCGATGATCTCAATAGAAAGCGACGGCTCTCCGGTGAGGCTGAATTCGCTAATCCGCGAAATTTGGCAGCAGGCACGATTCGTCAACTTGACCCCAGTATCGTTTCAGGGCGGCCTTTGAACTTTAGAGGATATGACCTTTTGCGTGACAATCCCGATGAAGTACCGACCTGGATGTTTGCATATCAATCAATTAGCGAACTGGGACTCGCGCGAAATAATCAGGCCGAAGTTTTCGATAATTTAAATGATGTTATTAAATATATTGAAAAATGGGACAAAAAACGGAATGATTTGCCGTTTAACACTGACGGTTTGGTGGTAAAGGTTGATGATCGAAGGCAATTTGCAGATCTTGGTATTGTTGGCAAGCAACCGCGTGCAGCGGTTGCCTATAAGTATGCCGCCGAACAAGCAACGACGCTTGTGCGCGACATTGTTATCAGTTTGGGCCGAACTGGCGCGGCAACGCCCGTGGCTGTTCTTGATCCAGTTGTTGTAGCCGGTAGTACTGTTCAGCATGCGAGTCTTCATAATGCTGATGAAATTGAACGAAAAGACATTCGGGTTGGCGATACGGTGATAATATTCAAGGCCGGCGACATTATTCCACAGGTTGATTCGGTAGTCTTGGACTTGCGTCCAACCGATTCAATTAAATATGATTTTGAAAGCGAACTGGCGCGTCAATTTCCTGATTTGGAATTTGAAAGGCCCGAAGGTGAAGTTGTTTATCGAGCAAAAGGTTTAACTGGGTCGATATTGTTAAAACGTGCCGTCCAGCATTTTGCCAGTAAAGGCGCGCTAGATATTGATACATTAGGCGAGAAAAATGTCATTGCTTTGGTTGACAATAATTTAGTTGGCGACCTTGCTGATATTTATAATTTATCATTCGAGCAGGTTGTGAAACTAGATAGGTTCGCAGCTATTTCGGCGAGAAAATTAGTCGAAGCTATTGCAAGCTCAAAAAAACCAAAATTGCAACGCTTTTTGTTTGGTTTAGGAATTCGACATGTCGGTACACAAACTGCAATTGATTTGTCGAATGCATTTAGCTCAATCGAAGCTTTGGCTATAGCGACTATTGATCAATTAAGAGCGGTTGACGGGATTGGCGAAGTCGTAGCAGAGAGCATCATTGCGTGGTTTTCAGATCCCGATAATGAGGCTTTGCTGGAAAAATTTACACAGCTTGGTGTGAAGCCATATTTCGAAAAAACATCTGGCAAACTTTCTGGTCAAAATTTTGTTATTACAGGATCGCTAGAGACGATGTCACGCGACGGTGCGGCTGATAAAATACGTGAACTTGGTGGTGTTTTTCAAACCGCCATTGCTCGTGATACAACATATTTAGTTGCGGGTGCAAAAGTCGGTGCGAGTAAGCTGAAAAATGCCCAAACTTATGGAATTGAAATAATTAACGAGGCTCAACTAGTTGAAATACTTGAGGCTTAATTTATGCCAGAGTTCAAATTAAACAAGTTAATCCGCGATAAACTACCTGATGAATATGAACGTTTGGAACAAGTGGCATGCTATAGAAGCTTATCAGTTGATGAATATAAAATTGCGTTAATTGACAAAATAGCAGAAGAGGCACGGGAGCTTCGCGCTAGCAATTCAGACATTGATATAAAATCTGAAATCGCCGACATTCAACAGGCTATTCATGATTTAGTCGAATTGTGCAACATTAACCCCGCCGATATTGAAATTTGTATGAAACAAAAGTATGCCAAAAAAGGCGGCTTTAAAAATGCTATTTTTATAGAAACGATTAAGTTGAATAATGATGACGAGTGGATAGAATACTATCGGTCTAATCCAGAAACTTTCCCGGAAGTGTAATACAATAGAAGTATGATAGATACGCAAAATCTTATTTTAAGAGCCGAAAATGTATCTAAAAAATACCATTCTGGAGGCGTGGACGTAAAAGCTCTTGATGATATTACGATTGATATTAAGGCGGGCGAGTTTATTATGATTACAGGCCGAAATGGGTCAGGTAAATTTGTTGAGGGTAATAAAACAACCCATTTGCCCGAAAAACTAAAAATGGAACTTCGATTGTCTCAGTTGGGCTATATTTTTCAAGAATACGCCCTGATCGCAGAACTAACGGCGATCGAAAACGTAATGTTGCCGGCTATGATGCTAGAATCGTCAAAGGTTGCAAAAAGTAAAGCCTTAAAAATGTTATCAAAAATGAATTTACAGAATAAGGTCAAACGGTTGCCATCGCAACTGTCGGGTGGCGAGCAGCAAAAGGTAGCTATAGCTAGGGCACTAATCAATGAGCCAACGATTATTTTCGCAGATGAGCCAACGGCAAATCTGGACAGTATCGCGTCAAAAGAAGTTTTAGAAATTTTTAAATCACTCAATGAGCATGATAACATTACGATAATTATGATAACTCATGAACCCGAAGAGTTAGTTTATGCTAGCCGAATTATCCAATTGTCAGATGGGAAATTAGTATGATTAAGCAGCTTAAACTACCATTTTATTTAGCCTTTCAATATATTAGGCGTGGACGAAAATGGACGTTATTCCTGACGATTTTTTTGATGACTATCGCATTTATCAATTTGATATTTATACCCTCATTATTTAGCGGTATTATTGACGGTTCGAACAAGCAAATAATAAACACGATGACGGGTGATATCTATATTAGTCCTCAAGATGGGAATGATTATATTGGGCAAAAAGATGAGGTTTTGCAAAAAATCAAGAATATCGACGGTGTGGATTCGGCGAGCGCCAAGACATTAGTTCCCGCCAGGCTAAAGCAGGGCAATATAGCTGGTAGCTGGCAAACTTTTGCTGTAAATCCTGATAACGATAGAAACGTCTCTAATATTTCTAGCAAAATTATCAGCGGCTCTTATCTTGACGCCGATGATGTTGATCAGATTATTATTGGACGCCAAATTGCTGGCGGAACCGATGTTGAAGAAAATGCTCTATCATTAAAGGGTGCGACGGTGGGTGAAAAGGTTACTTTGGTTTTTGACGGTAAACCAAAAGATTTTACTATAAAAGGTATCTATAATTCTAATTTTGTCGAGTCTGATAAGCGGGCGTTTATAACCGAAAAGGCCCTAAACCAGATTATCCCCAGCACTAAAAACAAAGCTTCGACTATAAATATAAAGCTCAACGGTTCAGCTAATCAAGATGAAGTTATTGGTAAGGTTAAAAATCTAAATATGAATGCTAAGGTTTATCCATGGCAAGAATCAACTGGTTTAATGAAAACTGTCAGTAGTAGTTTTGCGAGCATAAATGTACTGCTTTCAATCACTAGCGTGACAATTGCAGCTGTTACAATATTGATTATTATTTACGTAACGATCATCAATAAACGAAAAGAAATAGGTATTTTGAGGGCGATTGGTATTCGGCCGTATATTATCATTCTTAGCTATGTTTTTTTGTCTGCAATCTATGCGCTGGCTGGAATAGTTACCGGAACAGCTGTCTTTTCGCTAATACTAGTACCTTATTTCGAGGCACATCCGTTTGTTCTGCCGATATGCAATGCCGTGTTGGTACTTGATTGGCAAAATTACATTATTAGAGCAGAAATAATCTTCTTCGTATCATTACTAGCCGGCTTTATTCCAGCGGTAATTGTTACGAGAGCCAAGATGTTGACGGCGATTTTAGGCCGATAATAGACTGTTGATTGCTAGTTTTTTTATCATCTCGATTGTTTTTGTAGTAATCTTTTCGCCGATAACGATTTGATCAAGTGCGGAAGTTGCTGTCAGCCCAAAAATTGCAATTGATGCGAGCTTAGGATTGATGTCTTTGTCAAATACGTTGTTGTGCTGCCCTTGGATGATTGTCTGCTCCATAGTATAAATATATTTATCACGTTTTGGCTCGTATTTTTGCTTCCATTTTGATTCAAATCGCCAAATTTCTGACAGTAAAACTCGGCACAAATCATTATTATCGCTAAAAAATTTATATTGTGATTCAACAATAACACCTACTTTATCAATTGGATTTGAATATTTGTCAGCGGCGTCGGACATTTGCTCGGATAATTTGTCGGTGCCGGCACTAATAAGTGAAATAAATAAGTCTTCTTTGGATTTAAAGTGATAGTAAAAAGTACCCTTGGCAACGTTTGCTTGCAGTGCAATTTCGTCAACGCTAGCATTGTCGTAACCTTCTTTAGCGAATACCTTTGTGGCTGAAGCTAGAATGCTGTTCTTTTTACCTGTCGACATAAAATTATCCTTTCTTTGCTATGTTCTTTGTAAGAAAGAAATTAGCAAGTATGCACACTATTAGTATAGCAACGAAGTAGATTAAAGGCATCCATAAGTTCGATAATTCATTTGTGAATAATATGTCCCGTAGGCCTAATACGCTGTATGTCATGGGTAGTACTGGGCTAATTATTTGAAAGAATGAAGGTAGAGTTTCTTTTGGAAAAGTACCAGCAGCTGATGCTAATTGTAGAATTAAAAGTAATATTGCGATGTAGCGACCGATGTTGTCTAAGTGCTGAACGAGCAACTGGATTATTGCCATGAATGTTAGCGACATTAAAGTGATGAATCCATAGAATTGCCATTGATTTATTACGACTAGACCTAGTGAGTGCTCAAGTACTAGACCAAGTAATATTGCCTGAGCCGTGCCAAGTATACCAAGGATTATATATTTAAACATAGCAGTTTTCTTGTCCTTTGGCTTTTTTGTAAAGTCGATTACAAAGAACGATAGTAGACCGCCCACCCAAAGAGCAAGGGATATAAAGTATGGTGCAAATCCTGATCCATAATTAGGCACTAGATCGTAAGAATTAGTTGTCATCGATACAGGGGATGCCATTACGGCAGTTTGGGCTGCAATTTTTTTAGCCTCAGTGCTTGCGGCTGCTTTGTCGGCGCCTTCTGTAAGTTTGGTAGATAGTTCGCTTGAGCCATTTTTAGCCTCAGTCAGCCCGGCTGTTAGTTCTGACGCGCCGTATGATAACTTGGTTATTCCACCACTTAGTTCGCTTGCGCCAGCCGATAGTTTAACGCTTCCATTTGCCAGCTCGTTTGAGCCGTTTTTTGCAACGTCAAGTTGAGTCGACATGCTGCCAAGGCCTGAAATAACTTGGGCTTGACCGGCTTTTGAGGCAGTTAATGCACCAGACAGTCCTTTGATGTATGGGTTTTCGGCGGCAGCTGGGTTTGTAGCTATGTAGGCATTCAGAGCGGCTTGACCTTGAGTAATTCCAATGGAAACGCTTTCGGCACCAGTTTTTAGTTGGTTTGCACCACTAACAGCTGTTGTTAATCCGCTAGTTAAGCTATTTTGTCCGCTTGTTAGCGTATTTAGTCCGCTAATCAGTTGTTCGCTGCCTTGGCCTGCGCTAACTAGTCCATTATATAGGCTGCCGGAACCTTGGCTTGCGGTGTTTAACCCGGATACAAGCTGAATCGAAGCGTCTTTGGCTTTTGTTAAATCGGTTGCGGTGCTTTTCAAATTAACAAAGATATTATCAAGGTATTTTTTTGTAATCTTATGAGACAGGGTGTCGGTTACCTTGCTTGATACGCTACTGGTGATTGTCGTAGCTAGGTAGTTAGTCGCTTCACGTGATCGATAGGTTAGAGAAGCTGATGTTGGTTTTGCGCCGTCGACAGAATAAATCTTAGCTGAAAAGTCGGCAGGGACGGTTAGCGAAGCATAGTAGCTCTTTTCATTCATGCCTTTTTCGGCGTCAGCTGCGCTAACGAAAACCCATTTCAAGTGATCGTCGCTCTTTAGGCTAGAAACTAATTCGTCGCCAATATTTATTTTTGAAGTTCCTTCGTTATAGCCTTTATCAAGGTTAACGATGGCTACGGCAACCTGGTCCATCTTGGCATAAGGGTCCCAAAACGCTTTTAAATATAATGCGCCGTAAAACAGCGGTACTAACATTACAGCCGCTAGGGCTATCCTTAAATATGTATTGGCCGTAGCTTTTTTGGCCTCACTAATAAACTCTTTGAACATTGTAAACTTCCTTGTATTATCTAATTACTAAACTGACTAGTCAGTCTAGTTTATAACAGCCTGGATTGGTTTGTCAAATTTTGTTAATTAGCTCGTAGGCCGCAAGGGCGGACACAACTTGTTGAAACCTAATAGTTTCGTTGTCATTCGGGTTTGACTGCATGCAGTGATTTAACCAGAATCCAATAAGTGTATTTGCGTGATTTTTATCAAAATGTTCTCTTAGATATTTGTCGACGTCATATCCACTTTTTGCTAAGTCAATTAGAAACATTGTTGAATCTGCTTTTTCGGGTGCAAGTCCTGCCCATGCCCAGTCGACAATTTTAACGCCCAGGTCAGGATGCCAAGCTATGTTCGATTGTCGGGCGTCGTTATGGGATAAGACTAGGTTGTTTAGTTTGCGTGAATATGCTGCAATATCTTTTAGGTTTGATAAGTTATTTAGTAAATTTTGGATTTTATTTTTTGACTCGGGTCTGAACATATCGTTAAACGATTCAATTTTCTGATCAATCTGTCTTATCTTGTTATCGTCTATTCCAGCCCATCCTTCATCCCATAGTGTGATGTGGGTAGGTGTGATTCCAAGATATTCATCGATATGATACGGGACGTCAAGGTTGTTTAGCTGGCTTAAGGTGTCTAGGATGTCTGCTATATATTTATTTGAATCGTCGTTTTTAGGGATACGCCATTTCCACCGATCCTTATCAAGCAGCGCATCCATTACTAATGTTTTGTCATCGACAAAATTGATGTTACTAGGTAGTTTTGAGAACGCGATGTCCGTTAGGTGATCATAATACATTTTTTCTTTTTGAATATACTTCTGTAGATTTTTTGCGTCAGTTTGATTATGTAGTTTATTTAAATTTATAGTTTTTACAAATATGCTTTTGTCTTGGCCGCTGATAATCAAGTGCTCGTAAGCCATATGGCCGCCACTATTTTCGGTTATGTCATTTGATTTGTCTGATGAATTTAGCATATCAACTAATTTTGACTTATATTGGTGTTCAAATGCAAGCTCTATTAAATATTTATGCGACCCAAATAGGTTAGTTGGCATTTCGTTTTTGTTAAACCAGGCGGTATTTTGCGCATCGTCTCCTGCTAATATTTGATCAGTTTCGTTAATTTTCCAAAGACAAGCTGTCGTTTCTGGCCACGAGTTAATAGTAGCTCGCGGATCATCGACAAGCCCTTTGTATATAAGTACTGGCTGATCGTTTTCTATTGTTAAATTAGTTTCTTCTTTTAATTCTCTGATTGCCGCATCGATAGCGTTTTCGTTATTATCTAAAAAACCACCAGGCAAGGCCCAAAGTTCAGTGTCTTTACGTTGAATTAGTAGTATTTTCGGTTCAGGGTCACGGGTCATTACAACTGAATCTGCTGTATAGTTTGGCCCCCAGTTGTAATAATTGCCCTTGCCTGTAATTGCGCCAATAAGCGGATTAAACAATTCTGTTTCGTATAGTGGGCTTAGTGGCCGTCCGACAGAGTCTGTTGACAAATTTTTATGCTTAAAATCTATGATTTCTTCAGGGGTTGGAAGTGGATTGTTGTTCATGGTCCATTCGCCATCCGGTACTATGATTTCGCCTTCAGCATTGATCAGGTTTGGACTAATTGCAATCCTTCGATTAGGGTATCCTGGGTATGCTTCGGGGTTTTGGATGATTTTAATATTCATATTGGATGTATTGTGTGATTGCTCCATCTATATTGCTTTCTGTAAATTTAATCTATTGGCTATACGCTGGTCTTTGTCGTCAATGTAGTATGTGATTTTTTCATCTGGTCCAGTGTGTTTGCCGGTGCTGTCACTTAGTTTTACGGTATTTACTTGATTTGCTTTGGTGGCTTTCATAACAATATTATTTGGTCTAATGCCTAGATCATTCGTGAGAGTCGTGCCCCACCCGAAAACAACATTTATTTGATGATTGAATTTGTCGGCAAGCTCAATTATTTTGTCTAAATCTAGCCCATCGCTAAATATCAATGTTTTTGATAGAGGATCGATATTTAAACTTTTATAATAATCAATTACGCGTTGGCCAAATTCAAGAGCATCACCCGAGTCATGTCTTACGCCGTTCCATGAATTAGCTTGCTCTGGCGTGAATTCTGCAAAGAATAGGTCGCTCGTAAAAGTATCGGTGAGAGCAATCGAAAGATCTTTTCCGTACCTATCAAACCAATCATTCATCATAGCCGAATGTCCGTCAATTGGCTTGTTGCCATCTTTGTCAGATAGGGCGGCGTAAACCATGGGCATTTCGTGGGCATAAGTGCCGATTGGATTTACCTCGTATTTGTACGCAAGCCAGGGGTTACTGGTACCGATAAAATTGTCCGGTAGCTCACTTGCAAGTCTGCCGACTACGTGGTCTTGCCAGTCGGCGCTAAAGCGACGCCTTGTACCGAAGTCTGCAAATTTGATATCTGGTCGCTTTTTTAATATTTCAATTTTTTGGCTTAATAGCTGGTCGCCATTTTCGAGTACGCTATTGATATCAATGCCGTCTGCGCATAGCTTTTGTTGATAATATTCTTCGTTGGCTTCGCTCATAATTACGGTTTCCCATAAGCTAACTGCCGCCCAATCGCCCGTGGTTTGGATTTCAAGCTCGCTAGTTTTAGCATTTTGCTTGATTGATACTTCGGGTAATTTAATGTTGGATAGGAAATTTAAATATGGCTCGTCAAATCGTTTGTTTGAATCTTGGGCTTCAATCCCGGCGAAATAGGCAATTTCTTCAGGCGTAAAGCCCTGATCCCTGATTTTATCTAGCCTTGATTTTAAGGCTTCAGCTGAAACATATTCACTAATTGGGTATTCTGCGTCACGATTTTTAAATGTAAAGGTTACCTCGGTGTCGGTAAATTGTTCTAGTGCAACCTGTCCCATGGTTAATTTATAAAAATCAATGCCTTCGCTAAGAAAGCGTTTTTGCTCTGGTGTGATTTGTAGTTCTTTTTCTGACATGATTTTACCTAACTAGATTTCAAGAATTTGATTATTGATTACATCGTTGACGTTGATGAAGTTTGCGCCTTTATCCTTTATTTTTTGTTTGGCAATATCACCATCGTTCGGGTTGATATTTACAGCCCGCATAGTGTCGAGGACCGCAAATACGGCAATGCTGCCAATTTGTTTTTCGCGAACTCTTTCGGCTGTTTTTAAGGTGTCTATCGTTGTTTCAAATACACAATAATCAGTCGCCAGGCCACCAATCAATATGGCAATTCTTTCATTGTTTGTTGGTGTGATAAATTGTTCAATATTATAACCTTGTTTTGTGCGGCCTTCGAATCCAGAATAGCCATCGGTTTGTCCCATGCCCTTGTTTATGAAAATATCACCTTCCTGTATATCGAGGTCGTGATGAAAGTCGGCGCCTCTAGTGCCGGCGACGCAGTGAATGGGCCATTTTTCGAAGTGAGGTGTATCTTTGGGGTGTTGGTCAGAGGTGAAGATTACTGTGCCATTATTTTGCCTAGTGTAGTCTATTAACTTATTGATAGGGGCTATTATTTCGTCACCACTATTAACTGCCAGTTTGCCACCTGGACAAAAGTCGTTTTGTATATCAACTGCAATTGTAACTATTTTATCGAATTTTTCGTGATTAAATTTTTCCATATTACCTTCTCCTGGTTATTAAGTGTATATATTACACTAACTATGAAATAAGTATAATTATTACTTATTGTATTGTCAACACTAAATTGGAAAATAAACTTCTAAAATACAAATAATCAAAGCAAGAGACTGTGAAATCGGTTGCAATAACCGATTTCAGCCGAACGCTTAAATACAACTCCATCAGGAGTTATATTTAAAAAGTGTGCTCCTTGCGGGATTATTTGTATTTTAGAAGTTAATTACAATAATCTATACACTTAATCAAAGCTTCTCGAAAGAGCGACCAATGATTGTGATTTAAATCTATAAAGTTTGGCTGGTCTATAGGCGCCATCGCGACGCATTTCGTTTGTTTCTTCTAAAAATTCTAGGCTAAGGAATTTTTTCCTGAAATTGCGTTTATCAAGCTCACGGCCGATAATTGCCTCGTAAGCTAATTGTAATTCTGTGAGCGTAAATGTTGGTGGTAAAAATGCAAACATGGCATTAGTGTATGTGAGTTTTGATGCCAAGCGTTGATGTGCATATTTAATGATGCTTGCGTGATCATAAGCTAGATCTGGTAATGAGTTGACGGGGAATAGGGCGGCATTTTCTTTTGAAATAGATTCTGAAATATCACGAGCAAACCCCATGTAGGTAACCGAGACAGCATGGCCGCGTGGATCACGGTCGATGGTGTCAAATGTGAAGAGTTGTTCAACGTAAGTTAAATCTTTGTCGATATCCACGCCGGTTTTACTGTTTACAATTCGGCTAAGTGCTGCTTTGGTTGTTTCGCCTTCGGCATTATATCCACCAGGAAGCGCCCAAGTATCTTTGAACGGATCATTTAACCTTTTGAGTAGCAGCACATTTAATTCGTTGTTGACTAATTGAAAGATTACCGCATCAACTGTTAGGGTTGGTGGCATATATGGCGTAGTGTATTTCATACATTTAGTTTACTACTAATTGCTTAGTATTAGAATCTTTATACCAGTTCGGCTTCTGGCGGCATGCGCCAATCTCCCTTTGGACTGAGGTTGATGCCGACCTTTGCACCGTCTGGCATAGCTTGCCTTTTCCATTGATTCTTGTAAAATCGTTTCAAAAAGACGCCCAGCCATTTATCAACTTCTTTATTACTGTATTTATTTATGAATGCAATTTTTGCAAGATAAGCGATTTTTTGTGGCGACTCCATCCATCTGATGAAATGATACAAGAAAAAGTCGTGCAACTCGTATGGTCCGACGATGTCTTCGGTTGTTTGGCTAATATCATTTCCGTCGCCGGTCAGCTCCGGCGATACCGGCGTGTCGATGATATCAAGCAAGATTTGTTTTGCATCTGTATTTACATAATTTGCAGCGTGTCTAACCAGCGATCTGACGAGCGTCTTAGGGATTGAGGAATTTACATTATAGTGCGACATGTGATCGCCGTTATACGTACACCACCCAAGTGCAATTTCGCTTAAATCACCCGTGCCAAGTGCGAGGCCGTTTAATTGATTGGCTTTGTTAAAAATTAAAGCTTGGCGAATTCTGGCCTGTGTGTTTTCGTATGTAATATCTTGTTGATTATTATGATTTAGCGCGTGAAGTTGAGATTGACTTAGCTTAGATATTATAATTTTTTCGTTTATGATATTTAAATTAAATGCAAGGTTTTTGGCATTATTTTGAGTTCGATCCGAGCTTGCGTGACTCGGCATCGTTAATGTATGAATAATCTCGCCTGGTTTAACCTTTAAAATATTGGCTGCTTTAATGGCAACCAGTAAAGCTAGTGTCGAATCCAATCCACCAGATAGCCCAATTACGATTTTATTTGTACCTGATTTTTTCAGGCGCATCACTAGGCCACTGGCTTGAATATTTAATATAGTGTCTAGCCGATTGGTTATTTCGTCTTGGTCATTCTTTGGAATAAAAGGCGAATAATCGATATGGCGGCTTAAATTGCATTGGTTACATGTGATTAAAGTTTGAGTTGGATTTATGTCAAAGTTATTGGGAAAATTAGTCGTTTTTTGTCGCTCGTGAATTATATGTTGAGTGTCAATATCTGCAATTTGAAGACGACTGCACAATTGAAATGGTTCGCGTTCGGCCAGAGTTGTTCCGAGTTCGCTGATAATTGCGTGGCCACTCATGACAATTTCGGCTGTTGATTCGCTCATATCAGCCCCGGCATAGACGTAGCCAACCGACAACCTTGCAGCGGTATTTGATACTAACTCGCGCCTGTAATTCGATTTAGCTACTGCTTCGGGCGAAGCTGATGGGTTTGCGATTATTGTTGCACCATTTTTAACCAAGTTAATATTTGGTGGTTCTGGCACCCACAGGTCCTCGCATATCTCAACTCCTATTAGCTGGTCGCCAATTTTAAACAATTGATTTGTGCCAAAGGTAGTCTCAAATTGGTTAAGTTTGATTTGAATATTTTGT
The DNA here is from genome assembly GCA_002839415.1 of Candidatus Saccharibacteria bacterium HGW-Saccharibacteria-1. GTDB lineage: Bacteria > Patescibacteriota > Saccharimonadia > Saccharimonadales > Saccharimonadaceae > UBA1547. The sequence goes on along the minus strand of PGXZ01000015.1, from coordinate 18,337 downwards.
TCTTTATCCCATGATTGATACCATCGTTTTTCGTAGAATTCGTTATAGGTAGGCAGGTTTTGTTTTGGAATTATACCTTTGATTTGTCCGTCAGCCACAAATGCCGCGCAATTATATATGGCATTGCCAACGCAAATTGGTAGTCCGATTATCGCGGCTGTATTGATGTTTTTCGTTGATTTTGCAAATTCTAGTAAGCTATTTTTTGCTGCTTCCAGCAATGATGATTGTCGAACTAGGTCTTGTATCGAGTAGCCGGTTAGGCATAGCTCTGGAAAAACAATCAAACAAACATTTTGTTGGCTGGCTTGGCTATAAAGCTCGCTTATTCGGGCGAGGTTAGTATCGACATCGGCAATAGCGACTTCGGGTGTAGCGGTTGCAACTCTTAGGAAATCTTGACTAGGGGAATATTCTTTGTTGTTTCTTGCTGCCTGCATTTATATATTTCCTTTTTTAATTACTTAGTGTATACTCAGAATAAAGTATAGTTAGTGTAATGTCAACATTAAGTAAGGAGCGCTATATGAATAAGCAAAAGACGATAGTATTTGGCGGAGCTTTTAACCCGCCTACGATTGCTCACGAAGATATCTTAAAAGAGTGTGTTGATTATGCCGGCCGGCTCGGTGCTGATGTTTGGCTCATGCCCAGTAATAGTAGGTCAGATAAACGCATTTTGGTCAGTCTAAATCGTCGAATTAAATATATAAATGCAATGATACAAGATGTTGATAATATGTCGGTGAATATTGAAATAAATAAACACGAACTTCAAAAACAAGGTTTAATAAAAACGATTGACACTGTTATGGAGTTTGAGCGATTACACCCAGATCGTGATTTTGAATGGGTTTTCGGATCGGATTCAACTCAGACGATGGGCGATTGGGAGGGCGGCGATTGGCTTCTGAATAACCTAAAGACGCTAATCGTTATGCGTCCAGGTAGTGATATAAACCCGCAACTAAGATATGTAAGGAAAATTTATGTTCAAGAAAGAGATATTAGTTCGACTGAGCTTAGGCGTAGGATTGAATGTGGCGAGGCGTTTGAGGATATGGTAGGTGGTGCAGTCAGGCAGGTTCTGAATAAAAATACCCCACCGTTTTAAGGGCGAGGTATTTTAATTAAATCGAGGTTGGTAAAATTACCAGCTACGTTGGCGGAATGAACCACCACCGTTGCCACCACGATCGTTAGAATCGCGACGAGGTCGGTCTTCTTTTGGTCGTGCTAGGCCAACACTGATTGTGCGTCCATCAAGATCTTTGCCATCAAGCTGATCAACAGCTTTTTGGTTGTCTGCTTCGTTTTCAAATTCAACAAAGCCAAAGCCTTTTGAACGGCCGCTGTCGCGGTCTGTGATTACTCGTGCGCTTGATACTGGTCCGATTTGTGCAAAATGTGCTGCTAGTGTTTCATCAGTAGTAGCATAAGCTAGGCTACCGATAAATAGATTTTGTTGTGCCATATAATAGGTACTCTTTTCTTCTTCATTATCTGATTCATATTATCGTCAGATCGACCGCTTCTGCGACTTTTGCGAAGAAGAGAGTTTACCTTATAAGAGGTAAGCGCTCGCCTTTTGCCTTTATACGCGTGTGCTTCTGAACATCATTATTTAATCATAGTTTAAAGATAAAAGCTAGCATAAGTTGTTAAAGTGGTATATTATAACTATATGGCTGGTGCGCAATTGGGGTAACCTTTGCGCTGGTAAAACAAACACATAATCCAAAAACAAAAACGTGCCCCGGGTGGGCGCGCAACAGCTTAACAAAATCTCGTCCAAGTTGGGCGAGATTTTGGGTTTGTTGTTAAAAATTGCTTTATGTATTTATCATACCTAACAACCAATCACCCATGCCCCCATAACGGCTTCACGCCGGGCCATCCAAGGGCCCCGGCGCCTTGTCCCGCCTCGGGTTGCAGATGTTATGTGAATATGGGTAATTGGTTGTTAGCTAGCGTAATTATGTAATACCAAACGACTCTTATTAAAAAACTCAAATTATTAGATTATTGTTTTAATATGTTACAGTTTGAAGT
>PGXZ01000015.1:0-16246 GCA_002839415.1 Candidatus Saccharibacteria bacterium HGW-Saccharibacteria-1 | reverse complement strand
AAACATACCCAACAACAATGGATGAAAACAAATGTCCAACAGCCCCAACAAATGACACTAAATACTGTCTTAAAAACAAATCATTAGAATACACTACAATTGACAATGGCTTGGCCTACAGTCTAAAGCTAACCAAATTAGATATTACCTATGAAGTTACTAGCGACTCAGTTCCAAAAATAGCTGAATCAATTCTCCCAGAATCTGATTGGATTACTATTGGCACGCAGCGGTGGGCTAGAAAAAATTTGAATGTCGGGACTAGAATAAATGGTAGCCAAGCTCAAACTAACAATGGTGGTACTAACGTAGTTGAAAAATACTGTTATGGTAATTCAGACGCTAATTGTACGACCAATAATAATGGCGGACTTTACCAGTGGGATGAAGCCATGGGGTACGGAATGATCGAAGGTGCTCAGGGTATTTGCCCAACCGGCTCACACATCCCGAGTGATAATGACTGGAAAATATTAGAGGTTCAGCTTGGTATGTCGCAAGATACTGCAAATATAATTGGCTGGCGTGGTACTAACGAAGGGGCAAAATTAAAAGCTGGTGGTAGTTCTGGATTGAACGTGCCTCTTGCTGGCCTTCGAAATACCGATGGACTATTCTATGGTCAGTTGTCTGATGCTAATTTGTGGTCTAGCTCGTACTTTTGGAGTACTAGTGTTTGGTTTAGGAGTTTGTTAACGTCACAGACGGATGTATTGCATAATACAACAAACAGATATACTGGTTTGTCGATACGTTGTTTGGGAAATTGATATAGCATTGCTTTGTTGATTTGATATCTAGATCCCGACGGAGAAGGATAAAGTTAAGTTAATAATTTATTTTATGGCTATTTTATTCACCCCAGACTACATGGTAATTATCTTATTTATTGAAAATAATATATTATAGATATAACATGATTAAACAACATATACAAAAAAAGCTTGAAAAATACGTCCGTAAATATTTTGCTAAATATCCAGATATTAAATTGATTGTTGTGACCGGTAGTGTAGGCAAGACCAGTACTAAGGTTGCGATTGCAACGGTTTTGTCTGAGAAGTTTCGAGTGCGTCTGCACGAGGGAAACCATAATACCCAGATGAGTGCGCCACTTGCGATGCTTGGGATTGAATATCCACAAAATATTAAAAGCTATTGGCAATGGTTGGCGGTATTCAAGGCAGCGCGACTACGCATAAAAGAGCCGGCTGATGTTGACGTGATTATCCAAGAATTAGGAACTGATATGGTTGGCGAAGTGCCACATTTTGGGACTTATTTAGTGCCATATATTAGCGTAGTAACGGCCGTTTCGCCAGAACACATGGAGTTTTTCCATAATATTGATGCAGTTGCCAGGGAAGAGTTGGCGGCGGCGAACTTTTCACGACTAGCTATTATTAACCGTGACGACATTGACGGATCCTACTCGCGCTTTTTGACCAATTCGAATGTTGATACTTATGGCACTAGCGCCAGTGCAGAATATTATTATATGAGTGAAAATTACACGCCTGAAAATGGCTATGATGGCAAATTTATTGCCCCTGAATGGGAATCGCCCTTGCAGGTGAATATTAAAACTATCGGTGAACACATGATTCGTCCCGCGGTTGCGGCGGGTGCGGTGGCGATTAAACTTGGCATGAGTCAAGCGGACATTGCCGCTGGTATCAAGAAATTTCATCCATTGCCTGGCCGCATGAATATTTTGCGTGGTGACAAAGAATCAATCATTATTGACGATACGTATAATTCAAGCCCGCTGGCAGCTGGTTCAGCGTTACGCGTACTGTATCAAATGATGGTACCGCAGCGAATAGCAGTGCTGGGTAGTATGAACGAACTGGGCGAAACTTCAGCCGAAGAGCATAAAAGGCTCGGTGAGCTGTGTGATCCATTCCAGCTGGCTTGGGTGGTAACAGTTGGTGATGAAGCCGAAAAATATTTAGCACCAGCCGCTAAGACTAAGGGCTGTCAGGTGCGCAGCTTTAAGACGGCGATCGAGGCCGGTTCGTTTGTCCATAGTGTTTTAGATGAGGGAGCAGCAGTTTTATTTAAGGGCTCACAAGGTGATATTTTTCTGGAAGAAGCTGTAAAGATTATCCTTCATTCAACCGTCGAAGAATCTGAATTAGTTCGTCAATCACCAGCTTGGATTGAAAAGAAGACAGCCTTTTTCTCGGAAAACTCATAATTTTGTATAACAGAGGTATTATTTGCTATACTAAACAGTATTATGAAGCGCTATAATCCTATTGAAATCGAAAAAAAATGGCAACAAACTTGGGACGAGAACCAAACTTACAAGGTTGATTTTAACGATCATACAAAACCAAAATACTATGGAATGAGTATGCTAGCGGGTATTACTGGCGCCGGTATTCACATTGGCCACGGTCGAACATATCAATTTAGCGACATCAAAGTTCGCGCTAAGCGTCAGCAAGGCTATAATGCCTATCATCCAATTGGTTGGGACTCTTTCGGCTTACCGGTTGAAAATTATGCGATTAAGATTGGCAAAAAACCTCGCGTAGCGCATGACGAAGCGTTGGTTAACTTCAAGAATCAGCTAAAACGACTGGGCTATAGCAATGACTGGAGTAAGGAAATTAGTACAGCCGACCCAAGTTATTACAGATGGACTCAATGGATTTTTAATCAATTATTTGAACATGGCTTGGCTTATCAAAAACAAAGCCCGCAGTGGTGGTGTGAAACTGATCAAACAGTACTCGCGAACGAGCAAGTCGAGGGTGGTAAATGTTGGCGCTGTGGTAATCAAGTTGTCAAAAAGAACCTAAAGCAGTGGTTTTTTAAAATTACTGAGTATGCTGATGAGATGCTAGAAGCGACTGATGATTTGAACTGGACGCCAATGGTAAAAACTATGCAAAAAAATTGGATTGGTCGTTCAGTTGGTGCTGAAGTCGAGTTCAAAATTGATGGCAGCGATCAGATTATGACAGTCTTTACGACTCGTCCTGATACGCTTTTTGGCGCGACTTTTGTGGCGCTGGCGCCCGAAAATGAACTGGTCAAACAGTTGGTAAATAGCGATACCAAACAGGCAGTTGACGCCTATGTCGACGAAGCGGCGCGTAAGTCTGAAATCGAGCGTATGAACGAGTCGCGCGAAAAAACAGGTGTATTTACTGGTAGCTATGCAATCAATCCTGTAAACGGTGAAAAATTACCAATTTGGGTAGCTGATTATGTACTAGCTGGTTATGGTACCGGTGCTTTGATGGCAGTTCCGGCACACGACGAACGCGACTATGCTTTTGCTTGCAAATATAATATCTCAATAAAAAATGTTATTATGCCGCACCGCATAGATGCAAATAACCCTCCCGTTGAAGGTAAGGAGCAGATTGTGCGTGATGCTGTTCATGGTATTGTGTATGATGCAAAAACTGATAAATATTTATGTGTTCGCTGGAAGAAATTTCCATGGACTGCTTTTATTGTTGGTGGTGTAGAGTCAGAAGATAATGGTGATATTGTAGCTGCGGCAGCTCGTGAAATTCGCGAAGAAACAGGCTATAAAAATATTAAACTAGTTCGAGTGCTTGGCGATAAAGTGGTCTCTGAATACTATGCAGCACACAAAAATATCAATCGCAAGGCTTTCGTTAATGCGATTTTGTTTGAATTAGTTGATCAGGAGCGTGATGAAATTAGTGTCGAAGAGCAGGCGATCCAAGAAGCAGTTTGGTTGTCTCGCTCGGAGATCACAAAAGATACAATGACCTGCGCCGAACTTGATTTATGGCTTGATCGAATTGATAACGAAGACACGGTCTATACCGGTGAAGGAATATTGACAAATTCTGGCACGTTTGACGGCATGGCCTCAAGTGATGCACGCGAAGAAATCGTAGCTTGGTTAGAGCAAGAAAAAACTGGTCGCTCAAAAACAACATATAAGATGCGCGATTGGCTTATTAGCCGTCAACGTTATTGGGGTGCGCCGATTCCAATTATTCATTGTGACGATTGTGGTGCTGTTCCAGTGCCCGATGATCAATTACCTGTGATTCTGCCAGATCTGGATGATTTCAAGCCTCACGGGGGCGCTACGTCGGCATTAGCATCGGCGACCGACTGGGTTAACGCGACTTGTCCAAAATGCGGCAAACCCGCCAAGCGTGAAACTGATACTATGGACGGTTATGCGTGTAGCAGTTGGTATTTCCTGCGCTACCTTGACCCATTTAATGATCAGCAAGCTTGGGATCCAAAAGTTATTGAACATTGGGGCCCGGTTGATTTTTACAATGGCGCCGATCATGCAGTTGCACACCTATTGTATTCTCGTTTTTGGATGCGATTCTTTTATAAACTTGGTTTGGTCTCAACGCCCGAACCCTTCAAGCGCATGATGTATAATGCCTATATTATGGCACCTGATGGCTCAAAAATGAGTAAATCAAAGGGCAATACGATTGATCCGCTTGAGATTATGGATAGTGGATATGGGGCGGATAGCTTACGAGTCTACGAGATGTTCGTTGCACCATACGATTTAGAAGCGCCTTGGGATACGCGTGGAGTTCCAGGTACATACAGGTTCCTTAACCGTGTTTGGACACTCGGCCAAGAATATATCGAGGCTGGTGAGGTCGAACTAGATAATTCAGCTGAACGTGAAATACTGGCAATTGCTCATCAAACCGTCAAAAAAGTCTCCGGCGATATTAACGATGACAAATTTAACACTGCTGTTTCAGCGATGATGGAGGCGGTAAACAATTACTATAAATTAAAAGTAAAATATTCAATTGGTAAAAACCAGGCTTGGACTTTTGCGATTGAAAGTTTGTTGCAACTGTTAGCGCCATTTGCTCCGCATATTACCGAAGAGCTTTGGAGCCAAATTGGACACATTGATACTATCCACGTTGATCATTGGCCAACATGGGACGATCAATATCTTCAGACTGATAATATGACAATAATTGTGCAGGTTAACGGTAAATTACGGGCAAAATTAGAGCTTGATAAAAACACTAACGCTGACCAGGTCAAGCAAATGGCGCTGTCGCAGGATAATGTCGTCAAGTTTATCGAGGGTAAACAACCTAGTAAAGTAATATATGTGCCGGGCAAATTAGTCAATATTGTCGTTACTACTTGAGAAAATATTGTCTTTTCGCTATAATAAGTCTAAGTTTTATCATAATAACCTAAAAAGGAGTTCTTTTTTATGGGACAACCAAAGAAACAGACTAGCCCACGCAAGACCGGTTTACGCCGTAGTCACTTGCGCCTTGAGTTAGCTCGTCGCGTCAACAAGACATCACCAGTTAAGGCACGAACAACTCGTCGCGAAACTGGCAAAGCATTAGCAAAATAAACTAATAGTTTATTACCTTTAAAATATAATAAAAAAGAAAGAACTAAAACGCTATGGCATCTAATCGCCACCTCGGTCGCATCGTTGCTTTACAAACTCTTTATGAATATGAGTTTCGTATTCAATCGCAGGACAAGACGACGGACGTCGACGACATCTTATCTCATAATCTACAGAGGTATGATAGTGCAATTGAAGATAAAAGTTTTGTCGAAGCTCTTGTTAAAGGGGTTTTGGCTCAGCAGACAGATTTGGATTTAAAAATTCAACCAATCGCTCCAGATTGGCCAATTGATCAAATTGCCAGAATTGACCGTAATATATTACGAATTGGATTATATGAATTGCTGCATAAAGCAGATTTGATTCCACCGAAAGTCGCTATCAATGAGGCGGTTGAACTTGCCAAAGCGTTTGGCTCTGATAACTCGAGTAAGTTTATAAATGGAGTACTTGGTACTGCATATCGTACGCTTGTGGAGGATACAACCAATGGCAGCGACACCGCGGTTTGATAAATTCAAAAAGTATTTTGGTAATAGAAAAAATCAAATTCAAGAGATTGTGCGTGAACCAACAGCTGGTGGCATAATTTTTCGACGTAACTCTAATAATGAAGTGGAAATTTTATTAGCTCAGGACGGCAAAGACCGTTGGACGATTCCAAAAGGTCATATCGAAGAAGGTGAAACGGCTGAGCAAACAGCCAAGCGCGAAATTGGCGAAGAAGTAGGTCTGACTGATGTCGAGATTATTGGCTGGTTGGGCAAGATTCATTTCCGTTATCGCCGCGTTGATAAACTTGTTTTAATGACCACTCAAATATATCTTGTCAAAGCTCATGGCGATACCGATGCAACCGAAAAGGACCACTGGATGAGCGATCTTCGTTGGTTCAAGTTTAGCGATGCTTTTGATAAGATCGAGTATGATGACATCGGTAAATTAATGTTACTTGCTATGAAAAGAATTAGACAGGAGAACTTATGAGCGGAATGCAAACAGAACCTTACCAGGCTTTTGCCAGAGAAAAACTTGGTTTCGAATACGAGAATATTCAATATCTAATAACAGCATTAACGCACCGCAGTTATGTCAATGAGCATAAAAAAAGTGTTAGCGAGCATAACGAACGACTTGAATTCTTGGGTGATGCAGTTTTGGAATTAGTTGTAACTGATTTCTTATTCAAAAACTACACCGAGCAAGAAGGTATTTTGACCAGTTGGCGCGCAGCGTTGGTGCGAACCGAGAGTATCGGTGCGGCTGGTGCGGCGCTTGGTTATGAGCCGCTTGTTCGGATGAGCCGTGGTGAAAAACAAGGCAGTGATCGGGCGCGTCAGCAGATTTTGGCAAATGCTTTTGAAGCTGTAATCGGTTCGATTTACCTTGAGCGCGGCTATGATGATGCGTCTACGTTTATCCATAAAAATATCATCAGTAAACTAGATTCTATCCTTGAAACTGGTAGTTGGCGCGATGCAAAATCACATTTGCAGGAGTTATCTCAGCGTATCGACAACCAAACACCGCAATATCGAGTTATCGAAGAAACCGGTCCCGACCACGACAAAATTTTTGTCTTAGGTGTTTATGTTGGTAATAATCTAATGGGGCAAGGTAAAGGCCCTAGCAAGCAAATCGCCCAACAGCAAGCCGCTCAGGCTGCACTTGAAAAGTACGCTCAGCGCGACACCAAAGTTCAATAAGCTTGTGTTTATTAAGTTTCTTTGTTTAAATTAAATCAGTGAATTTTACTTAAGGGGGTTTATTTTGGGTAAGAAGAAAAAACAGCTAAGTCGTAAACGTCTTGTGATAATTATTGCCGCAACGCTGCTAGCAGCAGGTTTAATATTCTCTATATCTTATTTTAATCCGTTCAAATTAGATTTTGGCAATAAAAAGTCTGATACTGGCGCATCTAGTGCGAACATGACAAAGGTAGCCGCAAACGACCTTGACCTATCCGAGACGGTTTCGGACGAATCGGGTACTAAATTCGCCATTAAATACCCTAAGTCTTGGACACTATCGCATGAAAAGACTGCCGCAACCGACGAAATGGGGGCGAGTGATATTAGTGTTGTTACTAGTCCAGATAAAACAACATCTGTTTTGCTGTCTGTTATGAGACCAGCTGGTGTTCAAAATCCATGCAAGGATGCAGCCAAAGAAATTAAAGTGGTTGAAAAGTCCGAAATTGATGGCGTATCTGGTCTTGGTTTTATTCAATACAACGAAGCCGACTCAAACACTTATATCGGAGCATATAGGTTGGATGCACTTAAGGATAAAAAAGATTGCTCGACATACGGTGACTCACGCTATCTCCTTGGATCTGGCAGCGGTCAGCCAATTGTAACTGTTCAAACTAACGCCTATAATGACGTCAAAAGCGATAACTATATTGTTGCTAAACGTATAATTATGTCATTGTTTAAAAAAGACTAAATCAAAATCGTTAAGAATTGTTTAACGCAGGGGCTACTGGTCTATAAACGTGCCTCGGTCGATTGACTTATGTCTTAAAACAGTGTAAGATTGGTCAAGAGTAAAAATCAATTTTAAAGATAAGATAAAAGGAAATTATAATTTATGCTATCAATTCGCCTACAACGCGTCGGCCGTAAAGGTCTTGCAATGTACCGTCTAGCCGTACAAGAGTCTCACCGTCATCCATCAAGTGGCCGCGTTGTTTCTTATGTAGGAAGCTACAATCCACACACCAAAGAATCAAACGTTCAAGTTGAGTTAGCTCAAAAGTACCTTGATAACGGTGCTCAACCAACTCCACGAGTTGTTAAACTTTTAAGTGACGCTGGTGTTAAAATGCCAAGCTGGGTTAAAAAAACTACCCCAAAAACTAGTGCTATTAAAAACGCTGAAAAACTTCGCAAAAATCAACCAATTGAAAAAACCGAAGAATAAATCTTTGCCATATTAAATTAACATTAACGTGATACAATAATATTACGTTAATAATAATTACCAAATGACGAAGGGGCAGTATGTCAACAATAGACCAACAATTCATAGAATATATAGTAAAATCACTTGTCGGAAATCCAGATGATGTGGTCGTAGAGCGACTTATTGATGAAAAGGGTGTTCTTTTAACTTTGACCGTTAATCCAGAAGATTTGGGCCGAGTTATTGGTAAGCGTGGAGTGACTGCGCAGAGTTTGCGTACCCTGTTGCGCGCTCTTGGAACCAAGAATGATGCACGTTATAACCTTAAGATTGAGAATAATGATGAGCAACGTGAAAACTATACGACATCATCAGAAAGCCAATCTAGCGAGCCTGTTGAGAACTCAACAGATGAACCTGTGGATAACGCTAGTGATTACTCAAAAAAGACCCGTGAAGAGCTTGCAGAACTAGACGACTTGGATATATAATCGAAGATAGTTACAGACGAAATGTCTGAACTGCGAGAAAAAAGAAGAATGACAAAAGCTCTATGCGAGCAACAATATAATTGTTGAGAGATTTATATGTCAGAGAAACCACCTTTCGGGGTGGTTTTTTTGTGGTTTTAGTTTATCATGGTAACTGATGAGAAAAATTCAAGTAATTACATTATTTCCTGAAATGTTTGACGGTGTTTTAAATAGTGCCATGATGTGGAAAGCCCAAAACCAACAAGCGGTAGAATTTCGCATGGTTAATTTGCGTGATTTTGGCCTGGGTCCTCGCAAGCGAGTTGACGATACGCCTTATGGTGGAGGCGACGGCATGTTACTGATGGCTGAGCCTTTGTTTGCTGCTGTAAATGATGCTAAACGATACTGCCCTGATGCCAAAGTAGTGCTAATGACGCCTCGTGGGCTGCGCTGGAAGCAGTCCGTTGCGCAATCATGGGCTGATAGCAATTATGACTATATTTTTGTTTGTGGCCGTTACGAGGGCGTAGACGAGCGCATATTAACATTGGTTGATATTCAGGTTAGCGTGGGGGATTACGTGTTGACTGGTGGTGAGTTGCCGGCTATGACGATTATTGACAGTATTGTACGCTTGATTCCTGGCGTTTTAGGTGGTGAAAACAGCGCAGCGATTGAAAGCTTTTCTGATGGCGAAACGCTTGAATACCCACAGTATACCCGTCCAGAAGTTTTTACTGGGTTAGAGGTGCCGAAAGTCTTGCTTAGTGGCAATCATGCTGAGATCGCTAAATGGCGAGCTGAACATTCGATAAAAGCTGAATAACCTAAGCATAGCTATATTGACAATTTCTTTAATAATGTGTTAATATTAAAGTATTCACATCTGTTTTGTGAAAATTTGTCCATAGGACGAAATGGAGGTGGCTATTATGACCACATCAAAAATCTTTAAAATCGTTAGCGGTATAATCAATATATTAAAAAGACTTAGTCGAAAAAGCAAATTTTTTACTCCTTCGCTTATTGAAAGCAGCCAATTACTTATTCAACCTAAATTTAATGGAGGGATGAAAAAAATGACAAAGGGCGAGATGCAAAAAACTGGCGCTGGGCCAGGATATTGGTTATAGCTACGATTGCCTAGTTGGATATTTTCTAACTAGGCTTTTTTATTTCTCAAAATAGAGTAAAACGCCCCAGTTGAGGCGTTTTTTCGTTGTGGTGAATGGTCATAGAGCGATCGGCTACTACATATTTTTTTGATTTTATGTTTGTTTTTGTAACTTTCGCTACGAAGTACTTTATTATAAATTTACTAAAAGCACAAGCGTTTTGGCAAAAATAACAACATTTGTGATTATGGCTGACAAGAATTATACTGTAAACATGAGATTTTTCGTTAGTGCAACACCGGCGCCAAAACCAAAGACAAAAGAATCAAAACAAGTTGCATATTTTTATGCGGGGTTACTGATAGTAATGGTTTTGTGTCAGCTATTTACGTTTGATGGTTTTCTGACTTATATAGAAAGTCTTTGGTTGCCAATAAGCAACCCTATGACTCATTTGTTGACCGGTTTGATCGTAACTGCTGAGGTTTTTGCACTACCATTTTTATTAGGTTTAAAACTTAGTCCGTTGATGCGATTTATCAGTATGGTATGTGGCTGGTTTGTGCCATCGGTTTGGCTGTTTTTGTCGTTATGGATTAACTTGACGACAAATAATATTACTAATGCTGGTTTTTTGGGCAGTTTGGTCGACGTAGTGCCAGGTTGGTGGGCGGTCTTCCTTTCAGCTAGTTTTGCTATTTTGGCCGCCTGGGCAAGTTGGGGTATGTGGCCATTTAAATCTCAGCCAAAAATCAAGGGCTAGTTGTTTTTTTAGTGTTTCAGGGCTATTATAGAGGTATAGCAGCTATAAACGAGGAACGTAATTATGGACTCAATTAGCAAACTTGAAAATACAATAGAAGAGTGGATGAAACCTTTTCCGCACCTACCAGAAAATGTGCGAAAATGGATTGCTCAATATGCATGGGCTATTAACTTGATAGGTCTTATTTTGTCAGCAGTAATGTTAGTTATGGCAATCGGTGGTATAATTTTTGCGTACATAGCAGCCAGTACTGTAACATCTTATACCGCTTTATATTATGGTCTCAGCGGTTATTCACAGACATTTATGACAACGACAATTATTGCGATATTGTCATTCGCAGCTACTATCGTTTTGACAGCTATGGCTATTAAACCATTAAAATCGATGAATAAAAAAGGTTGGGACTTGCTGTTTTTAATCGCGATGATTGAAGTTGTATTCTCGATTATTAGTGCAGTTGCAGGCTTTAGCGCATTTACCATTATTCCAAATTTAGTATTTACCGCAATTGGTTTTATAATAGGTATGTATATTTTGTTTGAAATTCGTTCATATTTTGCAAAATCAAACAAAGTTGTCGAAGCAAAAAAAGCACCATAAGCTGCCAAATCTGCCAAATAATTCTTTGAACTCTTGAGTTGACGTCCCAATTAGTGTACAATTTGTAATGCTGATGGGATGTCGCCAAGCGGTAAGGCACTGGTTTTTGGTACCAGCATTCGGGGGTTCGAATCCCTCCATCCCAGCCATGATTTGCACCTAAAGTGACCATGTTGGTCCCCGTAGTTTCAAATCACAGCCAGTCAGACATTAGTCTAAAAAGCCGACATATCAGTCGGTTTTTTAGATGTCAGTCATTTATACTAGAGCCACCGGTGACTATCAGTTACCTCTGGGTAAAAGGCGCTTCGTTCACCTGGCTTTGCTGTTACTCGCACAGCTTCAGCTACGGACACAATATATTCAACACTTAGAAACTCGTACGCAATCGTAGCAAAGAACATCTGCATTGGGTACATAAAACCACTTTTATTATGACGAATATGCACAAATGCATCAGGATCCTTATCAGGGAACAGTATTCTGCTTGACAGGAAAGCTACGTGATCTTCATCCTGGGCTGCCGCATCCAGGTCTTTCTCGTTAATGATTAACTCGTAGCCGTATTTCAGGAATTCGTTCTCTAATTCCTTCCTAAGGATTTTTGTCCTAAACACTAGCTGTCCGGTAATGAGCTTAGCTACTATTTCGGCTGAAAATGGAAATATCGTATAGGGAGGGACCGATCGCATTACCTCGTTTCCCATAAGGGTTGCGATCGTGTCGTAATTTGAATGTATTGAGAGTAGCTCTGCTGAAGGGCTTGGCAGCGTATCAAGTAGTGATTGAAATGATTTAGCATCTTTGAAATCTTTCATAATCTTACGTACATCAAACGCTTCAATATACATATAACTACTAAGCATTTTGCCATATACGCCTTTATTTACAGCCTGTTTAAGGACAGCACCAGCGCTTACGAGAAAATCTTTCTTCTTGGCACTTAGCTCAGTAACGGGAATTGTCCCACCTTCTACGTACCACTGTCTTGAACTTAACATTATCTGTGCTTGCCATAATCTATCTTCTTGCTTAGTCGTAGGGGAACCACCTTCTAGTCGCTCATCGATATCCTTTGGGGTTGCGATGCCTTTTTTATTTTTCACTTCTGATAAATACGGAATTCCAGGTATACTCTTCAAAGCACTTAAATCACCGACCCTGAGTACATTAGTGGCATCGTGCACAAGTACGTAGCCGTTATTGCGCACAACGTTTGCCGCATAATCCATTTCTTTTTTTCGACCAATCTCTTTTCCATGAGCAGATCCGGGTGAGCGCGCTTGAGATACCACACGAATAGTAAATCTTGAATAACCCACGCTTCGCCACGCAATACCGTCGGATATTTGTCGATAAGCGAGTGCAATTACTCTATTGCGTTTTCGCTGGATAGCTATATCCTTGTCATCACTGTTTTTCCTCGCTTCCTGTTTCCCTTGAGCAACTACCTCGTCCATTTTTGTAATCGTATCCAATAGGCCCACTTGGAGAGAAAAGTGTTTAGCTGGATCCTTATAATATTGAGGATCTCGGGCGAGCTTCACAAGATCAGTCATACCTGGAATGAAAGAATCATAATACTCACCTCCAAATAGTGTGAAACACTCTTTTAAGACATTACGTCCATCAAAAGGGTGATCATGATTTTCTCCATTATTAATTTGATCTTCCTCTTTACTCATGCACTCATTATATCTTTAAAGAATAAATTATGCCTGACTAACACTACGGACGAGTTTTCGGTCATGAAGCGCCAATTCTACACTCAGGTTTCGTATCAATCGAGTCTTCTCAAATAAGGTGCCGTCACGTAGTTGTTGCAAACACTATTGAATCGCTCGCAGTGAGTGTTGCTATTGGCATAGTCGGTGTATCGATAGCGGTAAAGTATTAACTAGCCTATATAATCTTAACGTTACGCAAAAAGTCACACTAACGATATGTCTGATGAAACTATCAGCCCCATAATTCAATTGAGGTTAGATTTAGTTTATGGAGAGGGCAGATTATCTTTTGTTATGGCACTAGATTATGGCTTAACCGTATCACCGTATGGCGTTGTCAGTGTTTTGTACCGAGCAAAACTAACGATTCTAAGAAATTGCAAGCGTCGTATACAACGGCGCTTGGATGGATGTCTATTCGTCTTTATCCTGGAGTTAGTCCAGTCTATATAGTAGATTCCCTTAACACGCAACCCAGTTCTTCGAACCGGCCTTCAAGTTTGAAGAAATCTAGGCTGGCAATGGTATCGAGTTTGTATATGATCGATTACCCCAAACCAAAGCTGATATTATACCGGCCGTGCAATATTGGTTAAGGGCTAACAATATAAAGTACGGTAGAATACTTAAAAAGTATTCCTGTTTATGAAAATGTTACACTGGATGTAAGTGTTCTATATGTTTAGGAGTTTGACCATTTTGGAGCTTATGCTAAATAATCTTTGAAGGCGCTCCCATAAGAAGGTCACGGCTATCGCCTGTTTTAGGAAAGGCCATGACGTCACGGATGCTTTTTTCACCTTGGAGTAGCATAACGAGACGATCAAGTCCCCAGGCAATTCCCCCGTGGGGCGGTGTTCCGTAGGTAAATGCGCTTATGATATGGCCAAAGTCGCGATCGATTATTTCATCACTATAGCCAATAATCTGTAGTGTTTTGCGAAGATCGTCTGCTCGATAAGTTCGAAGGCTTCCGCCGCCAATTTCACACCCGTTCAAAACAATGTCGTATTGGGTTGAGGTAATTTCAGCGACGTTTTCTTTGTTGCGGAGTGATTCAAGGTCTTTTTCTATAGGTGAGCTGAAAGGGTTGTGGGTAAATGTCCAGTTAGCTTTATTCTCAGGGTGGGCTTTATGATCCACTTCTTCGAACATTGGGAAATCAACTACCCAACAGAATGCAAGTACATTCGGATCATTTGGGTCTTCTCGGATATCAGGGCGGTCGTTTCCGTACTGCTCTATTGAATCTTTATACGAAATGCGAGGGAATGGCACGGTTTGAATGCGTTTTTCAGGATATATTTTTTCAACAATATCAATAAGGAGAGATTCGTTAATCTGCATAATTTCTTCTTTGTCAATGAAACTAAGCTCCATGTCTATTTGGGTGAACTCTGCTTGACGATCTCCGCGTGCGTCTTCGTCCCTAAAACAACGGGCAATTTGGAAATAGCGTTCTATGCCGCCGGCCATAAGAAGCTGCTTGAATTGCTGTGGTGATTGAGGAAGTACGAAATGGCTGCCCGGTTGAAGGCGCGCCGGTACGACAAATTCACGAGCACCTTCGGGTGTTCCTTTTGTTAGATATGGCGTTTCAATCTCCCAAAACCGTCGAGCAACAAGATAATCTCGAACGTGTTTTACGATTTCGTGACGCTTTCTCATATTTTGTTGCATTCGTTCAGAGCGCATATCGAGGTAGCGATATTGCATGCGAAGTTCTTCGCCAGCTTCTGGGGCTTTTTCAATTTCAAATACAGGAGTTTCTGAGGTGTTTAGGATAGTAATTGCTTGGATTTGAAGCTCTACCGTGCCCGTAGGTGTCTCGGTGTTAATCTGCCTTTCGCCACGAGCTTTGACTTCTCCTGTCAGAGATATCACATATTCATCCCGAAGCTCCGAGGCGGTTTCAAATACATCAGCGTCGCTTCCTATGGCAACTGCCTGAAGATAACCTGTGCGATCTCGTATATCAATGAAAATCACCTTTCCATGGTTGCGACGAGCATGTACCCATCCCATAACGGTTACTACTTCTCCAACTTTTTCAGGGGTTTGCTCAATAAACGTTCGTTCGGCCACTTGTTATTACTCCATTATGCTACTAATCTTTAGCTATTATACATCTTGCGGCTTTGATAAGTAAAGATAGGGGTGCTTTATGTTTGGATGCCACATCTCATAGATAATAAGAGTTTGTTTGAATAAAAATTATGCACTCAGATACGTTAGCTAGCTGTTTATGGCGATTGATCGTCAATAGCGAACTCGCGGGATCGCGGAACGTGACCAAAATCCCTCAATTACAATTAGGAATATTATGTTTAAAATAAATTTCAATTGTTGCGGATTTACATATAAGCGTATTTGTGTCATAATCACAGCAATGAATAAAGAAGCAATTGGTATTATTGGAACTATTGGATCCGGCAAAGACGCGGCTGGTGATTATATTTCTGGTAAATTGGATATACCTTCATTTCAAATTAGCTCACCTTTAAAAAAGATATGTGCCGAAACAGGAATTGAACCAACCCGGGAAAATTTAATAGCTTTAGGTACTAAGCTTGCTGATGAGCGTGGGGATGGATATCTGGCGGAATATATTATTCAGCATATGCCCGATAGGGCAATTATTACTGGGATGCGTCAATTAGGCCAGGTTGCAGTATTGAAATCTTTAAGTAGATTAACTTTGATTTCAATTGATGCTGATCCTTCTATTCGATTTGAGAGAGTAAAAAACAATAACAAGCTAGGTGAAGCAAATACTATTGATGAATTTATACGCCGTGAAAAAGCAGAGAATAGCACTCCTAATGCGCAAAGATTGTTTGAGTGCATGAAGCTAGCTGATTACTATTTATTAAACGAGGGAAGTCTTGAAGATCTGTATGCTAAATTGGATAAGATTTTAGCTTTGGTAGGTTGAAAAGGTCTTTTCTTAAAACGCATCTCCTAATCTTGGCAAGATTAAGGTAATGGCTTGTTTGGTTTTTGTTTTAATTTAAGCCTGATTGTTTCAGGTTTATTATTTAGTCAACCAAAGAACGAATAGTACAACCGTAACAATAAATGAGGTTACCGCACCGACCAAAAACATCACCATGAATGATTTTGTAGAAAAAACTTTAATTTTATCAAAGGCGATTTTATCATTGGCGATAATAAGTTCATCTTTATTGTCAGGCTCCCCTTATACTAGACACACTGTCTATTCCAAAAAAGGCAGTATAATAAATCTAAATAAGGAGAATTAACCATGCCCCGAGGCATACCAG
>PGXZ01000014.1 GCA_002839415.1 Candidatus Saccharibacteria bacterium HGW-Saccharibacteria-1 | reverse complement strand
TAATAAATACCTAGACTATTACAATACCGAGCGTGTACACTTAGGGATACAGATGCGGACACCCGCTGGGATGTTGCAAAGGTATTGAGTTTTATACGTGGTGACGGCTTGCTGGAATTACTTAAATTTCTTTAATTCCTGTAGTAATCATAGCTCGCTCATCGCATCGTTCAAGGTAGTATGGCTCGCATGCTCACCATCCCCACCATGACCGATCGCTTTTCGCTCTCATTTGCCCTGCTAAGAATGAAATGGAAGGTAGTCTTCCACAGTCAAAACCTTAGGCCTGTGCTAATATAGTCCCATGACTATATCGAGAGATAAATAGAGAAATACGATGTATGGACTACTAAGCGATAGCGCAATTCGCGTACAATTCTGGGGTTCATTCTTTGCAGCTATATTTGCATTAATTACATTTGCAATGACAAGGATATTTGTTGGTATTAGAGAACGAAACAGGAATCACTATAACTTCCTAGTAAAGATGGAAGCTAAATTAAATCAGCACGTTCTATTAACCTATCAGGCGATATATATTATTGAGGGTTTGCGAGAAACGGCACTTGCAGGAAATGTTTCATTTAATAATCTTGACGCATTGCCGGTTAAGCCAGTGGGCGACTTCTATGATTTACAAGACATAGACCTGATTAATAGTTTATTTAGCTATGATGCAGGATTAGAATCGCTGAATGCAGACGTATGCAACATAAATGCCTTATATTCAGAGATTAGGTCAGCTTTGCTATCTAATCAGATAAATCACAAAGATTTCCAGACGAGACTGTCAATCTTGCCCGATAACTTAGCGAGCCTTATTGGTGCGTGGGAAGAGCAATTAGAATTAAATATAGATTTACTTACTCAAACAAGGCTGATGATTAAACGAGATAAAAAGAAATTGCTAGGTATCAATTGGCTATTCCCACGTAGGATGAAACCCCTCACTGTCAATGCCGTAAAAGCCGAGAAACTAAAACTACAGCAAGAGATTGAGGAGATTCGAAGACTTTCAGCCGAAAGAATAGCAAAAAGAACCAAATAGATCTGGACAAAATAATATTTCTTCCTGAAGCGCATCCACTATACCCAACCAAATTAAAATAACGACCCGTGTGGTCGTTATTTTAATTTTTCCGTAACTAAGCGATTTCGTAGACTATGCCAACCACTTTTTCTTTGGACGGAACATTGTTCGAATTAGCTCTTCGTCAAAACCTGCTGGTAATTTGTTAGTTGTAGCATAATGATATGCAGCGGTCATTAAAATTGTTTTGAGCGTTGAAATGACTAATGTATATGCACCCATAACTATTATTATAAACACGATCCCCGCGATCCCTATGGTGAGAGAATCTAGCATTACAGCAGCGTATCCAATCGCAAACATTATGATCAAAAACGCAAGGCCAAATAGTAAACTGATAATTCCAAGGCCTAATCCAATGAATGCGCTTTCCTGCCAAATAGATTTAAATGTAGTTGCCGACTTTTTGACGACCTTTAGTGGATTCTTTTGATCGCTCGTCATAATTACCGGTATGCTGAACATACTTGCAATATTCCAGGCGGCTCCTGTTAGCCATACGGCTATTTTACCAGCTAGCGGTACGTGCTCTTCGAGAATCTGTAGTATTATTCCAATTGTTGCTTGCATAGAAGAGAATAAAAAGATTGCAACTGATTTTTTTGAAGCAGCTGCAAGCGCCTGTTTAATAGTTATCTTTTCGCCGTCAAATCTTCGCAGCGCCACGTAGGCTATGGCGCCATTAAAATAATTGACGATGA
This sequence comes from Candidatus Saccharibacteria bacterium HGW-Saccharibacteria-1, assembly GCA_002839415.1. GTDB lineage: Bacteria > Patescibacteriota > Saccharimonadia > Saccharimonadales > Saccharimonadaceae > UBA1547. The sequence goes on along the minus strand of PGXZ01000014.1, from coordinate 16,519 downwards.
AATAGACAATAAATACAGGTATTATTAGCAATAGATACGCAAAGTTGTTGATCGAGCCATTATCTATTTCGTAACTGCCAGTTGGAACCGCGAATAGTAACGCGAATGTGGCCGCTATAACGCCTATTAATAATAAAAGGCCAGTTATGTAACTGATTATGCTAATGACGATTAATCTTTTATCATCTTTGAGTATTCGCCAAGCTGCGCGTGCCAATTTAGCGCTATTGGATAACTTCTCTCCTAGCGGTCTTTTTGTCGATTTGTCCATTATCTTATAATCCCTTCGTTTCATTTATAAATTGTTTTGTCAGAAAAATTTGCTTAATATTGCGTTCGTAAAATAATTTCAAAGCTTCTCTACCCTGTGGTGATAGATCATATACCTTTAACGTTGGTCCGCCTCTCGTGCTGGGTTCGTCGTGTTCAACGATTAGTTCCATTTTTTTGAATCTTGCGATTGAACGATACAAGCTTTTTTCATCAACTGTAAAGTTGGTTGCTATATCTGATTCAATATATGTTTTTATTTGACGAACACATTTTGGACCATTATGAATAGCAAGTAATATCCAAAAAGTCAAAAGACCTTTTTTATAACTCTCTTCCCAAGCGCACACTATCTGATTAACGTATGTATTATTGTTCATATCATCTACAAGTATACTACTGATTGTAGAATAGTTAAGTGTTTTAATAAAAAATATCCGACACTATGTGTCGGATTTGTATTTTTTGAGGTTATTTGACTTATTATTTAACCCTAAATCGTTCAAGTTTTTGGCGTCTCAGCGCTATGTCATGTAGTGCGATGCTCAGCTCTAACATCTCTTCAAGTGAGCTAACGAAATACAAACTTGCAATATCAAGTTTTTTCAGATGTGCTGTAACGAGCGCTCTGGATCGAAGTGACTCCTTACGAGCCACTGGATTGTCCAGACTGTCATCTAGACCTTGTTCTATCATAATGATGAAATCTCGATGGCGATTGATGTTTATCGCCTGTAATGCCGAGAAGCCAGTTTCAGACAATGAACCTGTTGCATATGTCTCTTTGGTTATAGGAAACAATACAATCTCGTCATTAACCAGATGCTCTGCCTCGATTACGGCGTCTTCTTCCTTCCAATCATCAACTTGAGGATTGAAATAATCAATTTCCAGTTTATCGTATTCCAGCATGAATGGATCTCTCCATTTACTGCCTCCGCACGTTCCAAATAAACCAATGTGAGGTTTTTTCAAATTACCCACCATCCCTCTCAAAAAATTAGGCCTAACGACTATAAGTATATTATACAATAACAATACCCCTGTTGTCAATGTGCTAGATGTTTAGTGGGTCGACCCTTTGTAAATAATTAACCTATTATAGAGTTTGTTTAGATTCTATTTAAGAATAAATAATGAATTTGCAGGGTTGTTGTGTGCAACCAATCCCCTGCTCATTAACTAAAAATCTATCAAGCGTCTTTTTGCCAAGATGCGATAATTTCTGGCAGTGAATACATTACGCAAACAAATGAAACCAATACCATCGGATTATTGCATTGAATTCCTGCGCTAGGGATAAATGTAGATAAAAAAATCGCAAAAAAGCAAATTACCAGGTAGGCTCTTTCGAATACCCTGCTTCTAACCAAAAGCTGACGCTCATCTAATTTAATGCGTCTTTTGTCACTACATCGATAGGCGTTTCCGTGGGCCATTTCTAACAAAATGGCAGAAATAGACAATAAAGAGAAAGAAATAATAAAAGGATAGTTTATGAATATTCTAATTAAGCCATTGGTGAAGTCACGTGGCAATGTCGAGCAGATTATTGTCGTAAGTAACAAGATAATTACAGCAACTGAGAGTATCTTTGCGTATATCATACGGTTCGGGCTATTAAATAATCTGTTATTGCTCTGTTTTGCGGCTTTATTGCTCATTTCGTTAATTCCTTGTTTTCGTTATTAAATAGTGATTCAAATTGTTGGGTTGAAAATATTGTCTCTATGGAAACATTGAACACTGCAGCAATTTTAAACGCCAGTTCAAGACTTGGGCTATAATCCCCTCTTTCTATAAATCCGATAGTCTGACTATTTATGCCAACAACATCCGCAAGTTCATTGCGGCTCATTTTCCTTTCGGTTCTTATTAGCTGCAAACGGTTGTATATTTTCATATAACAAATTATTGCTTATACGCAACAATATGTCAAGATTATTATAAATATTATTCCTAATAGCATAATCAATAGCAATAATTATAATTGACAAAGCTAAAATAATCATTATAATAAATTTATTCTCAAAATTTATGAAAACGAGGTGGTTTTGTTTGATTACTTACACGGAGAGGAATATCCAAAAAGAAGACGTTGAGTTGTTCCGTCGTATTCAATATGTAGTTAATGTGATGGAGCTCCCTGATATCGGGAATGATAAAAATGGACGTAAGATTGAGGTATCTTGCCATATGATGGCCGAAGCTGCGTCCAGGGTTTATGATGTTGAAGTTCGGCATGGGTATTTTGTTCAAGGTTATGAACATTCATGGTTATGCACAAAGAATTTCAATATCATAGACGTGTACCCGTGGGCATGGTCGGAGGGCCGTTCTTGATAACTAATAATATCAGGGGTCCTATTTATATCGTTATGGAAGACTTGGATTATATTCGGTCTTCCTTACAAGACTATTGGTATGCCGTTGATTTGGTTGAAGCTTCTATGAGGAAAACTCTCGAATGCTGCGCCTAGAGAAGACGGAACCTATATATAATCAGTAAAAGCCTACGATATGTAGGCTTTTAAAATTGAAGGTTGCAGATTTAAATAAATAGAAAACCGCCACAAAAGTGACGGATGATCTTTGGGTTTTAAAAGGGAACTTCGTTAAAGTGTTCTATGGTTGCGTCCAATGTGTCTAGAAGCTTTTTATACTCGGGCTCATAAAACATTTCAACCCGTACATTCAATAGGCCTCTAGCGTCGTTTAGATTTCGCAGAATATTTGAATAGTTGCATTTCTCATTGGCCAACATCTTGTTCTTTAACTCGTTCGCTCTTTTACTATTAACTTCAGTGATAATTTCAAAGGCTGACAACAGTGAAGCTAAAAAAGGCTTGTCGTACAAATCAACCGTTGACGCGTATAGAGATATTTGATTGTAAGAATCACGGTGAGTCGTCGCCTTATCTGATGGCCTGGCAACAAACTCCATTGCCGAATGTCCTGGTTTTGGTATATACAATCTATCTTTATCACCAAACAGTATTATATAGTCCATAGCTTTGAAGTTTTCAAGTTTAGAGATACAACTTTCGATACTCTCAAATTTAATTAATGGTATTATCTCTAAACAATTGCCTATTTCACCAAGCCCAAAATCAGAACATTCTCCAACTGTAACCAAAAAGTCACTAACCCTGATAGCTCTGGTATGATTGATCGTAACTGAATAAGTTTTATTCTCGCGTTCATCATACCTATTGTATATTGAGGATGAGATAATGAAATCATATTCTTCCCGTCCTTTTTTGAGTTCATTGTAAAACTGAAAGATTATATCATTGGCCGACATCTTGGATTCTTTGACATTGTTAGTTTCCATTTAACTAGTCTCCTTTTTGTAAATTTACAAACCCGAAAGTCCATACGTCAGACTATAGCATGGTACTTTTTATATAAAAAGCAGTAACGTTTTTATAATGTAAGATTATTTAGTGAATTATTTAGATAAGCTTCTTGGCTTTTAGTATATATTATTGCCCATCAAAATCCCTAAAGGCTATAGAAGTTTATAATTAAGATGGATTTCTGCAAGATATCTAAGTTATTTAAATATCGTCTCTGTAATATAACTTTGGCAATAAAAAATCCGACAGCTGGTACCGGATTTATGTCTTTGGTTTTATTTATGAAAACCTGGCCCATATTAACAACTCCAAACAAACTGGTATTGTTTATTGTTGTATAGTAAACTTAATTTATGTACGAAGAAAATCACTTTAACGAACATCACCAACCAGAAACACAATTAGCTACAATAGAAAACGAAAATCAAGAAAACGAGATACAGGTCAATACTTTACCTGGACAAGAGGTATTGCTTTCTGTTCGCGGGTATTTATCAGAAAAAACTCAAAATTATCTTTCATCTGATATAAATAGATTAAACGAACAAAACCACAATTCAATCATTGAACTTAAAAATAGAGGCGAATTGTCGCTAGAAATGTCTAATAAATGTGAAGGTTTAATGTTGGCACGTAAAATCGATGCAGATAGCCTAACAATCGAACAAGTAAATCGAGTTCATGCATACGTGCTGGAATCTGTTGGACAAGATAGTGAAGTTCTATTTGAAAAAGGTGCTAGATTATACAATTGGGTAAATGCTGCGATAGGCAGGCAAATGTGGCATTCCAAAAATTCTTATTCAAGGAACAGACAACGTCGTTTTGATGAGGTGCCTGATTTTGGTGATTACGAGGATGCGGATGATTTTGACCGAGCTAGTGATCGTCTTAGTAGACAGTGGTACGCAGGCCTTAATGATCGTTATTTCGAGAGAAGCTGTGCGTTCGATAACAGTACCGAGGTCAAACCAAATAGGCAAATTGATAAATATAGAAACCAAGATGAATTCTCTAGGAAAATCGGCCAAATAACTACGCAACACCTTGAAAACGTAGAGAATGGTGAAACTGTTAGTGAAGATGAATCAGATTTGATGTTTGGGAAGGACTTGAGATTCTCTCTCGGCGAGATTGAGAGGTCTGAAGATGAATCCCAAGAGTTTAATGGTGATTTAATTTACGGAATATTTACTGAATCCGACATGGATAAGGTGGAAGAGATAGTTCCTCTTAGGCGAGATTTATCTAAAGATTCAAATAGCTTGCACGTAGCAAAAATCTTGGATGTTTTCACTAGCGGAAAAATTACAGATGTTATCGATCAACTTGACGTAGAATATGTCGAAAGGATAAATGGTGAAAATAGACTGACCGCTAAGTCCGTTGTGGCATTGGGTGTTGGTACCTTGGAACATTTTATGTCGGTAAAAGAGAAATATAATATCAATAGCGCAAAAATGCATGGCTTGGTGCGAAAAGTTGAGGTGTTATGCAGGGACTTATTGAATATTAGCGAAAGCCACGATGGTAAAAAAGAAAACGATAAATATGAAGACATTAAGGACAAGCTCGAGAAGCGCAAATCAAGCGTTTGGATACAAGTAAACCGTGGTATAGATAATTTAAGTAAAATTGATGATTTGATACAGTACTCACAGGAACTAGTGGTCTTGCTAGAAATCCAAAACAATGAAAGCGAATTTTCATTAAATGATGGAAACAATATCCAATCAACCTGATAATCTGAATGATAAATCAGAGCAGTCTGCTGAGGTACACGAAGTAGCTGACGATTATCAACAAGAGCTATCCGCTAAGCAGGAGATGTTTTTAGATTTGATTGATTCAAAGAAACTACTGTCTAAAACGTGGGGAGTATCAAAACAACCAAGAATCGGTTATTTTGGAATAATTTCAGACGCTGGTACACTCCCCTTTAACTCAGATGGTCAAGAAATTGTACACGACTTACTGGCGGATGACAGTAAAGAGAAGATTCGTAAGTCAAGCATGGCGTGGGAAGATATAATCACAGGCAGTCTATTAGAGATTGAAATGGACAAGTTTAAGGGTGGTATAGAGGAACAACGCAAGGCTGAACTTGAAACCGTAGCTATGGAAAAAGAAGCTATGGAGCGATTTAAATTAGAGTCAGCTGCTGAGCGTAAAGAGCTAAAGATTCAGGTCCAAGAAGAGAGGGTTAAAGAGTCGAAGCTAAGAGAAGAGCAACGAAAAGCTAAAAGTGAATTTTTAGTCAAGGAACTTAGAAACCCTCAAAGTGAAATACTAGACAAGCAACTCAAAGAGCTGACGAAAGTACACGATAGTGTAAGGGATGAACGTTTTCGTGAATTTGCACTTAGAAGAGGTTCGTATAGTGATAATAGTGTTTTTGAATATCTAGATGACAATAATTCTAAACATGGAGTATCGTTTACGCCTGATTTTTCGAACAGCATAGATCCCGATGCCTATCGAAGAATGTTGGTTACGTTATCTCGAATCAAGAAAAAGCAATTGTTCCCTGCTAAGATGTTGGACAATGACACACTCGCCGAGGATCTTGTCAAAAAAGAGAAGTTAATTCAAAACATAACAACAATAACTGGCATAGATGCGCATCCTGAATTTGAAAAAATCGATTCAGATATGTCTGAATATTTAAATACTAAAAAAGAGTATGATGACAGAAAAGCGGCATGGTGGAATGGCTATTTTGCAAGTGAAAAAAATAAGAATGGACAGTATAGCTGTAGTTATAGTGAAGTAAAGCGAGTAAACGACCACTTTGATCAATTGTTGATAAAACAAAATATGATCAATCATACTAAAGTTAGTGAAATTATTTCTGAACTGAAGAATAGTTTGTGTGAAAAAACGATCGGCAATATAACAGTTGATGAAACGTACATATTGCCAACGGGGCTAGTTGTTTATAAGGGTGATGAAAAGATAATTAAATCAATTCCAGCTTTTGATGAAGTTTTTATAGACATCAGCAGTGATATTCCGCCTGCAGCATGGAATGATTCTTGGATGAAATATTTGCGCCAAAATCTGAACAAAGATACGGCGAAATTAGCAACAGGCATAGACAAGCGAATAGACCTTGGTGCGGTGCCTGACGCTGCGAAAAAAGTGTTTGATAAATATGGTGTGCAATATGATAATAAGCTTATCGATGAGGCTACAGGACTGTTTTCTCCCAATATTAGCCCTTATGAATTAGAAACGCTGGATTCATTCTTGGGTAAATATGGTAGCTTTATAAGTACAATAAAATACAGCAACGCTGATCAACGTTCCTGTCAAAAGGTTGATGATTGGCGCAAAGAGTTAAACGCAAATATTCGTAGTGTAAAAAATATCGATCCATCGTTTGTGAAACGGGCAATTATGTTTGACGACAACGGACTAACTATCGAGATGAACGAGATACCGGCTGACGTGAGTAATAATATTGAAGTTCTTGGATTAACGGTCCAGTTTGCTATTTGGAATAATATGGACAAGATTACAAAGTCGGATTATTATGAAATTTTAGGCGATCGATTGAATATCAGCCAGACTTTGTTTGTAAAATCATTTGGTGGATTTGTGTACAATAAGGAAAAGCGCAAGGAAGTGATAGCGAAGGTTGTGTTTCTTAACCAATTCTCAAAATGGCAAAACAATAAATTAGATGATGCGGAAAAACATTTTTTTGATCAGTTATCTGATGGCTTTAAAAATAAATAGTCTTTGATTTTATTGTTTGCGTTTCGCATAGTTAAATTAGCTCTAGCTATCACAATTTAAAAATATTTATACAAAATGGTATATTTTGTATGTGACTTACGGTTTGTATGAGATTTGGTTATTTTTTGCCACATTTATTATTAAGCTTATGTTATACTATCAACAACTAAATGTATTTAAATTCTTGATTAAGGAGATTTAAAGGTATGGTAAGTGGTCAGTTATTTGTTAGTGGTAAAAATAATAATGAGCCTGCCTTTACTATCGTTGAACTCCTTATTGTTATAGTGATTGTTGGTATTCTCGCCGCAATAATTACAGTTAGTTATGTAGGTATATCTAAAAAAGCCACAGAGGCTGGCTTGACCTCGGACCTTGATGGTGCCAAAAGACAATTAGAGCTTTATAAAACAGAAAACGAGCTATACCCAATTACTATGGACGAAAATAAATGTCCGATTAACCCGGTTAATGACACTAAATACTGCCTTAAGAATAAAACATTTGAATATACAGGTAGTGCTGATGGCTCGACGTATTCATTAAAGTTGACCAAGTCGGATGTAACCTATGAAGTAACTAATGACAGTACTCCGAAGGTAGCTGCTGCAGTTGTTCCAGATTGGATAACAATTGGCGCTCAAACTTGGGCGACTAAAAACCTTAATGTCGGTACTATGATTACAGACACTGTTAATCCGCTAAATAATGGAATTGTAGAAAAATATTGTTATGAAAACATTCCTGCAAATTGTGACACTTACGGCGGACTATATTCATGGAATGAAATGATGCAGTACAGTGTAACACCTGATTCGCCGCCAATTCAAGGTGTATGTTTGGCGGGTTCACACTTACCTTCGGATAATGACTGGAAGATATTGGAAGTTCATCTGGGTATGACGCAGGGGCAAGCGGATGATATTAGTCTTCGAGGTACCGATCAGTCTATGCAACTTCGAGAAGGTGGCACGTCGGAGCTTAATTTACAGTTTGCTGGTCAACGTGCTAACGGTGGCGGTTTTAATAGTCTGGGTACGACCGGCAATTATTGGACTAGCACGCCATCGGCTGGGTATCCTATTATACGACGTCTATTTTCGGCAAACCCTATGGTTGCTAGAAATGAATATTTTAAGCCTTATGGAAACTCAGTGCGCTGTATTAAAGATTGATAAATTACTGTAAATTAAAATCGCCGACTGATTGACGGGGTTTTTGCACTATACGTGTTGGATGATTTAAGATAGTTTATTATCCGCAACCTTGGATTAAGTGTTATTATTATGTTATATAAATTTTATCGGAGATTAAGTGATGAAAGTTTTTCCTAAAATAGCTATCAAAGAACATATTTATAATGGTAAGGTTTCGGACGGCAAGGTTACAGAGAATGGAGTCTATATTGTCTTGAATCAGGAGTCTCAAATAATGAGCATCAAGGCGCGTCGTGGTTTCGTCGGTATTGGTAATCAGCCAGTTTCAGTCGAATTTGTACTGGATCCAAGTTTGGGCGATGGTAGTAAATTACACGAGGTTATCAAAAGCCTGCAAACAACTGGACAAGATATGATTCATAACTTCGATAGAACCGTACCTTTCGACGCTGAATTATTTGCATCAACTATCTCGATATTTATTTTCGGAAAAGAATACTATGTTCCACTTGAAAACGAGAATGCCAAAAAAGCTATCGAGGCCTCTGGTATTGTTGCGCTTCATGAAATGAATAATAAATATATTGTCGACATGGTTAGCGGGCTTGTTTAATGTCTTTGCCTAAACAGGCAAACAAAGCGCTGTTTATTTGCCTTTCGATTATTGTGCTTATTGGGTTTGCATTCTTTTTTCCAAAGGAGTATACATCATGTGGCGCTTTGTCCGATGGAAGCTCGTGTAACACATATCGCTGCGCTGGTATTTATGGAGAAGAATATGGAATGACTGATATTCGTCACGAATGTATTGGCTTTGATTTAGGTTCAACGAATTACTTTAGGCCATATACAAACGCGCGTTAGGTGGTCTTTAAAATGGAAAAAGGCTGATACATCACTAATTTAATAGCAATGTATCAACCTATTATTCCAAAATTTAAGAGCGGTATTCATGATGTCTTGTTGCTAAATTTTTGGCTGACAACTCTGTTGCGCCAAATTTCATTTAATTGCTCGTCCTTGTCTTTGCATTTTTCTTCAAGCAATCGCATTTCTTCTTCCATTTCGACTTTGCATTTTACAAATTTATCTCTAACGCATGTCAATTTTTTGGCTTCGTGAATCAAGATTTGTTTTTGCTCGTTGATAGATTTAGCTTTGAGTTTATAGAAATTAGCTTCGTTCTTGTAGCTTCTACTATTATAATGTCGATTAAGCTGAAACTCGTTTTTTGATTGAATTAGCTTGGCTTTAATCATTTTTCCTAAAGTGGCTAGCTCTAGATTGATATCCTTGGCTTTTGCAATCCTCGATTCTATTAACTCATCTATGTTTCCAATAGCTTTGTCAAAACAGTTCATTTGCACACCTTCTCTTTCAAATTTTGGAGTACGCACCTATAGTGTTTAACGTATTATAACATAAAGTATAGATTTATACAAGCATTTTGGAATGAAAACCATAAACCTTATCTTTAAAATTGTGTTTTTTATCAATGATAAAGTTCAATTTATTGGCATTTGAGGGGTCATTACAATTGCGTAATTGTTGGAATTTAAGTCGTGCTTACTAATCTTGATGATGCGTGAAAGTAGCTATTTGGACTGGGGTTTTTAACTATATTTCGACTACTGTGAACTCTCCTTTTGCTTGTTTGCAAAAATAACTTCCGTATATCGAAACAGTTTTCTTGTCTGCGCATTTAACTATGCCGTAGAAATTAAATTTCTCTGCGCGAGGCTTCTTCATATCATAGACAAGGCCTGTTATAATGATGTCAATTTCTTTGATGTCATTACCCTTTAGTTCAAATGTCGCTACTTCTCGCGGCTGATTTTTCTTGAAGCTAAAGGCATAATTAAGTGCACGTAACAGTTTTGTCCTGCTTGGGCCGTTTTTTATTAAAAATGTTTGATCTTTTTTAAAATCTTTTTCATTTAAAATATTAAACACATCCTAACATTTAAATTTCCTTACAGTTTGCAAGGATGCTATATTTATAACATCATATTGCAATAAAGTAAACAGGGTGATCGTTATGATATTGTCAGTTATAAAATGAGAATTGTTATTGATATAGCGATGCACATAAAGGAGAAAAAGACCGGATCCTGTTTAAATCTTTTTATTGTGCGCGTAATTAAAAAACCGGCAATAAAATAAAATGGAAAAGTTTGGATTGAGGTAAAATGCCACAGGTCATTTGGGCTGTAAAAATAAAGATAATGTCCGAATATCAATAAGAATGAAATATTAACCAAGGCCTCGATTACCATTGCCTCTACTGAAAATATAACCATCAATTTATTGTCAGAATATCCTTTTTTGCTAACCAAGTGATCATGAAGCAGGTAAAGATAAAATCCATAGACTCCCCAAATTATCGGTGCATAGTATGATGTGTGGCCATTATGAATCGGCAAGGCCTGGTATTGCCATAATGGCAATCCAAATAAACAATTATATATGCTACCGACAAAAGTCTCGCCGATAAGGCCAATAAATGCAACGGTTGAAATATATAAAATTGCGATTTTAATGTCTATTTTGCAAAACGATTTGGTTAATATGCAATTAAAAATATAGACAACAAATATCCATAACAGGGCAAAGAGTAACAAACCGATCAATTGCATTACAATGATAATTGTAGCATCGATTAGCCCCGTATGGCTATCTGCTGACTATAATTAGTAGTATATTAAGGTTATGAAATATAATTACAAAATTATTTATGATATCAAAAAAGACATGTGGAATTGGCGTGGTGCTGTCGGCGACTCGTTTATGGGAAGTGCTAACATTGATAATATAGATAATGAAAGTGATAGAAACGTTGCAAATCAGATCTTGGGATTGAAAAAGCAGTCGGCCGAGATAATTTTGAAGCCATATTTATTATCTAAAAAAGTCAATGCAAGCAGCCGTTTGAATAAATTTATGACAATAGCTGAAAAAGATTTTCGCAGTAAATTTACCGACGCGTGTTTGACTCTTGAGCAAATAACCAAACGACCGATGATGTCCGATAAGTTTACTTTTTATGTAACGACATTCCCCAGGATGACGGTTTTCTTCGACAACTGCGTGATATTTATGTACGCATCAACCGAGGATGTCTGGGGTATGCCGATTGACGGTTTTTTGCATGAAGCTTTACATTTCCAATTTAATCATTATTGGCGCCAAGACCATACCTCCCCTGTTTATAAATTAAACGAAGATGAATTTACTTATATCAAAGAAGCTTTGGTGGTGGTTTTGGACGATGATATAAAGCCTATAATTACATTGCCGGACAAAGGTTACGCGGCGCAGGCTGATTATTGTAAAATCATGCACAATCATTGGCGCGCGCATCATGACTTCGATAAGTTGGTTGAATTTGGGTTATCTAAATTGCCAGAGTTTATTAAGTAATATTATTAAGTATTTACTTAACTAGCTTTAGTAAAAATTCATACTTTACTGGCAATAATCGTGTCATGAAATCCAGGAATTTAGTGGTTGTGCCAATTAGGATTCGAACTTTCCTTTTTTCGATTCCATTAGCTATTACCTTGGCGGCGTATTCTGGTGTCATTGTTAAATTTGATTCGAATGATTTTGCTTCTTTTTGAATCTCTTGTTTATTAGCGCCTTCGCCTAATTTTGCATTAGCGGCGATGTTTGTCTTGACTCCTCCTGGATAGATTGTCGAAACACCGATTCCTAGCGGCCTTAGTTCTTGGCGCAATACTTCGCTAAAACCTTTAACGGCAAATTTGCTGGCAGAATAGGCCGATTGTCCAGATGGGGTAATTATTCCAAACAGACTCGAAACGTTAGCGATATGGCTATTTTTGGTTTGTTTCAGATACGGCAAGACTTCTTTTGTCATCATAATTTGTGATTTAAAATTGATATCAAAAACGGTTTCAATGTCATCAACGGATAATTCTTCGAACTTGCCGCCCATTGCGATCCCGGCGTTGTTGATTAGTAGGCCGATGTTTTTATGATCACCTGCTATCTCTTTAATAGTTTGCGAAATCTTTGAAAAATCAGACACGTCCAATTGGTAGCCGGTTATTTTTTGGTTTGGGTATTTTGCACTTAGCTCGTTACATACTTCGTCTATCGTCGTTTGATTACGACCAATGATCGCTAAATTACCGCCGCGCTCGGCTAGTTCAAATGCCACTGCCCTTCCGATACCAGCATTACCACCGGTAATAATTGCGGTTTTGTTCTTGAATGTGTATTTTTCTATCATATAACTCCCACGGTATTTGTTATGCACTATAATTATAACAATAAACTGGAGATTGATTAGATTTTAATCTCACTACCGTCTTCAAGCACAACGGTGTCTCTTTTGTAGATTTCAATATATTCATCTTTGTATGGTAGATTCAAGACTTTTGCAATCGATTGCATTGCGATATCAATTGGCGCACGAAGAGCTTGTTTGATTTCTTGCTTGTTTGTTGATTCGAGATAATCATAATAATACCTGTCATAATCTATGGGCTCGCAAATCGTTACTTTTACAGAATCATTATTAAAATTATAATAATCAAGGTCGTTACTAATGTTTTCTTGATAATCTATTGCTACTGGGATTAAATTAGCATCAGTATTATCGAATCTTTTTGAGTCAAATAAGATTCTTGAGGCACCGGTGCGGCCTTTATAAACTTGGTTTCCTGGTACATAAGCGCCCTCTGGAAAGATTCCGACTGACCAGTTTTCTGAAAGAGCAACCCTTGCCATATTTAGACCTATGTCTAATCTTTCTTTGCTACCATGAACTTCAATTGGAATGCCGTATAAACTATCTTCAATAAGTTTGCGTCGTTGCATTTTTTCAGGTGAATTTTGCTTCCACATTAGACGAGAGCTCATTATTATCTTACAGGCTTCAGGTAAGGCTGATGGTAAAACGAATATGTCTTTCATGCATCGATGATTAGCTATTATTACGGATGGTTTTTCAAAGCTGTAATTTTCAACACCTTCGACAGTTAAATCTATTTTTTTGCTAATATCTTTTAGCGCTTGTTTTTTCTCATTCATTATAAATCTAAAGCCTCCATCGCCTTTTTGACTTTTTCTGACATGATTTTGTGTCCTGTGTTAGAAAAATGTATTCCGTCGGTTAGATCCAGGGAACCTATATAGATCGTCTCGCCTAATTCTTCTTTTCTTTGAACTAGCTGATCTAACTTTTTCGCTGAGTTTTCCGTAAAGTCTGGACCTGATTCTTCGGTAGTTTTGAATTTAGGCGGTAAAATAAAAATTACTTTTTTACTTTTTAATCTATTTTTATACCAGTTTAAATCTTGTATTATATTATCAACGTTTCGATTGTATTTTTCTTGTAAATCATTAGTGCCTAGGGCGATTATAATGATATCGAAATCGTCTTTTTTGTTAATTAAATCGCTGAAATGTGATTGCCCATTTTTATTTGGCTTGTCTAGTCTATAATTTCCGGCGATTCTACCACAAACCCCATTGCTGGTTATTTTGTATTTATTTTTTAAAGATTTTTTTAGTCGATTAGTCCAACGAAGATGATATTTAATTCTATCTCCGGAAAAATTTTCACCCCATATGTTCGAGTCGCCATAAATTAATACATTTTTCATTGCTGTTGATTATCTATTAAGGTTGGCTAACTTGTCAAGGATTAGGGTTTTGATATGGTAATGTATATTCTATACAGCTAAAATCTAAATACCCAAATACTTATTATCAAGTTTCGTTAAAGGCTATTATCTGAAATGACAAGGGCGAAATTTTGGTCTGCAAAGAATACGATTCAAATGCTTGGAGTTTGCCTGGTGGTGGCTGGGATTATGGTGAAACCGAGAAGTAAGCGCTAGCTAGGGAATTGTTTGAAGAGATTGGCTACCAGGGTGATTTTAAATCTAATCCAGTTAAAACTGATGTATCTTGGCTAGAATCAAAACAGGCATGGTTGCTTTGGATTGTTTACGATATAGTTCCCGAAAACTATATTTTTAAAGTTGGTGAATATTGTTCGGCAGTAGAATTTATTGATCCAAAAAAATTTTAAAGATTCTGGTCATAGAACTGAGAAATGGATTTATGAGTATTTTACAAATAGTTAATTGTAAAATACTCCAGTAACTTGACCGCCATAGCCCCATTGGCTGCTGCTGTCTGTTGATAAGCAGGCTTTTAATGTAGTTCCGGGAGTTTTTGATGTGTCGATATAGATATCGTCCCTATTGCCTGACATGTTGTATATCATAACTCCGTCCAGATACACTGTAAAATAATCAGACCAGGTTTCTGTTTCATGCGATGGTTTGAAGCCTTTAATTTTTTTACCGTCTGGCGCGGTCCATTCTTTGCATGTATTTTGATTCTCTCCTGGATAGGCTATGTATAGTTCTTGATTGGAAAAAATCACTGTCAATGGCGGTTGCGGTTCGGGTGCGTCTATACTAGACAGCTTCATGTCAGTGGCTGCAACTGTAGATGTTGGTGAATTGATTGTATAGCTCGGAGTTATTAGGTCTAAACCATTAGATGCCATGATTGCATTTGCATCTAGATTTATATTCGTGGTTGCTGGATTGATACAGTATTCACTTGGACAACCATCTATTAGGCCGTTTGATGAATATGCAATAAGTACTGCATCATAATTGTCTGAATAGTCCATACCCGCATCTCCAGCTATAATGTAATCGTTATTTAGCTGTATTACGTCGCTGCCGTTAGCTTCAAAATTACCATTTTGCCAAGCCTTATTCCATGATAAATCTCCGTTAGTAGTGTATTTACTTAGGAATGCAGTAAAGTCAACGCCATATCCCCAGTTAAATCCCGTGACCGCATATCCGCCATCATTGGTATTTATAACAGCAGTTCCAATGGCTTGATTGCCTGGATTTGCACTCCAGCCGCGACTCCATATTAAATTACCGTTAATGTCTAGCTTGAATATACACATTCCTTGATCGCCAAAATAATAATGGCCGGTTATTACGTAGCTACCGTCGGTTGTTTGAACAATACCATCACCCGTACCTGCTTCGTAGTAATGGGTACCTACTTTCCATAGTTTACTCCAGACTAAGTCGCCATTTGCGTTGTATTTGCTTATCAATGCACCGGCGTCCACTCCCCAGTTCTGAGCATTTCCTGTAATCGCGAACCCTCCGTCATTTGTCTTAGTTATTGATGTCGAAAAGACGTCATAATCAGTTTTAGACCATTGCTTATTCCATACAAAATTACCATTTAAATCAAATTTTAAGTTTATAATTTTTCTATTGCCGTAATTTGTCCACCCAGTAAGGATATAACTGTTGTCGCTTAATTGTATTAAGCCTCTTATATTTCCACCCGTGCTAGTACTTGAATCTACCCATGTCTTGTTCCACATTAAATTACCATTTATATCGTATTTAATTAAAATGGATTTAAGCTCTATGCCTTGATCGTGAATATAATCGTCTGCCACGCCAGCTATTGTAAAACCATTGTCGCTGGTTTGGACGATTGCCCAACCCTCATCACTACCTTCCCTGCCCCATGTCTTGTACCAAGAAAGTTTTTTGTCTGAGCTAAACTTTGCAATAAAAATGTCACCTTTGTTGGACTGCCAGCTAGTACCTGTAACTGCAAAGCCGCCATCATTGGTTTTGATTATTTTATTAATTTCTTCATAGGAATCGCTTTTGCCAAAAGCCATAGCAAGGATTTTTTTGTTAACTGGACAACTCCCCTGCACCGGCACCCTTTCCTCAGAGTTTATATAATAAGACCTGCCCTCTTTTGTTGCCGTCAGGCAATAACTATTATCCCCACTACTATATGCATAATCTAATGTAGTACCATCACTAGACTTTAATCCTTTGCCATCATTAGCATTCTCTTTGGTTGTTGGATATAGATCACCATTAGCTTTATCTAATTCAAGTACTGTTGATGCACCTTTTAAGTCTGATTGTAATGCTCCATCAATAGCTT
>PGXZ01000028.1:1305-5645 GCA_002839415.1 Candidatus Saccharibacteria bacterium HGW-Saccharibacteria-1 | reverse complement strand
GCTATCCATAAAGCAGACTGGCGAGAAGGCTGTGGTTGGGCTGGTGGTGCCGGTGAGTGAGTAGGGGTGATTAACAAATATCACATAATGTGTTATAATCATAATAGGTATGAACGCTGAGAAACTTGCCGCGTCTGAGATATCAAAGGCTGAAGTCCTGAGCATAATTGATGTCGAGCATCTAATTTCAGTGTTAATTGATGCAAACGTCCCTTTGGACTTATGGGGCAAAAATGGTGCGAAAACCGTCGACCATCTCTTTGATGAAATCTTGAACAAAAAAACAGAACTTGCATTAAATGACTCTGGTGAGATCGAACGACGTATCGAAGCTTCGCTGGTTGAAGTAATTCACGTTTCAAAAGGCGCAACCGTTTATGGCCTGAAGGAAGACAAACAAATACTAAACGACGGTAGTGTGATAAAACGAGAATTATCAACTACTCTAGAGGAAAGAATGACATACGGCGAATCACCCGATTCTACAGCATTAAAAATATTAAACGAAGAATTAGACATTGACAGCTACGACGAGTTTATGGAGTTCAGATCAAGAACCATGATTGAACCGTCAAGAAACTATCCCGGACTGATTACTTACTATAAAACACAACCGTATATGGTTTCAATTGATGCAAAATCATTTAAACCAGACGGTTATATTAAAACTCAACCAGACAAGACAAGTTTCTATGTCTGGGATATTATCAACGGATAAGATTTTACCTAGACTAACACTGACCTAATTAAAAAGCTTGTGCTATACTTAGCTTATCATGGTTAAAAAGTCAAAAAAGAATATCAAGAACACACGAAAAAGTATCCTTTTGTATATTTCATCAGGAGTAATTATTGGCTTGATTTTGCTATTCATATTCTTAATTTTAATTCCGACCGTGAATAACAACATTAGAAAAGATCGCATAATTTCGATTTACAAGAGCCTGAATATTGATGAGCAAAAGTACATCGTTCAATCTGTATCGATTTTCGGTGATAAACGACCGTATGAATGGGATGCTAGCCGAAGTTATTCGTCAAGTATCAGATACGTTCGCAGTGCCGACGTCAAAACGACTGTCGCTGAACTAAAGAAATCAATTGCGGCTACCAATTTTACTTTTTACGAGGAGCCCTATCCCGGTAGCGCTGATTTCATGTATATATATAAATCACCAAACAATGAATATCTGCGAGTTTCTGCTAGCAGCAAAACCAGAAATGACGAGTTTTTCAACAAGCTACATATGGGCTTGTCTACCGAAAATATCACTACCGACCCAAACACGGGCCCAACTAGCGTCGAAATCAAAGTCAACCTTGACGACAACAACGAATAACAATTTTCGCTACGACTTAACAAAAACACCCCGGTACTATAAAATAGTACTAACGTAAAGTAAACTATTTATAATTATTAAAAAGACAAGGTAATAATAATGTCAGAAATCAACACTCGTGCACTTCCAGGCTTTATGGAACTCTTGCCCGAAGAGCAGCTTGAGTTTAACCGTATTAAACAAATTATATCAACCGAATATCAAAAATTCGGCTTCACACCACTAGACACGCCGGTAATTGAACGGTCTGAAACATTGCTCGCCAAGGCTGGTGGCGAAACTGAAAAGCAGATTTATCGTTTCAAAAAAGGTGACAATGACCTATCTCTACGATTTGACTTAACCGTACCATTGGCTCGTTATGTTGCTCAACACTTTAGTGATTTAACTTTTCCATTCAAACGCTGTCATATCGACAAAGTTTACCGTGGCGAGAGTCCACAAAAAGGCCGTTTTCGTGAGTTCTATCAATGTGATATTGATGTTATCGGCCACAACGAGCTTAGCCTGAATTATGACGCCGAGATTCCTGGTGTAATCTATTCGATATTTTCAAAGCTCAACTTCGGCAAGTTCACGATCAAGGTGAACAACCGCAAAGTCCTAACTGGCGTCATGGAGCACTTGGAGTTATCAGATATCACTGCTGACGTCCTGAGAATTATTGACAAGATTGACAAGATCAGCCGCGACGAGTTTATTGCCGAGCTTGAAAAAATCAATCTAAATAAAAGCCAAATCGATTCGTTAATGAATTTTATTGGTATTCGTGGAAATTCAGTCGACGT
Organism: Candidatus Saccharibacteria bacterium HGW-Saccharibacteria-1; assembly: GCA_002839415.1. Lineage (GTDB taxonomy): Bacteria > Patescibacteriota > Saccharimonadia > Saccharimonadales > Saccharimonadaceae > UBA1547. Next base: position 3,517 of record PGXZ01000028.1, on the reverse strand, counting down.
CATCAAGGCTTTGCGAGATTTAAATATTACTAACCAAACCTTTAACATCGGTGTTGATGAGCTTGAAAAAGTAACTGACCTGATGAAGTTAATGGGCATTAGCGAAGATTATTTTGTAATTGACCTGTCAATCGCAAGGGGACTTGATTATTACACTGGTACAATTTACGAAACTAACTTGGATGAATATCCAAAAATTGGCTCGGTTTGTTCGGGCGGTCGCTATGATGATTTAGCATCATTTTACACCAAAGAGAAATTACCAGGCGTTGGTATATCAATTGGCTTAACACGTCTATTTTATCAACTGAATGAAGCTGGTATTATCACAAATAATCAAAAAACCGTTGCGAATATTTTAGTCATGCCGCTAACGGATAGCCAAATTAAGACATCGATCGAGGTGGTTAAGTCTATTCGTGAATCTGGCGTTGATGCCGATATTCTGCTACAAGAAATGTCTATGAAAAAGAAGTTTAAATACGCCGATAAAAAAGGCATTAAATATGTTGTCGTAATTGGCGAAGAAGAGGCTAAATCAGGTATATTAACGGTTCAAAGTATGATTACTGGCGACAAAAGCAAGATCGCTACTATAATCATAATCACTAACCAAGGGGGATAACAAGGTAATGAACGAAGATAATACTTCGCCTAGTACTAACGAGGGTGAAAAAACTACTGTAAATAAGTCTGAAATTAAGACTAGTTCTAACACTAATACCAAAAAGAAGTTTAGTTTGTTTGGCAAGAAAAGTGTGAAGGCTAATAAGCAAACTAGCCAACACGGTTCTACTGTTCATGGTGCTGAAATTCATCATGTAGCCCCAAAGCAAAAGAATGACCTAAAGAAAGGCCTAAACAGTGTAGCTAAATGGGTTAAAAAGAATAGTCTAATAACAACCGTAGTTCTGCTACTAGTTATCTTAACTATTGGCGCTATTGCTTGGTATCTAAATACTCGACCTCAACCTAGAACTCTTAATACTAATAACCAAGTAATTACTGAATACAAGAGTAAACTACCAGAACTACAAAAAGCTGTTAGTGCTGACAACAATAGCGCTGCTGCTCACAAGAACTATGCCGTTGCACTATATGTAACCGGTAACTACGAAGCTGCTAAGAATGAATACGAAGCTGCCGTTAAACTTGATGGTAAAGATTCAACTACCTACAACAACCTAGGTAATACTTATCGTGATCTTGGTAAATACGATAAGGCCAAGACTGCTTATGAAAAAGCTTTTGAAATCTCCCCAACTTCAATCAACCCTTATGTAAACCTTGCTAATATCCAACTCTATACATTAAATGACAATAATGCGGCAATTGCTACTTACCAAAAAGCCCTAAAAGCTATGCCTAACAACAACCAAATCTCGTTACTACTTGGTATCGCTTATGAAAAAGCTGGTAAAACTACCGAAGCTAAACAAACCTACCAAGATATCTTGACTCGAAACGCTGAGGATAAAGCAGCTAAAGCTGGACTAGATAGGTTGAACAAGTAAATAGGTCAGCAGGGCGGTAAATTAGCAAGGATAACAAGAGCTAGCCTTGCATGCAGTAATTCATCGCAACTAACGTGACCTATTTATCCCCAAATTCACAAACAATTAACAAAGTATAGTCTATATATACAAAAGTTAATTTAATACAATTGATACAGAACTTAACATAACTAGTAATAACACCGTAGGATAGGAACAGAAATACCAGAAACACTACAACTAGCGTAACTATATAACTAACGAACCACCACGCCACCACAAACCACCACAAAAGATTAGTTAAATAAACACACCAAACACTGAAAATATACACCAACACCCTAAAATTTATAACTTAATATAAAGAATAACGGGAAACCACCAATTCAGTGAACGCTAGATTAACTCAACAACTAAACAAAGGACGGATAACAAGTAAGTTATCTGTCTTTGTTGTTGTTTTGCTAGTAATACTAACTACTGCATTAACAAGCACACTTACTCAGATAGTTAATACAACCAATGCTTATGCCTTAGCTGCACCGACGTTAACTAGCGCCACACCAAGCACGGGATATAACTATGGTGGTGATACCGTTACTATCGTTGGTGCTGATTTTCAAGACGGAGCTAAAGTTAAATTCGGTGCCATCACCACCAACACAACCTTCATTGACGCCAACACCCTAACTGCCATTGTCCCAGCTAACAGTCAGATC
>PGXZ01000028.1:0-1261 GCA_002839415.1 Candidatus Saccharibacteria bacterium HGW-Saccharibacteria-1 | reverse complement strand
ACAATTCAAAAAAATATCCAGCGGAAGTAGTCACTCATGCGCTATAACCGGTGAAGGTAAGCTTTATTGTTGGGGTTACAATGCCTATGGTCAGTTAGGCAATAACTCAACTACTCAAAGTACTATTCCAACCCCAGTTGACGTATCCGGCGCGTTAGCTGGCAAGACGATCGTAGACGTAAAAGCTGGTTTACGTAACACTATCGCCCTCGATAATGACGGTAAAGTCTATACTTGGGGCGGCAACTCTAGGGGTCAACTAGGTAATAATACGACTGTAACTAGTTTAGTACCAATAGATATTAGCAACCACGGAGCTTTAGCTGGAAAGACTATAACTAAAATTGCAACTGGTGGCATATCGAATTACTATAATACAACCGAGTATTCACAGAGTGCTGCCGTAGACTCTAATGGCCAGCTATATACTTGGGGTGCGAATGAATATGGGCAATTAGGTGACAATACAACCGCTCAAAAAAACATCCCAACCTCTGTCTATACGGCAGGTGCTTTAAGCGGTAAATCTATAGTAGATATTGACTTTAGCGGCATGCATACAACTGCCCTAGATTCTAACGGTCAAGTGTATACTTGGGGCTATAACGGGCAGGGTCAGCTTGGTAATAATACCGGAAATAATAGTTCAACGCCTGTTGCAATTAGCAATTACGGTGGGTTAATTGGTAAAAATATAGTTTCTGTAAAAGCTAGTTCCAGTAAATATTACCGGAATCTCTGGAGTAGTAATAGTGAGTACTTTTACGGCTCTTCAGTTGCGCTTGACGCTAGCGGCAAAGCCTACACTTGGGGCGACAACCAATACGGTCAATTAGGTGACAATACAACTACACAAAGAAACATACCTACAGATGTCTATACCGGTGGCGTCTTAAGCGGTAAGGTTATTAAGCAAATTTCATCAGCTGGAGCTCATATAGTAGCTCTGGGTTCTAACGGCGAGGTCTATGCTTGGGGCGACAACCCATACGGTCAATTAGGTAATAATGCAACTACAAATAGTAGTGTGCCAATCGCAGTTACTTCAACTGGCGCATTAAATAGTAAAAGCATAGAAACTATAGAAGCTGGCGGCACTTGTACTAAGTTTTACAATTACTCCCCAGACCCAGGCCGTGATTACTACTATGGCTACGAGCAATCCTTTGCTCTTGATTCCAATGGTTATCTCTATTCTTGGGGCTATAACGGCAATGGTCAATTTGGTAATAACACTACGACGGGTAGTAATGTTCCGGTT
>PGXZ01000013.1 GCA_002839415.1 Candidatus Saccharibacteria bacterium HGW-Saccharibacteria-1 | reverse complement strand
TTTATCTAATTCAAGTACTGTTGATGCACCTTTTAAGTCTGATTGTAATGCTCCATCAATAGCTTTGTCATGTGTACCTATATAGAAGATGATAACAATGGTAGCTAAGATTCCAATAATTACTATTACTACTAGGAGTTCTACTATGGTGAAGGCGGATTGAGGTTTTGAGAATTTATTTTTCTGGCTGTTTTTTGTTTTAAAATGCATTTATTGAAATTATATCACTGACTTAATGTTTAAAATAGTATTTTGTTTAGGTACGTTTTTTAATTATAGATAACGCCTGTGACTTGCCCGCCGTAACCTCCTTGAGATTCAAATTCGTCTGTTGTCAAACAGGTTTTTATTGTACTTGCTGGTGTGTTTGAAATATCGACATAATAATCTGTAATAAAGCCAGATTGGTTATATCTAATAATTCCATCAAACGAGACTTCAAAGTAGTCAAAATCTTGTTCTGTTTCTTGGGACACCACAAAGCCTTTGATTGTTTTACCTCCTGAGGCTGTCCATTGTTTGCATACTTTTTGGTTGGTTCCTGGGTATGCAATGTATAATTCTTGTCCAGAAAAAACTGTGGTCATGGCCGGAACGGGAGCTTGTGGGTAGATAGCCGTTTCGTTAGCATTGATAGCCGTAGAAGTAATCGCGGGGCTTGTTGTGGCTGCCGTCATACCGTTAGCACTAAATGCTAAGTTTATATTATCGCCAGTCGGGTTTTTGCACATCGCGACATTACAATCTGCTATTGATCCGTCTGCTGTGAATTTTGCCAGAAAGGCCGATTGGTCAACGCCGCCGTAGCTGGCTGTAATTCCTGCCAAAAGATATCCGCCATCGCTAGCCTGTGCTGCGCCGTTGCCATTTTCGGGATTAAATCCACTGATAGCCTTAGCCCAGGACAGGTTACCGTCGGGCGTATATTTAACGATCACGGCATCATCGTTCGCGCCCGGGCTAAATATATCGGTTGTGCCGGCAATAACATAGCCGCCGTCGCTAGCTTGTATTATTGAATTGCCACGGTCAAAGCCGGATAGGCCACCCCAGGCCCTGCTCCATGATAAAGTGCCATCAGTCGTGAACTTAAGAATAAACATATCTTGGCCATAATCCTCGTTACTGTCGACTTCTCCGGTAACGGCGTAACCACCATCGCTGGATTGCACCATTGAAATACCATTATCATAGCCATTTCCACCCCATGTCCTGCTCCATGACAAAGTGCCGTCAGATGTATATTTAGCCAAGAACACGTCATCGTTATTGCTGCCGTTGTCGGTTGTGCCAGCAATTGCATATCCACCATCACTAGTTTGAACGACGGCGCTAGCAAAGTCCCAGCCTGTACCGCTCCAGGTTTTACTCCATGTCAGATTGCCACCAGACGTATATTTGGCCAAGAATGCGCTATATCCGCTGCCTCCGTAGCTGTTGGTTGAGCCGGCCATTATATATCCACCATCACTAGTTTGGGCTAGTTTTCCGCCTTTATCGTCATTAGCCCCGCCCCATGTTTTGCTCCAAGAGACTACGCCGTCGGCTGTATATTTTGTCAAAAAGGCATCAGTTTGACCAGTGCCATAGCTTGCTGTCTCGCCAGCTACTGCATATCCACCATCGCTAGTCTGTATTATTGCCTTACTACGATCTTCGTCAATTCCACCCCAAGCTTTACTCCACTCCTCGCTTCCATCGGCTTTGAACTTTGCCAAAAACACATCTGATAGGCCGGTGCCATAGCTGTACGTGTCGCCAGTCATTGCATAGCCGCCATCAATTGTTTGTATTGTTGAATTGCCATAGCTATAGCTATTTCCACCCCATGTTTTAAAGAATGATCCGACAGCCACGTTTCCTACTGGGCAGCTACCTTTTTTTGGCACTCGCTCCGCTGACTCGATATAAAAAGACCGCCCCTCTTTTGAGGCCGTCAAGCAGTAGCTGTTGTCCTCATCATTGTATGAATAATCAAACACAGCTCCGTTACTAGGCTTTAACCCTTTGCCATTATTGGCATTTTCTATGGTCGATGGGTACAAGTCGTTATTTGTTTTGTCTAATTCTAATAATGTAGAAGAGTTCTTTAAGTCTGCCTGTAGTGAGCCGTCAATGGCTTTTTCGTGAGTTCCTATATAAAAGATAATGACAATAGTCGCTAAGATACCAATTATTACTATTACTATTAGTATCTCTACTATGGTAAAGGCAGGTTGATAGGTGTTTTTGGTCGGTTCTTGTATACGATTTTTTATTTTGTCATACATTATCCAATCTTAGCATTAGCTTTATGGTTGGGCAATAGAAATTTTAAGCTTTGATTAAAGCTAGATTTTGTGTTATAATATAGTTAGATTACAGCTTAGGTTGTAAAATCGTATATAGAAAGGTGTTGATAACTTTGTTGCCCGGGTTATTAAAAGATCCAATTACATCTGCCATAGAAATGAGAGAGTGTGCCTTGACCGAATACGAGAGGCTCGAAGCCGAAATTATCGAGTCGAAGCGTTATTATGGTGACATAAAACGATCTCTTAAATACTATGAAGGCCAAACTGGCGAAATGAACTTTAATCTCGAAATCTATTGTTATCGTAATTTATTGAAAGACGCTAACGACAGAACGATTAAATTAAAGAATAATTTTGCCAAGGCCAAGCAGCAGTTGGAAATTAGTGAAGAGCTTGTACGCCAGCTAAATCCAGATTATGAAATGTCGTTTAATGGCACTTAATCAATTCTTCGCAGTCCACCCAACCTAGACCCGGTCAAATGATCGGGTCTTTAATTTTTATCAAAACCAAATAAAAAAGGCCAGTACTAGACTGGCCAAGGCGCTTATACCCTATATTAGTTATCTGATTTAGACGTCTGTATTGTTTAGGTCGGCAAATTTAGCTGACATAGTTGGATTGCCGCGAGTTAGTCGTTTGATGGTCAAATCATCGGCTTTGCCGTTAGCAATACGAAGGTTGTCCTCTGATCGTAGCAGATTTTCTTTAGTTTTTTGCAGCTGTACGATTGATTTGTCGATACTTTCAATTGCTGTTTTAAACTTTTCCGATGCTAATCGAAAATTGCGCCCGAATGAATCACGAAAATCGTTTAATTGATCTTCGAAATTAGTGACATCAACATTTTGCGCCTTAACCAGTGCTAGCTCTGATTTGTATTTCATCGAATTAAGTGCTGCGTTACGTAAAATTGTAATAATCGGGATGAAAAATTGCGGACGCACTATATAAAGTTTTGGATATCGGTGCGACATATCAACGATGCCAGTGTTATATAGTTCGCTTTCGGATTCTAGTAATGTAACCAGGACGGCGTATTCGCAGCCCTTTTCTTTGCGGTCTTTGTCCAGTTCGCGTATAAAGTCTTCATTCTTTTTCTTGGTTGCGGTTTCGTCACCTTCGTTTTTCATTTCAAACATAATTGAAATGACTTCGTTGTCGGCGATGTCAGTCTCGCGATAAATATAATCACCTTTGCTGCCAGTTTTGGCGTCGTTGTCTTTTTCAAAATATGCGTTTTGAAAACCAGTGGCGCGTAGTTTATTAAACTCGGTTTCGCAGTGTTGTTCCAGTGTTTCGCCGACCATTTTGGTTGAAAGTTTAGCTTTCATGTCTTTGTAATAGGCGATCATTTCGTCTTTGGACTTTAGTTCGGTTTCGTATCTGTCTTTTAATGACGATTCCAGTAATTGTTTTTCGACGTCTTTATTTTTCAATTCGCCGGCCAGTTCGTCGCGCTGTTTTTCGATTTTACCAACCGCCTCGTTGACGGCCAATCTATTGGCAGTTTCGATTGATTGTAATTTTGCTTTTAGCTCTGCCAGTTCGGCGTCTTTTTTAGATTCCAATTGCGCTAGGGCTAGGTTTTTCTGAGATTTCAGCTCGGCGATTTCGGCATCTTTTCGGGCGGCCTCGGCCTGTAATTCATTTTTAACATTTGCTTGTGCTAACTTCACGGCGTTTTCTTTTTCAACTCGCAACATCTCGACACGTTCTAATAATTCATTGTTAAATTCGTGATCGCGGACTTGTTTTAAAATATCGGCAAACCCAGCCTCGTCGATTTTAAAAGCTTTTTTACAATTTGGGCAGATTATTTCGTTCATATTAAATTAACTTCTTCCATAATTCATTAAATTGATTTTCGACCATTTTAAAAATAAATTGCGTTTCGCCAATGTTTTTTGGTAAATCACCTTTTTTGTATGTCATTAATATGTCGATACGATGAGTATTGGCATCTAGAAATACAATACACCTATTGCCTGACTTTTTTGCAGAAATACCAGATTTTGCAATCGCAAAATCATACTTAAATAACCAATAGTTATCTTTGTGTTTTAGTTCATCTGCTTGCTGAGTTTTCTCAACCGCACGAACACGGCGCAAATCATCTTTGATTGATTCTAGTGTAATAAACCATACCTTTCCTTTATAATCATTTGCAAAGCGTTTATTATAATACCGTTCGGCGTACGTATCTATATAAACACGGTAAAGTTCATCATCAGGCAATTGGTTGGTAAACATGATCTGGGTCTTCCTGGATAATCAAAGTATATGGAATATATTCGCCGTCTTTACATGCCAGCCATGGTTTTTGTTGGTGCGTGAAATTAACTATTTCAGCTGTTCGCTTATCTTTCCAAAGGTCGCATATTTCATCTAGGCGATTTTTTTCACCGTCGGACAATAGACTATCGTCGATATCTGACGTTGTGGATTTTATCATCATGGCATCGTTATAAGGTTCGATGTCAATCTTGCCGGTGTCGTACAAATCCTCTGTCACTTCAAAGAATATATCTGCAACGGGACCATATTCACGTCGTATATAACGCACGCCACTCATAGGTTCCAATTCGTCAAAAAAGTTTCGAAAATCAGCCAGATACAAAAGCTTTGCCAGTTTAGTCTTGGGGATTCTGCCATTTTTACCAGCATGTTTAAGGATATAGAAATACATTTGTAAAAACTTTTTGTTATTACGTTCTTCGTTAAAGAAATCAACAATCGAAATGCCGAATAAGCCAGCTAATATCTCTAACTCCTCAGTGCTGAGGTCGCGTTCGCCTTTTTCGACAAGTATATAACGCTGACGACTAAGTCCAAGATTGCTTGCAACTTGCTCTTGAGTCAAGCCGCTTTTTTCGCGCAATTTTGTGATTCTTTCAACTAATTGTGTGTAGTTTTCCATACTTATAATATATCAAAGTGTCTATGGTTTGTCAAGTAAACGCAACAATTAGTGTTGTGTTTGTGAAGTTTAACGTGTAAAATAGAGTTAAGAAATTGCGAGGTGGGAAGCGCGAAATCTTCAGGAGGGTAACCGCCTGACAATATACGAAAAAATCGCCTTTCGGCGATTATCGTGCATAAGTTTGTTCCCTTTGCACCTTTCAGTATAGCGTAAACTGGCCGAATTACGAATCGTTAATGCTATACGAAAGGAAAAAATCTATGGCAACACAACAACAAATCATCAACGCTTGGTCAAAAGCGCAAATACACAGCAATTATCCTGATGGCAGCGTCCGAATTGACGCGTATGGGTCAATTATGTCTTTAGGTGAATATGGCAAACAAACCGAATACGGCTGGGAAATTGACCACGAATTACCACAGCATGGTTTTTCTGTGCTTTCCAGTCTAATGGCAAATCAGCGCGCACTACACTGGCGCAATAACCGTTCAAAAGGTGACAAAATTGATCCAAGCTCATTAAGGAAATGGCAGTAATATGCAAATAATCAGCAACGAACAACTGATAGACGCTGTTCACCAGGTAAACGTAACTGCACAAATTCTGATTAGCGCAATATTCAATGCTCTATCGCAGAATTTTGCCAGCCTATTTACTAACGCTATCAAGGACATACAATCCAATAGTCGGGTTGACATATTAGCATATTCGATATTTTTTATCTTGATTGCTTTCGTACTTTATAATCTAAAGCAAGGCAAGAACCGTTAGTGATTTACTCTCCCCAAACCTCGGCGATTTTATCTTTAATTTTTTGTTGATAGATTTCGATGAGTTTTTTGTTGGCGTTGATTAGTTGTTGTTCGGCTTCGAGTTCGGTAACTATTTGGCGTTGAGTTTCGAGTGGCGGGAGTGGAATGTTCGTACGCCTTACTAAATCGCTATTTAGATTACGGACAACGCCACCGGTTGCGGATAGCTCAAATTGTGTTTGTACGTATTCTGTTCCTAAAATGTAATATAAATAATCTTGGTCGATATCATTCTGCTCGGAGGTGCGCAAAACTAGCCAACCATCATGAATATAGCCAGTCGTCTTCATTATGTACGGCTTACCAAAACTCATTGAATTTGAAAGTATAAAGTCGCCGATTTCGACTTTTCTTGATTTTAAAGCACCATCCTGAGTAACTCGTTTCGCCGTAGAAGTAATATACTTGACTATATTTTTTGTGTCGCCTATCATCACCCAATTTTCGTCATTCAAATTGGAGCTCATAAACTGATCAATTGGTCGAGGGGACGCTCCTCGTTCAATTTTTATATAATCACCAATTTTAATTATTTTCCATTCAGGATTTATCTTGATAGTTGGCTTATATGATTTGACAATTATTTGGGCAGCATCGATGATTTTTTGATAGCTGTCGAGTTCGGCGACTATTTGACGCTGGGTCTCAATTGGCGGAAGTGGAATTTTTATTTCTTTTATTTGTTTAGCAGAAATGTGCTTAACGGTAACAGCAAAAGTATTGTCTTCGATTATTTTTAATTTTTGTTTTATAAGGTAATATACATAATTCTTTTCTACGTTTTTAAAATTTTGCAATCGCGCTACTCGCTGGTTTAATAGTGCACGACCACCATTCCAGACATTTATATTAAATTCACCGTCCATGCCTATTAAAATGTCACCATTCTCTACTAAATATTTTTTTTCAAATTCCCCTGAATAAAAAGTTTTTGTTTTTGAAGGTTTAATATCACGAATTCGAATTACTGGCAGACCGGTTCCGTTTTCGTTAAATTCTGACGATTTAAAGGCGTACCCAGAGAAAACTTCAAGCAAATTTCCTAATTCAGTCATGGGATAATCTTTATGATCATGAGTTTTAACTATTTTATATCTATCGCCGCTTAAATTATAATCGCCACTTTCAGCAATTTCGCTTCGCAAAACCGTATGTGCAAGTTCATCATGAGCTAGCGTGTCGCATTTAAATGCGTCTATGCGCTCAAGTGCTTCTGGTAATTGATTTCCAGGCATCGGACGTCGTTGCGCACCAGAACTAAAGCCGTCGTTTTCAACCTTGACAAACAATATTTCGTTTCGTTTTGCAAGCTCGCGGTCTAACAATAATATACTGGTTTTAACCCCGCTATATGGTTGAAATACACCCGCTGGCAAACTGACAACTGCATACAAATAATTTTCAACCAAATTTTTGCGAAGTTGTTTATAGGCATTGCCACTTTGAAAGATAATTCCCTCGGGCACGACTATGCCCGCCCGACCGTTTGGTTTTAGGTGACTGGCGATGTAATCAACGAATAAAACCTCGGCACGATTAGCGGCAACGGTAAATTTTTTATGCGGTTGAATGCCGCCTTTTGGTGTCATAAATGGTGGATTGGCCAAAATTACGTCATATTTATCATTCCAATATTCTTCACTGCTGAGCGAATCATGATTGATAATATCTGGCGTCGAAAAACCGTGCAAATACATATTAACACTGGCAGTGCGGACCATAGTTGGATCAATATCAAAACCACGATAATTACTGTGTAATTTACTTAGTTCGTCAGCTGACAAATACTTTTCGCTATTTTTATTACCATTTTCGTCTTTGCCGTCATGAGCATTTTTTACATGATTATATGCAGCAATCAAGAAACCTGCCGTGCCAACCGCTGGGTCCAAAACTTTATCATCTTTGGTTGGGTTAACGGCCTCGACGATAAATTTAATAATATGGCGTGGTGTACGAAATTGTCCAACGTCACCCTGTGATCCTGTAATAGACAGCAGATATTCATAGGCATCGCCAATATCATCACTTTCGCCGTGACTGAACTTGTCGATTTCTTTCAAAAATAACGTTAATACATGTGATGAATTAAACGGCAAAAAGGCATTCTGATAAATCTCGCGAAAAAGTGGTGGCAAGTTTTCGTTCTTTGCCATCCCTTGTACTGCTTGACGGTAAAGTTCTAGCCGTTCATGCGCACCCAGGCTAGGCGACATTAAATTGTGCCAATTATACTTTTCATAATCGCCAGTAAAATAAGTTCGTTTACCGCCAGGTAGTGCCGCCGATTGATCGTCGATGTCATTCATGAATTTATACATGAGGGCATAAGTAATCTGGTCGATCTGTCCTGCCGGCGATGGCACGGCTCCGACTAAAATATTGCGTGCAGTATCAATCCTCTTTTTAAATTCATCGTATGGCATTGTTTGTGTTATCCTTTCAGTTTATCTGTATCGACATAGTCGCGAATATAATCGACTATGGGTTGTGCCAGTCCGGCCTGATGTAATTTGGTATATTCGCTTAATGAAATTTGGCCTGACTGTGTTAGCTCGCCGAATTTACCGCTATCAATCGCCTGTCGTACATTATCCGATGATATGTATGCGTCAAATAATTGATACGCTAGGTGAAATAAATCGGCGTCTTCGGACAATCTTTCAGCTAGTTCTTTAACCTGCACGAAGTCACTAAATTTATCGCTGATTATCTCGGCTTTCTTTTTAGGAGTTTCCGTACGACCCATTATAATATCAAGTGCCTCGCCAAGGCTAATTCGACGATCAAGTTTGAAATGTTTTTTAATCTTGTCGAGTGTCATGTAATGATTTGGTTTGCCTAGAACATGGTTTTTCAGGTATTCGAGTGCCGCTAGTGGATCCTTATCGTCAAGTTGTTGTAATATGACATCTTCACGTGTTTCATCAACAAATTTTTTAAACATTTCACGATCGATTACCATGCCCTCGCGACCAATTGCGGTAATTTTGGCTGTTTTCAGTTCGTCACTTTCGCCTAATTCTATAGCGCTGTTATAACCATTTGCGCCGTCGTCAATTAACGTACCGGAATCCAGGTCTGGCACCGGTTCAGCCACGGTTACATTTGAAATCCTAACAGGTACACTCAATGGTGCTTCGTAATCATATTTTTCATCAAAATATTCGCAGACTGCAAAGAAATCGATCAATTTAAAATGCTCTTTAACCCTGGTAATTACATTATCATCATTATCGTAATCGGTGTATGTAAAATTATGTAAGCGTGTACCGCGGCCTTTCATCTGGATAAAATCACTGGGTCCAAAAACAGGCCGCATAAATACAACATTCTGCAGATCACTGCAATCATAGCCAGTCGTCATCATTCCAACGGTCACCGCGACCCTTGCGCGCGAGCTTGAATAGTTATCCAGCCAGTTTGTATGACCCAATAAATCATTTTCACTAAAACGAATTGTGAAATTTTGAGCGTCAGCCACGCTGCTGGTGATTTGAATTGCAAAATCTGACTGATATTTACCCGGCCAACGTTCCATCGCTTGGCGATTTAGTATATTTACAACTTTTGCCGCATGCGCCTGAGAAACGGCAAAAATAATAGATTTACCAATTTCGCCACTGATTGGATCTGTGTCAGCATTGTCAAGAAAAGTTGACACCATCACTTCGTTTGTTTCTTCGTTAACAAATTTGCGCTCAAAATGACGTACGCCAAATACCGCATCAACTTCGATATCTTCGTCCTCAGTAACTTTGTGTACTGCATAACCATCATCACTGAGTAATTGAGTTGTAATGTTGGTCCGAGCATCAACAATGACTGGGTTAACTAAATATGGACCGTTCGGGTCGTTTACACCATCAGTCAGACTATAACGATACGTCGGTTGACCGCTATCGCAACCAAAAGTCGTATATGTATCCAGTAATTGACGACGTTCAAACTCTTTTTCGGTGTTTTTCTTTTCGTCGGTTGCCTTAAGATAATCCTTTGGGGTTGCAGTTAAACCGACGCGATAGCCAACAAAATATTCAAATACCGCGCGCGCATTGCCGCCAATTGAGCGATGGGCCTCGTCGCTAATCACAAGGTCAAAATCTGTCGGTGAAAAAATTTCACGGTATCGGTCATTGGTTTGCAAACTTTGAACTGTACTAACTACAACTTCGGCCTTACCCCAATCATCTTTATGCTGTTTATAAGTTAAAACTGTATAATCCGAACCAATAGTATTTTGAAATGCAGTTTGAGCTTGTTGTTCTAGTTCGATTCGATCGACTAAGAATAGAATCCTTTGCGCATTGCCAGTTTTTAAAAACAATTTTATGATTGCCGCACATGTTAGAGTCTTGCCTGTACCGGTTGCCATTTCAAGTAAATAACGCTTTTTGCCTTTTTCAGCTGCTGATTGGATTGCCTTTACAGCGTCAACTTGATAATTGCGCATAATCTTAATTTTGTTTTTTGCCAAAAATCGCTTGCGCTCGTCGCCATCGGCCTTAAACTCTGGCGATTGATCAAATCCTGGCATTTGAGAGTGTGCAATATACAGTTCGTTAATATTTTCATCAACAAGAGCCTGGGGATTGGTTTGGTAGTCTTTTTTATCCTGGAAAGATTTGAGCGATGGTAGTTTCGATATTGGTTCGGGATTCCCCTCTTTCATATCCCATAGGAAATGCACATTGCCATTGCTGAGAATGACATAGCGAACATGCATGCCGTTAGCGTAGTTACGGGCTTGCTCTTTGGCGCTTAACGGCGCAATACTTTCGCGCTTTGCCTCTAGTACTGCGATGGGTTTTTGGTTGTTGTCGAGCAACAGGTAATCAATAAAACCACCCTTGGTGTTCTCGAAATCTTCACCCATATTATGTGGATTTATTTTTTCGCCAGGTTGCAAGCGAGTTTCAACGTCAACATTTGCCCGTTGTTTGTCGGTATCAAATAAAAACCAGCCCGATTCTTCGAGGAGTTTATTGATTTTTAGTCGTGCAGCAGCTTCTTTTTTGCTCATGTTATCGCTATTATAACAGATATCCATTTAGTGGTTCGCTTAATTTATGGATTTGATATATGTATAATCTAACGCAATCATCCATTTACCATGCATTCGAAAAGCAGGTATTGTTTGGCGAGCGGCTTTGTTTGCGGCAATATTTCCTGCGACGCCATTTAACTTTGCCCACTGCGATAATGGGATGATTTTTGGTGAAGTTAAAATAGCGATTCGTTTATTTAATGATTCCAATAACAATAAGGCAAACATATCAGTAAAACTATTATAATTCATATTTTTTCGATACGAGTCAAATAATGGATAGTAGTCGGTATACTTGCTTTTGTTCTGAACAATAATGGGCGGATAGCCAAGTTTCATTAACTGTTGATTGATTAAAACACGTCCAATTCGACCATTGCCATCATTAAACGGATGAATTGTTTCAAATTCAGCGTGAAAATATGCAATATTATCTAGGAAATAGCGATCGGTTTGTAGGCTGTATTGTTCAACTAATGCCATCATTAAGCCATTCACAAAAGCCGGGCTAGCTCCAACATGAGCACCAATTCGTACCCATTCTTTCCCTGACCGATATCGTCCTGCGTAACTGTCGCTAATACCTGTCAGTAAGATTCCGTGCAATGATTGAATCAAGCCTGTTGTTAAATTTTGTTTTGGACTTTTTAATAATTCGTTAGTAATTTTAGCAAGGTTTTTTGCTTCGTATATCTCGCGAATATCATGATCTTTTGTAATCTGGTCACGCAAAATAATATCTTCTGTATCTTGGAGGGTAAGTGTAGAATTTTCGATCGCATTAGAGTTGTAAACCATTTCTGGTATTTCAGCTACGGCAATATTATATAAAGCTTTTTCTTGACCAGCTGAAACTTCCTGGTATTTTTCAAAAAGTTTGTCTATCTTGTCTGATATCGCTTTACTTATCATAATCTAATTATATCATATTAACGTGAAAATATGCACTTTATTGCAACTTTTCACGTTATACTAACATTTGATGTCTTCGTAACAATAAAATGGTCTAACAATTTAATCCCTAACAGCTCGCCGGCGTTTTTGAGGCGATTTGTGATATCGATATCTGATTGACTGGCGATTAAATTACCGCTGGGGTGGTTGTGAGCGACTATTATACTTGCAGCGCGGTCGGTAATGGCATCGGCAAAAACTTCACGAGGATGAACTAGACTACTGGTCAATGTGCCAATAGATATTGTGCGTTTGGTGATCAGACGATTAGCGCCATCGAGTGTCATGACGACGAAATACTCTTGTTGTTTATTACGGATATTAGCCAATTGTTCGACGGCTTTGTCGGGCGAATCGATTATTGGTTGCTCGCTATCGATTAGATAACGGCGCGATAATTCAAGTGCGGCCAGTATTTCGGTGATTTTAGCTGGGCCAAGGCCTGTCACGGTTTGTAATTGCTCGCGCGTTATATCTGCGCCATGATTTTGAAATAATTTAAGAGTATTTTTTGCAATCTTACCAACATCAGCCTGTTTATTTCCACTACCAATCAAGGCCTGGAGTAACTCGAAATCAGATAAGGCCAACGCGCCTTTGGCCATTAACTTTTCGCGTGGTCGGTCCTGAATTCGAATATTTTGCATCCGTTTCATGCGATTATTGTAGCATAACTCAAACTAAGCTATTATTTATTGAATAATTTTCCACGCTTTGTCCCTGATGTCTTGTGGCCTTGCATGCTCTTGGTTGCCAGTTATAGATCTGTCAACTAAACCTTTATATGTATTTGCTTTTTTATAAATTGGTAATAAATAATTAACCCCGAATATAATCAGGGGCTTGTCATTTTTTTGTAAGAAATTATGTAAATACTTATAAACTAAGGGCTAATTGATAACTCTGGCTGGTTATTGCGTTCTTCGCGAATAACCGTTTCGAGATCTTTTGCGAAACTTACAAAATCGTCAACGTCAATAAACGCGCTTTCTTCGGGAAATAGGCTAATAAAATCTTGCATATTTTTACTAAATTTGTGCGCTATTGCTAGTCTCAAGATATCCGATGACGTAGCTGGAAAGTGCTCGATCAGATTTGCAAGAGTTCGTATCTTGTCGATGTGCGGTAGCTCGTTGCTATAAGTCATAACTTAAAACCTCCAATCGACTAATTGTTGATCGTATATGGTAACTATAAATATTAGCTATTTAACATCGATTGCTTTGGGCTGTTCTTTTTCGGCCATAGGCATAGAAATTTTCAGCATTCCGTCTTTGAACGAAGCGTTAATGTCTTCGGTTTTGGCGCCCTCTGGTAGCATTACTCGACGGAAATACTGATTGCTGCTCTCGCGTAGGAAGTATCGGCGCTTGCCTTTTTCTTCCTTTTTTTCTTTGTGTTCCGCCGAAATATCTAGCGCGCCGTCCTTGGTCGTTACTCTAATTTCACTTTTATCAAAGTTAGGCAAATTAACTTCAGCCACAAGGTTCCCGTTTTCTTCGTACATATCCATGGCTGCCGTCTCAGTTAGTGACGACATCCCGCTCCAATCGCCATTCCAGACTTTGTCTAAATCACGTTCAAGTTTTTGAATTTCATGGAATGGATTATATTTAATAAGTTGCATAATAACCTCCAATTATAATATTTTACATTTGATAATTCACAACCTCCTTTCATACTATTATTTTAACGATATTTTTGCGGTAGTTCTGTGATTTATATCACACACTAGTTATATTTAATCAATAAATTTAATTACACCATTTTCTTGATTGACGTGGACTGTTGAGCTTTCTTTGATTTCGCCGTTTATTATTTTACTAGCTAGCGGGTTTAATATTTTAGTCTGAATCAATCGTTTTAATGGGCGGGCTCCGTAGGCTTCGTCATATCCCTCGTCTGCGATTAAATCTACCGTATTATCGTCGAAAATTAGTTCGATATTCTTACTTTGTTTTATTAGTTGGGTTGTTCTGTTCAACTGAATTTGGGCTATTTGTTTCATAAAAGCTTTGTCTATGCGATTAAATATAACAATGTCGTCAATGCGATTGATGAACTCTGGCCTGAAGTTATTGCCAAGTTCACTTTGCAATTGGTTTTCGATTGTATCAAAATCTTTGCCGTTCCAATTTTGAATATAGCGTGATCCTATGTTGCTGGTCATGATAATAACCGTGTTGCTGAAATTTACTGTGCGGCCTTGGCCATCAGTTAGTCGGCCATCGTCAAGAACTTGCAGTAGTACGTTAAAAACATCTTGATGGGCTTTCTCAATTTCATCGAACAGAACAATACAATAAGGGCGTCGGCGGACTGCCTCGGTTAGTTGGCCGCCTTGTTCATAACCAACATAGCCCGGAGGTGATCCAATCAACCTGGCGACAGAATGTTGTTCCATATATTCGCTCATGTCTATGCGTGTTATGGCGTGGTCATTGTTAAATAAAGCTTCGGCCAAGCTTTTGGCTAGTTCTGTTTTGCCTACGCCAGTCGGTCCCAGAAATAGAAACGAACCAATTGGTCGATTTGTGTCGCCAATACCCGCTCTTGAGCGGCGAATTGCGTTTGCGACTGCGCTGATAGCACGCTCCTGTCCGATAACTCGTTTGCCAAGGATCGCTTCGAGGTGAGATAGCTTTTGAGTTTCGCTTTCCATCAATCTATCGACTGGAATACCAGTCCAATTAGCAACGACCGTTGCAATATCGTCGGCGCTAACTTGGTCGCGTAACATGCGCTGTTCGTTTGGGATTTGGTCTAGTTCGTTTCGTAAATTTTTTATTCTGGTTATAATTTCAGGAATGTTGCCGTATTTTATGCGGCTAGCTAGGGCCAAGTCTGCTTCACGCTCAGCTAGTTCAAGCTGTGTTTTATAACTTTCTAATTGCTCGCTGGATTCATTTAACTTATCAATGATATTTTTTTCGTAGTTCCATTTATTTTCTAGGCGCGATGATTTTGATTGTAATTGATCAATCTCGGTCTCGATCTCGTCTTTTCGATTTTTGGCTTGATCGCTTTTATCTTTTTTCAATGACGTTAATTCAATCTGTAGTTGAATAATTTTACGATTAAGCCGGTCCAGTTCGATTGGTTTTGAGTCCAATTGCATTTTAAGCGCCGATGTAGCTTCGTCGATGAGGTCGACTGCTTTGTCTGGTAAAAATCTTTCTGTGATGTAGCGGTCGCTTAATCTGGCGGCGGCGATTATTGCTTCGTCGAGTATTTTTACACCATGATGAACTTCATATTTTTCTTGTAATCCTCTCAGGATTGCGATTGTGTCATCAAAACTTGGCTCGCCCACAAATACTGGCTGCAAACGACGCTCAAGCGCTGCATCTTTTTCAATGTATTGGCGATATTCGTTAAGGGTGGTGGCGCCAATTAAATGCAATTTACCGCGGGCCATCATTGGCTTTAATATATTAGCGGCGTCAACTGCGCCATCGGCTTTGCCAGCTCCGACAATAGTGTGAATTTCATCAATGAATATTATTATTTCTCCAGCTGCGTCCTCAACCTCTTTTAATACGTTTTTTAGACGTTCTTCGAATTGGCCTCTAAAGCTAGCGCCGGCCAACAAACTGCTAATTTCAATAGCAATCACGCGTTTATTTTTCAACGATTGCGGTACGTCGCCATTTACGATGCGCTGTGCTAAACCTTCAACAATCGCAGTTTTGCCAACTCCTGGCTCGCCAATTAAGACTGGATTATTCTTGCTGCGCCTGGATAAAACTTGCATACAACGACGGATTTCTTCATCGCGGCCAATAACTGGATCAAGCCCACCTTCTCTGGCCAGTTCGGTAAAATCTTGACCGAATTCTTCGAGAGGTTTCTTTGGTTCTTGATTATTGTCTTGCATAACTACTCCTTATAATTAGAGATTACAAAAATCTCGACACATAATATCACTGAATAAGGCATAGACATTGTATTTTGATTGTCTATATTTGTCGAGTTTCTTAGCTAGTATTGTTTCTGTCGCTTTATTATTCCTAAAGCGCATATAGTACCTCCTATTAAATAGGTTTGCTAAAATCATATAACATGATTACATTTATAATTATATACTCATTTTTGTGTTGTGTAAAATCATGGAACTGCACTTCCCTAGATTTCGTTAACTGATACTGACAATATAGAGCTATAATTAAACAAAGGAAAATTATGACCCACGAAGCTACAGTACACGAGGCTCAAACTAAAATTTTACGGGAGTTGCTATTTCAAAAGGACGCTAACTTTGTTGAATTATGCAAGGTCAGTAATCTGGAGAATGATCATGCAAAGTTCCATATCAAACGCCTGGTTGAACTGGGTTATTTAGACAAAATTAGCGGCAGGTATTCGCTGTCTGTTAAGGGTAAAGAATACGCTAACAAATTAGACACCGACACTAATACTATTGAACGTCAGCCAAAACTAACAACAATTATGATTGTGCAGAATCCTGAAACTGGTAAATTCATAATCCAGGAGAGGCTAAAAAATCCGTATTATGGTTTTATGACTTTTTACAGTGGTAAGGTTCAATGGGGTGAATCGGTTTATGAAACGGCGGTCCGTGAAACTTTAGAAGAAACGGGTTTGGCAACGAAGGCTAATGATTGGCAGTGGCGAGGAATCTATCACGAACGAGTCCGACATTCGGATAATAACGAGATTGTCGAAGATAAAATCTTTTGTATATTTTATACAGATAAATATAGTGGCGATTTAGTAACTGATTTTGAGGGTGGCAAAAACTACTGGATGAACCTTGATGAAGTTAGATCCAATCCCAAGCATTACAAGAGTTTCGAAATTGAAGCGAGGGCTGCTAACGAGTTTATCGGACTGGTTGAATCAGTCGATGAATATGGTGTTGATGATTTTTAGAGTGCGAGGCGCTAACATTTTAAAATTGTAAACGGTTTAGCTATTTAAAAGGGGGTGCACATAAGCACCCCCCTTTTTTTTAATATGCTTCCTTAATTCTATCGGTTTAAGTGATTTTCTGATTGTCTTTGACTTCGATTTGCACTGTTTTGTTCATGATCGCCAGCTTGGCGTTCTTGCATTCTCGTCAATCGTTCGGCTATTTCCTCTTTGGTTAGTCCTTTTTCGGACCAACGTTTTTCGGCGGCTTTTTGCATGGCCTCGTGGATCTGGTCCTCACTAATGTTCTGCTCTTCTGCGATTTGTTCAAAGGTCTTTGTCTCTAATTTCTTAGCTAGGTCTTCTTTGCTAAGGCCCATTAAATCTGCTTTTGTTTGCAGCATTTGTTGATAACCGTTACCGTTTTTTGCGACTCCACTTTCCGCATTTACAAAACTTGGTATTGTTGCCAAGCCTGCGATAGCTATTGTTGATATTCCTATTCCGTACAATATTGTTTTATTCATATATGACTCCTTTCGCCATGTATGTATTACAAACTAGTATAGGAAATTATTTCATTTATTGTTATGGTTTAGGTTTTTATTATAGTTATTGTGTGAATTTATGGGGTTAATATAAGATATTGAAACTCCGGCTATCAGCAATATAATTACCGATATTGGGATCAAGACAGCCAGGCGAATTTTATATAGATTGCTATGTTTTTTGATTAAATACATAAGTCCAATAAACATGACGACGCTTAGTGCAACTAGCCACCACGGAAAATTATTAACAAGAGTTGATAAATTTCGTCGAGCTCCATAGGCAGGCCCTTGTATTATTGATATTCGGACCCAAAATGTAATAATACTAAAAATATATACCGATATGATGCTTAGTAGTATTATCAGCCCTATCCACAAAGATGATATCAAGGCGTAATATTTCTTTGGCTTCATCTGCGCCTTACCGCTCTTGATGTCGCCCATGACAGTTTGCTTGATTGTATTTCTTTTATTCATATTTTACCCCGCTATCTTGGCATATTTTTTTGAGCATAATTTTGCCCCTCCTAATTCTAATACCAACAGTTGATGTTGGTATGTGTAATATCTCGCTAATTTGATCGTATTTTAGGTTATCGAAATAAAATAATATTATTGCTTCTCTGTATTTAATTTTTAGATTGCTGAGGCATTTGCACAATCCAGATTTTAGTATTTTGTGGTCAATCATTTTGTCAGTTTCAAAATTGACGTGAAGCAAATCGATTTTATCATTATCTATATCAATATCGATTATCTTTTTGCTGCGCTTTATTACATTCATAGCTTCGTTATGCAGGATTCTGTAAATCCAAGGTGAAAATTGTTTGGATGTGTTAAAGCTTTTTAAATTAATATAGGCCTTTATAAAAGTTTCCTGAACTATGTCTGATGCTATATCGTAATCTTTCGATAGAAATACGGCATATCGTAATAGCTTATCTTCGTATCTATTGATTATTTCGGCATATTTGTCGATATCGCCACTTATTACTAAATTGACTATTTGGGAATCGGTCGGGTTGCTGTCTTTGCCCATGTCTATATTATATATTAGGTTGATGTGTGTTGCTCTTTAATTAAAATTTTAAAAGGTTACGACTAAATAATGCCGTAACCTTTATACTTATAAAAATAAGCGTGCTAAATAAGCAGAAAATAGATAATTAAAGTTGCACCAACAGGCTACCGTTTAATAGATGAAATTCTATAGGTCGTAAAAGAAGCCTGAAAACCCGCCACCTGATATTACGCAACCGTCAGAGACTATGGAAATTTTATTGTCGTTTCCGATGAAGGTTCCATCGCTGCATAACATTCCAACGCGTTTGTCTTTCATATATATGGTCCCGTCGTCACAAATCCTGCCGATATTGCTACCGCTGCCGATAATAGTACCATCATCACAGATAATGTAACTGTTATTGTTTCTGTCGTAAAATACTTTACTCATGATAATCACCGTCCTTTGGTTTTGAATCGAACAACAACTTGAATATCTTTATATTCTGCAAATATAAACTAAAAAGAACTCTTTTCAGGAATTGGCACTCAACTGAATAGATAGCTTCTTTATACCATAGTGGATTATAAATATCAAGAGTTTCATTTTACAGTGCCAGTATAGGAGCTAGGGCAAGTCATTCGCACCATTATCGATAGTCACGCCAGTTGGATGCGCTGAATTGGTTACAACTAACTAAGCCGCTGCCGTTCTGGATGTTGATATTGATGTTTATCCAGCCACTTCGAATATAACGCTCCTTGAAAATTTCTTGTATGTGTACTACATTAGATGATATCGGCAACAAGCATAAACATAACTAAAAAATGTATAAAAAAATTAAGAATTTTAAAAAACGTTTCAAGGTTATTATTTGTGCTGCATTATTTGTCATTGCCGTACTTATTTCGATTACGACCTTGTGGGTGATGGGATACAATAAACAGGATTCTAAAAATGGCAAAGATATAATTTCAATCTTAGATAAACTAACTGTTGATAAGCCAAAACAAGCAACCGGTAGTAAGAGCGATACTTCTAGTAACAAGACCGTAACTGGTAAAAACATAAAACAAAACTCCCCAACTGCAAGCTCTACTTTAAAGTCACCAACTACGACTCCTGTTATTAGCATCGAGACAATAAATGCAGCTGATTATGGAGCTAAGGGCGATGGTAATGCCAACGACACCTTAGCGTTACAGACTGCAATTGATGATGCGAGCAAAAAGAATATCGCATTATCAATACCAAAAACCGAAAAATACTACAAAATAACCGATACTATAAACTTGCGGAGTAATGTTCATATAATTGGTTATGGGGCAACGATCTACATGCCATCCCAAGACAGCCCTCGGTCTTTATTTTATTCAAGTGAGAATACATATATTTCAAATGTTAAAATTGAAGGCGTGTCTTTTAGATCTGACAATGATCGCGCTGGCACGGGTTATTATGCGGATAGCTTTACTAGTAATATCCAAGGTATGTATATTATGGGTGTAAATAATTTGACTATAACCAATGTCAGAATGGATAACATGTATAATGGCCTGAAATTGGGGGCTTCGTTAAATGGGCTGGATAATATAAATGTAAATATTAGTAATTTTAATGTAATAAACTCAGGCACGCCGCTACTTATGGGACAGACAAACGGATTTGTAATGAGCAATAGCACCCTTGATGCAGATGCGGGTAATTCTCATTGGCTACACTCGGCTTATGTTGACTGGGGTAATGATAACGTAGTTTTTGATAATGTTAATTTTATCAATGCGCCCGGCGCGGGTGTTTCAATTGGCGATAGTTATCCGGAAAAAACGGACCCTAAAAACATCGTCATCAAAAATAGTGTAATTGAAAATGCCAATCGTGGCTTTAATGTCTACGGGGCGACGCAAGTTGATATTCGCAATGTAAATATAAGAAGATGTAATTTGGCGTTTTCGTTGTGGGATGCTAAAAAAATAAATGTTCAAGATATCGAAATTAGTGAGTCAAAAACCGACAGGGCAAATGAAACGATTGCTCCAGATATGGGCGCATTCCAGCTAGAGGAAGCTTATGAAATAAATCTAAGCAATATTAATATCAATGCTAATACAATGGGGGGCGGTTTGTTTATACTCAAGAGCAGGATAGATAATGTAAAAATATCAAACGTATCAACAAAAAATATGGATGATATAGGGTTCTTTTATAATACTAGTCAAACGAGCAACTTTATCGTTGAAAATAGTACTTTTGAGTGGACAAAAATTAGTAATCCTAGGCTAAGTTTTAGGGGCTCGGGTGCGAGTGCGACGTTTAAAAATAATGTCTTTAAAAATAATGGACCTCAATATTTAGCTATTGCCGACAACTACATAGGAACATCGATATTGCTCGATAATAATTCATATTCTGGATTTTCCTCTCTAGCCTATTCGGCTGATTATTCAAAAACTTCAAACAATCTTAATCTGGATACTGGTTTGTATGATGTTGAAAAGTAGGGATATCAGCGACTCAACCTAGCGCATCAATAAACTCGAATTATATAATATTAGGTTAAAGATTAAATAAAATAGAGGAGAATAATTATGAATAACGGTAGTAAGATTTTTTATAAAAGCAGAATGGATTCGGCTTTTACGATTGTAGAATTGTTAGTAGTCATAGTGATAATAGGTATTCTTGCTGCTATTACTATTGTTAGTTACTCAGGGATTACTAAAAAAGCAAGTTCAGTTGTTGTTCAGTCTGATTTATCTAGCGCCTCTAAAAAGATAGCTGTTTATAAGATGCTTTATGGTGGCTATCCTGTGATGTCTGCGCCCGATGCGGTAACGGGTATTTTTTGTCCAGAGAGTCCTCGTGTTGATGCGGATTACTGCATAAAACCAAGCAACGGAAACGTGCTAAAATATTCAACTAATACAACTGATGGATTTGTAATAATTGGATCGAAGGGAGGTGTCACTTATTCTATAACCGAAGATACTGTCCCGGTTGCTTGGCTGGAGATAGGTACTCAGGTTTGGTCTAAGTCTAATTTGAATGTTGGGCTAATGGTCAACGGAGTTGCGGGTCAGGAGGACAATGGTGTTATTGAAAAATATTGCTATAACAATTTGGAGTCCAACTGTGATCAAGATGGGGCTCTTTATCAATGGGGTGAGGCTATGGACTATAAGAGTGCAGACGCTTCAATGGGCATAT
Source organism: Candidatus Saccharibacteria bacterium HGW-Saccharibacteria-1 (assembly GCA_002839415.1). GTDB lineage: Bacteria > Patescibacteriota > Saccharimonadia > Saccharimonadales > Saccharimonadaceae > UBA1547. The sequence goes on along the minus strand of PGXZ01000013.1, from coordinate 364 downwards.
GTCCATATGGAAGTCATGTACCGAGCGATACGGAGTTTAAAACCTTGGAAAAGTATTTAGGCATGTCGCAGGCTCAGGCGGATGCTACTGGATATAGAGGAACAGATCAAGGCTCTCAGATAAAACTAGGCGGCACTACTGGTCTGGATATACTAATGGCTGGTGGCCGTCAACCCGACGGAGTATTTTCGGGCATAGATACTGATGGAATAATTTGGACGAGTACGGAATCTGATGTAAATGCTTTGTATCGAAATCTTGACTCTTGTCAGGCTCCCCTTATACTAGACACACTGTCTATTCCAAAAAAGGCAGTATAATAAATCTAAATAAGGAGAATTAACCATGCCCCGAGGCATACCAG
>PGXZ01000027.1 GCA_002839415.1 Candidatus Saccharibacteria bacterium HGW-Saccharibacteria-1 | reverse complement strand
CACCGCAGGCTCTGGCACGGGCGCAATAAACAGTGGCGACCCAGCCGAAGTCTTTAACCTACGAGCTGATGCTTACATGTGGTCTTATGAGAGGGCTAAGAAGCTTAATATTGTCAAGTCGGTTTATACGGTTGAACTTCCTCCTAGATATTAGAGAATAGAATACAAATATTGCTCAAACATTTAAAAATGGTTGTATTTGTTGCGGGTTTGCATTATGATTATGTCTATAAGTATTATGAAAAAATTGTTTAGAAAATTAAAATTTGACAAATTATTTAAGAAAAAAAAGCTCGTACTTGCGATTTCAATAATGACAATCATTGCGGTTTCTTTTGTTGCCTATAATATTATTGTAAATAAAATAATCAGTTACAATTCTGCAAAGATATATGAGGTTAGTGAAGCAAAAAATAAAATATATACTCAGGCGGACTCTGTGGCCGTTAAGGATGGTGCGGTTGCTGGTCAGTCCGAGCTAGATAAAAATCTAGCTAGTGCAAAGACTGATTCGGACAAAGCATACATCTATTGTGCAAAAGCGTCATTAGCGGCATCTATTACGGGCGGTAAGAAATATGATGAAGCTCTAGTATATGCTAATAAGGCTGAAATTTTAAAGCCTACAGCGGCCACGGCGGCTCTTATTGCGGGATTGCAGGCAAATAAGCAAGATAAGGAACGGGCAATTAAGTTTTATCAATTAGCGATTGATAGGCTAAGTGATAGTAGTAGTGCGATGGATAAAGCAGATATTAACTACTACAAAAAACTAATTGAGGAACTTAAGAAGTGAGAGTCAATTTAAATGTTCTTAGTAGATTGGGCATTGTATTTTTATCAATTGGCTTACTAATATTTTCTGATGGTTCGACAGTTGTGGCTCAGAGGGCAATAAGTCAAGGGTACTTTAGTGGATATAGCTATCCTGATGGCGATTACTATAATACTCTACCATTAATTGATAGTGGCTTGAACTATAGTAATATTACTGACAAGGCTAGTTTTCTGAATTTTATTCAAGGAACTTATGGTGATGGAGATTTCATGAAACATGAAGATTCGGATCGTGTAAGTGGCAATAAGGTAGGAGCTGCGTTTATCATTCAATCAATGAGGGGTGGTGATGACTATGCCAAGCCAGACGCTTCGGATATCAATGATTGGAGGAATAGAGTAAATAGTGGTTCGGTTTCATTGAGCGTGGAGTCATTTGCTTATTCAATAAATAGTGGAATTGCATACCGAAGTGTAAATAACTCTATAGGTAGGCCTTTGAATGACGCTGTTCAATATTCTTGGGGCGATAATCAACCCTCGTTGGTATTTAGGGATAACGGAGTTATAAAATTTGCTATTAAGATATCTTGCGCCAATCCAGTGGGCAACTTACAGGGTCTCACTTTGGGTAGTTGGTCGCTTTCGGCAACCAGTACTGCGAATATGACAAACGCCAAACCTGGAGATACAATTGTTTGGTATCATACACTATCAAACAACGGACCAAGTCCTACTAATTGGTCTGTGCATAGTAATCTGGGTATAACGAATATTAGTATTTGGAGCAATCCTAATGTGGAATATAGCGCAAAAGATACTCCCGCTGGCGCTACTGGCACTATGAGGTCTAATAGTGACTTCCCTTATAATGTATATACAGTTCAAGCTAGTGATGTTGGAAAGCGGTTGTGCGAGCAGGTTAGGTTTACGCCCGTAGACAGCAATATTTCTGGTCATGGCTCAAGTATACCCGCCTGTGTGGACATTTCTGAGCCACCTATGCAGACTAGTATATGCAGACCGATAAAGTTTATTGTTGAACCAAAAACCTATGGCCCAGTTTCTCACCGTGACCCTTGGGGGAGGACTCACTCTAACTCGAACGGACTAGTGCCAGTAAATGTCAGTATTGAGGGTAGTACAATAGGTAATTCACCATATAGCACAAAAACTACCATTGAAAATAATACAAGTAATTTTGTAACACGGAGGTATACCGACGGCCTTACACATACTGTAACTTTTAGTGATAGCAGAACGCATGTTTATGGCTATCATGATGTGTGGGTTGATGACTATACTAAGCCTATTTATTATTACGTCCCCGTGTATAAGACTGTCGCGACTACCAATAAGAAGACTGGTGTAACGACCTATACACAGGTCTATGTACGAACAGACAAGTACTTTTCTGGTAGTTATCAACAAAAATATAGCGGAACTACTTATCCATTAACTACGTCTAGCACATGGTATACAAGCATCGGTCCATGTTATGATTACAAGTTAAATATTACTGGAACTAACAGTTTTGGCTTTATGGTAGAGCCTGGAACATCAACAACTATTAGTCCCACTGTTAGTTCTACGCCGTTTACGTCAACTCTTAATCCAGCAACCTTTTGGAATAAGTACCAAACCCACTCCAGAAGTAAGCAGACAAGATGGTATAAAACGATGTTTGTGGTTACACCTAAAAAGAATGTTACTATATCTCAAACTATAGGTGGTAATAATACAACTGACCCATGCAGCTACTTTAAGAATTCATTTAAAGTTGGCGCATCTACGGCCCCTAGTTCTATTGTGTCTTGTACTTCAACTATGCAAACAACTGTTTTTGAATATCCTGGTATATCTACTCCATCTAGCACTTTTACTCCGACTGACGTTGAAGCTGGTACTAAATATTGTTTTGCATTTTCGCTTTATCCAAACAAGAGTGACCCTGTGCCTTATAATGAATCTAATGCGTATAGTCCTAGTAGCGAATATAACCATGGTTCGTTTGACCCAGTAAATAATTGCATAACCGTAGTCAAAAAACCTAAAACTCAAATCATAGGTGGCGACCTGTTAGCTGGTCGTCAAATGGGAAGTACTGCTAACTTGACGAGCAATGTTAATACTAGCACTTCTGTTAAGTCAGGTACTACTTACGGTAGTTGGATTGAATACGGTATTCTTGCAACGGGCAAAATAAATGGAGCAGCCTCAGACTCTGCCTATGCAAACCCAGCCACCGCCTCGTCCTGCGCCAAACTCAGCTTCTCCAACAACGGCAATACAGCCTGCAACTACAACAACATATCATCTAGTCCATTAGGCCAATACTTTACCAACCGCTCTAT
>PGXZ01000026.1 GCA_002839415.1 Candidatus Saccharibacteria bacterium HGW-Saccharibacteria-1 | reverse complement strand
CCAAGACACAAGATACCGACTATTTTTTTAGAGACTGTCAGTGGAATTATTAGTTCTAGTTTGTGGCTTATTAGGAGACGTTTGGTTTGGTGGTCGAGACGATCTAGCGACAAATTATCCTTACGTATTAAATAATCACGGTCAAGCTCGAATTGCTTGGTTAAACTAGCGGTATTATAGTCAAGACAATTCATCATTTTGCCATTACTTGATATCATAAAATTACCGTTATCCCTAAACACAACAAAGAAAACTTTGTCGATTTTGATAATCTCTTCTATTTCGCGTGCCGAATTAGCCAATAACACCCTTAGATTGTTTGTCACTGTCGCAGTTTGGTTTAAAATTGCAAAAAAGTCGGCACTATCATAATTATCTTTATAAAAAACCATCTTTGATAATTTATCAAACGCTTTTTTAATAGGTCTAAAGAATGACGCCAAGACTAACGCAACTACAACACTTAGGCTGTTGCTAATATTGAAAATTGCCTTATTGTCAAATACTAAAAATGAAATTACATACGCCAAAATATAATAAAACAGAACAAAAACTAATAATGAAAGTAAGTACGCCATTAACCTAACAAACGCCAACCTGACATCAAGTAAGCGATATTTAACAACGCTATAATACAAACATGTAACCAAAATTACACCTGGTGATATGCCAAATTCAGTCACATAAAATAGCCCAGTCAAAGCAGGAATTACAAAAGAAAGAAGAACAACGAGCGGTATAGTAATCAACATTCCAACACTTACGGATAATACCTGCTTTCGCTTTAGACCCTTGCTATTCCTTAGTCCATAAACTATACCAACAATCATTTGACCAACAGTAAAAAACAACCCTAAAGCATAAAGCCAAATAAGCGGCCCAAAACCTACCGCATACACACTACCCTGTAATTGAACGCTTGATACGACCAACGGCGTTGCGCCAACCAGACATAACATCCATTCAAATGGTAAAAATTTTCTAATTAGCCGCTCTAAACCACGGAACCCAGAAAGATTTGCAATAAATTGAGCCAGCAAGATAGAAGCACCGTAACTTGACGCAAATACAATATAATTCGAATATAAGGCAATTTCGCTAGAGAGCCTTGTGTCGTTGCTAATGTTATTTGACAATATCCAAAAACCAACTAGGACACTAAACCCGGCAAAAATTTTATTTATGTTTTTTCGATATCCATCTTTGATTAAGCTAAAATAAGCCAAAAATAACAACCCAACAACGATCATTATATCGACTACCAGAAAAAAATTTCTCATTCAATAGCTATTATACAGGTCATTTCATGACCATTCTAGATTTATGTGCAATTACCTAAAGCATTATGGCTGATTGCGCTTAGCACGCTGGCTATCGCTATAACTAGCTTGCGGATTGAGATTGAGTTTATTTCTCATAAGCGTCTTAACGAAGCCAGAGTAAAAAGCAAAACGAGGCATACTGACCGTACCACTCTTGTTATCATAGGCGTCCATGTAACGAAACTTTGGCGACCATGTTGGCTTTCTCCTGCGGTTACCCGCTTTGGAGGTCAAATGCAAGAAAGCTTCAGTAGTTCCAATAGCCGAAGCAATATCAACGCCCTGACTGATTGATGGCAAATGCGCTCCACCTTCGACAGCCAAGAGGGTATTAACGTCACCATATACTGGAACATAAGGTAAACATCGACTAAAATCTACATTCAAGCCAGCTACTTCATCAATTGGCATATCCCTCGGAATACCCATTATGTCCTCGAAAGTTCTGCCTTTATCATAGTGAAATGAAGTTGCAATTGCGGAAAAGCCAATATTCATAACCAGTAAATCTGGAATTTTAATTCTTCTCGCCTCGCGAGCAATCATCGTACCAAGCTCAAGATGAGTTAACTCTGATTCATCCAAGACCAAATCGGCACCATGCATAAATTCTTGAATATTATCACTGCTGACACCTTTATTAAAAATATCAACCTGTGCCCCTGGGCGCATGTCTTGCACCATTTTTTTAAAAACTTCAGCTTTGTTTTCACCGACATTACTTGAAGTTGCTCCGAAAACACGATTTGAATTTTCGACCTCGAATGTTTCAGGATCTGCAATACTGAAATTAGTAACGCCCATCATTGCTAATTTATAGCCAAGCTGGAAACCATCTCCACCAACACCAGCAATCGCAACCCTGGCTTTTGACAATAAAATCTGCTCTTTCTCATTCCAAAAACCGTAATTTCTTTGATACTCCATATCTCTATAGCTTTCCATTGACCCTCCAATTTTTAGATTAACTGTTCAAAAATACAATATTTTCGTCTGATGTGAATATTTTTTTCATAGCAATCTCACCAAGCTTGCTTTCAACGGTTTTTTTAGCACCAATCTTGTCAATTTTAATACCAACGTTCTTGTCATTATAGTCATCAAGAACCTTAACGTCGGTTATTTGATCCATAGGAATGCCCATAATCTTTAGAAGTCTAGCAAAAACCGGCTCGACAACACCATACATAGACCCGAGGTTATTTTTTTCAGAGTACGAAAGGCCAGCGGCCATAAGTAATAGTTTAGCAAAATATGCAGTTTTTGTATCGTCATGACACTCAATAAAACGAGAGATTTCAAAGTCACCCAAATTTGTTGGCCCCTGAAACGCTTCAGGATAAAAATCTTCTATCGGTAGATCAGATCTATGTTCATTATCCTTTAAGATCATTCTTGCGCAAGAAAATATCGCGAGCTTGCCCATCGATCTATTCTCGGCTATTGTAAAATGGACTGAACGCTCATCATATTCATCAATTTCAGTTCCGTCAATACGCATAACGTTTTTCTTTAACATTGCAGTTTTTTTACCGTAAACGTTCCATCGCAGCTTTAATGCCGCCTCTTCTATGGTATCTTTTTTATAATTTAAGATATCCTCAGGGCTATGTGTTATCAAAGCTATCTGATAATCATTTTTACCATCAAATAAATCGCTATCAATAACTGGAACGGCTTCTGAATTCTTTATTAGTTTTTTATTCGCAGACGACATAATAATAACCTGTTAGTAATTAATTCTATATAACTTTGCTATAATACTACAACTATTTTGTACATTTGTCAATTAGATACCTTAAAAAATATTATTCAACTGGCAAACTAAACCCAAAAGTACTCCCCTTGCCTTCGACTGAGCTGAATAGTACTTTGCCGCCGTGAGCGCTGATGACTTTTTTTGCTA